>DATBHM010000168.1:0-2551 GCA_036557505.1 Actinomycetota bacterium | reverse complement strand
GCCGGTCGTCGCCCGCTGCCGATGCGCGAACCCCGGCGTCCGTCGCCGGTCATCTTCGATGGAGGCGGAACGCCGCGGCAAACCCGCGGTCCAGGCTCGTGGGCCGTGCACCGCCGGCGTGCCGGGCGGCATTGCCCTCGGCAGCGCTAGGCCGAGACCGGGATCCCCGCCCGTCGAGCGGCCGCGTGGGCGGGAAGGATGTAGCGGAACCTCGGCGGGATTGCCGGCCGCAGCACGCGTACGGCGCGGAGGTTCACCCGCATGGCCGCCGCCCGTGGCGGGCTCCACCGGACGCCGTATTGGGTGCGGATCGGCCCGGGTAACGAGCCGAACGCCCACCACGCGACGGCCTTCAGCACCGGCCGCCACTCGGCACCGGGCGGGGGCCGGCGGAACATCGTGGCGACGTCCCGGGCGGCGTCCGTGACGAGGAGGTCGCCGCTCGCGACGACGTCGTCGATGTACGCGCGCAGCTCGGGGACGGTCGGCGGGATGCGTTCCCTCGGCAGCTCGAGCAGCTCGGCGGCGACCATCTGCTCCTCGTGGAACCGCTGACGTCCGGCGTCGTCGAGCCGGCCGATGGTGAACCGCTCGAACAGCAGCGCGGAGTCGACGAGGCAGACGTGGACCCACAGCAGGAGCTCGGGGTCGAAGGCGTCGTACGGCTTCCCGGTGACCCCGTCGACGCCGTGCACGTTCCGGTGGACGGCGTTGATCCGGGCGGCGGCGCGTTCGGCCTCCTCCCGCGTGCCGAACGTCAGCGCGTAGGTCAGCATGAGCGTCCGCTGGAGCCGCCGCCACGGGTCGCGCTGGTAGAAGCCCGTCTCCCTGGCTCCGGCGATCACCAGCGGATGGGCGGCCTGCATGAGCAGGGCGCGGGCGCCTCCGAACAGCACGGTGACCTCGCGATGGACGCGCCACGAGACGCTGTCCGGACCGAAGAACCCCTGGTCGGCCATCCCGTACACGCTATCGCTGTCCGCCCATTCCGCACGTCATGCGTCGATGCGGTGCGAGTGGCTGGAGCAGGTGTTTGCCCTTCGTGCCTGCCGTCAGGGAGGGGCCCGATCCTTCAGGGAGGGGCCCGATCCTTCAGGGAAGAGCCGTCCGGCCGGAAGAATCGCGGCCCGCCGTCCCCCATCTCCACCCGAAATCCGTCGTGGACCATCCCGTGGTGACGCCGGCACAGCAGCACCAGGTTCGCCAGCCGCGTCTCACCCCCGTCTGCCCAGTGCACGATGTGGTGTGCATCGCACCACGGCGAGGGCCGATCGCAGCCGGGGAACCGGCACTCGCGGTCCCTGGCGACGACGGCCCTGCGGAGGCCCGTGGGGACGACCCGCGTCCTGCGACCGACGTCGAGCGGTTCGGACCGTCCCCTGGTGATCACGCGGGCGACCGACGCGTCGCAGGCGACCCGTCTCGCCGCCGAGGGGGAGATCGATCCCCCCTCATCGAGATCGCAGCGGCGGCCCGTCCGGCCCTCCAGCGCATCGAGGTCGAGCGTCACGGTGAGATGGGGTCGTTCGCCCGCGACCTCGGGCCGGTCCCGGTGGTCGAGCCACTGCCGCGCGATCTCGCCGAGCGCGTCGCACCGCCGCTGTGCCGGCGACCGTGCGTCCTCCGACCCGTTCCTGGCCCAGGCGTCGGTCACCGATCGGAGGGCCGAGATCAGGGTCTGGCCGGTCTCCGGGTCGAGGCTGCCGTCGACACGAACCATCCCCTCGAACGTCGGCGACACGTGCAGTCCCCGACGGTCGAACCGCTCCCGGTCCGCCCGCGACGCCGCGTCCGCGTTCACCATGTCACTCCAGTGCGCGACGGCCCGACGGAGATCGCGAGGCGGCAGCGTCCGCGCGGCATCCACCAACGTCTCCTCGGCCATGGCGAACTCCCCCGGGTTGGCTTCGCGGGCGGCCACCAGCTGCCCGACCGCCGAAGGCGAGACGTCCCCCTCGTACAACGCCTCGCGAACCACCGGCATCGACTCCAGCGCCCGCGCCGTCCGGACCTGACGCGCCGCCTCCGACCACGAGGTGTGCGTGCGGTGTTCGACCCACGACGTGATCGACAGGTGCCCGGACAACGCCGGGATGCCGCGACGCTCGATCTCGGCGACGGTCCTGCAGCGTTCGGCCTCCAATACGCCCGACGCGCGTGCGATCTCGTCGATCCGCTCCTCCAGCTCGCCGTCGGACAGGAAGCGCAGCTCGGCTTCCCGTAGCTCGTCGAGGCCGGACCGCAGCGTGCTCATGGAGGCTATCGAACACCAGTTCGCTCGTTCTGTCAGTGAGCCTGGTCACACCTGCCCGGCTGCACTGAAGGCCGGCTCAGGGCGAACGGCCGGGACGAACAGCCGGGCCAAGGACGAACGGGCGGGCCCTGAACGAACGGCCGGGCGCTGAACGGCGGGCCTCAGAACGAACGGCCGGGCCTCAGGACGGGCGGTCGGCCGGCTCCAGCTCGTCCACGGCAGCGAGCAGCTGTTTCTCCACCCATCCCGGCAGGCTCGGCCCACCCAGGATCACCGGCGTCAGGTTCAGCGTCCTCG
>DATBHM010000167.1:0-2124 GCA_036557505.1 Actinomycetota bacterium | reverse complement strand
GGTCGCCGCAGCGTATCACCGGCCCGGACGCCGCCCGCCGGAGACGAACGGTGACGTGCGCGCTTGCTCCGCTCGGCGCGACCTGTCAGCCTTCGCCGGGAATCCGCCGCCGACCAGGGAGGGACCGCTCATGGACACGCTCGCACGCATCGACGAGGCGATCGCCCGCCGCGACCTGCTGACGCACCCGTTCTACACGAAGTGGGTGGAGGGAACCCTGCCGCAGGAGTGGCTGCAGGAGTACGCCCGGCAGTACCACGCGTTCGAGTCGGCGTTCCCGACGTTCCTGTCGGCGCTGCACTCGCGGTGCGACGATCGGAACACCCGCCAGGCCCTGCTCGAGAACCTGTGGGACGAGGAGCACGGCCAGGACAACCACCGCGAGCTGTGGCTGCGGTTCGCCGAGGGGATCGGCGTCGGCCGCCAGGACGTCGAGTCCGCCGAGCCGAACGCCGCCACCCGGGCGCTCCTGGACACGTACGGCCGGGCCACCCGAGAGGCGCCCGTCGCCGCCGGCGTCGCGGCCGTCTACGCGTACGAGGCCCAGGTGCCGCGCGTGGCCCACGCGAAGATCGCGGGCCTCCGGGAGCACTACGGGATCGAGGACGAGCGGACCCTCGGGTTCTTCGAGGTCCACGGCGAGCTCGACGCCCTGCACTCCGCGGCCGAGCGGCACGTCGTCGCGGCGGCGCCGGAGGACGAATCCGGGGAGAGCCTCGAGGCGACGACCGAGGCGCTCGACGCCTGGGGGGACTTCCTCACCGCGGTCGACGCGCCGGCCGCCGTGGTGGCCGGCTCGCCCAGCTGACTCAGATATCCCGGAGCACGCGCCAGACGTCCTCGTCCTGCGGACGGAAGTCGACCTCGGCATGCCCGCGCTGGAGCTTGCCGTCCCCGTTCGCCATGGGGTGGCCGTTCCGGTGGAACAGGCGGTCCCAGAGCGTCCGGTGACCGTTCGCCCGGCCGACCGACCGGGCCAGCGAGTCCAGCTGCGCCTCGCGGATCAGCTGGAGCCGGTTCAGCTCTCAGCCGGGGTGGGTGACGTTGGGAGTCATCATGGGCGTTCGGATACATGGTCCCACGCCCCGGCGCGGTCGTTACGACGCAGGCGGAGGCGCCAGCGTCCGGAGATCGACGTCGTCGTTGCGCAACTGGGCCGGATCCGGCCTCGCGGCGGCCTTGATCAGCGGCATGGCCCGGCGGACGTCCCGGGCGCGGTTCACGCTGAGCACCGACCGCAGCACGCCCTCGTGCAGGTAGAACGCGGTGAACGACCGGTCCTCCACCGAACCCCGGAACACCAGCTGGTCCCAGGTCAGCGCGAACCCGGCCATCTGGAGGTTCATGTCGTACTGGTCCGACCAGAACCAGTGCGGGTCGTCGAAGGGAACCCCGGCCCCGAGCATGTTCCGCGCCGCCGCCGGCCCCATCTTCAGCGCGTTGTCGAAGTGCTCCACCCGGATCGGGCCGAACACCGGATGGTCGTGCCGGGCGACATCGCCGGCAGCCCATACGCCGGGCGCCGAGGCGGCAAGCGTCGCGTCCACAGCGATGCCGTTGTCCACCTCCAGGCCCGACCCCTCGGCGAACTCGACGTTGGGCTGCACGCCCACGCCGACCACCGCGAAGTCGCACTCCAACCGAAGGCCGGACTTGGTCACCACGGCCTCCACCCGGGACGCCCCCTCGAAGCGATCGACCGTCTCCCCGAAGTGCATCTCGACGCCGTGGTCGCGGTGGAACGACTCCACCACGCGACCGACCTCCGGCCCCACGATCCGGAACAGCGGCGTCTCGAACGGCTCCACGGCCGCCACGTCGACGCCGAGCGAGCGCAGCGACGCGGCCACCTCCGCCCCGATGAACCCCATCCCGACCACCACGGCCCGGCCGCCGGCCGCCGCGGCCGCCTTGATGCGCTCGGAGTCGGCCGCGGTCCGGAGGTCGAGCACGCCTTCGAGATCCAGGCCGGGGATCGGGAACCGCCGGTTCCGCGAGCCGGTCGCGAGCAGGGCCATGTCGTACGCGAGCCGCTCGCCGTCGTCGAGCCCGACCGTTCGCCCCGCCGGGTCGATCGAGGTCGCCGTAGTGCCGGTCCGGAGCTCCACCTCGTGCTCCGCGTAC
>DATBHM010000166.1:0-25735 GCA_036557505.1 Actinomycetota bacterium | reverse complement strand
GTCCGGTGCACCGCCTTCACGAAGAACGCGGCGGTGATCGTCATCGCGAACGAGATCCCCGGCACCAGGGCCAGGCGGGATGGGAAATCGTCCAGCCGGAACCACCGCATGGCGATCAGCCCCGGCGCCACGAGCAGCAGCGCGAGGACCAGGAGCACGCGCAGGAGGTGGAGCGGATCGGAGAACCGCCCGGCGGGGTGCGCCAGGGCGTTCGCCTCGGCGACCCCTGCCCGCGTCCCGGCCTGCACGGCCCGCTGATCGAGCGGGGCGAGGTTCGGCCCGGTCACCACGGCGACGTGGGAGGAGATCTGCGGGTACCGACCGAAGTCCTTCTCGTTGAGCGACCCGGCGTTGAACCGGTCCACGAGGAACGCGATCGGCGCCTCCCGGTACGGTGCGAGCTGGGTCCGCATCTCGTCGAAGAACCCGGCCGAGACGCAGTCGTAGACCTCGTTCAGCGGGACCGGATGGCAGTCGGCGAGCCGGATGCTCCCGGTGGGGCGGCCGGCCAGGAAGTTCTCGAGGTCGCCGAAATAGATCGCCGTGCGGAGCGCCTCGTCGCCCTCGAGCCCGGACCGGGCCACGTTCGAGAACGTCTTGGACCAGCCCCACGCCTTCCGGTCACCGTGGCGGTAGTCGATGACGAACACCACGGGGCGGTTCGGGTCGCTCGCGGCGATGTACCCCTGTGCGGCGGCGAGCCCGGAGCGCGTCCCGGGGTCGAGGAACCGCGCGGTGATCGCCTCGGAGTTCCAGTTCGACTCGACGAACCCCCGGGCCATCGTGAACCCGAACGCCGCCAGGATGACCACCACCACGGCCACGCCGAGGACGCGGCCGCGACGAAGCGCCCACCGCGTGGCGATCCACGCGCCCATGCCGGTGAGGAGCATCACGGCCGTCGTGGTGTTGAAGAACCGGTAGTACGGATACGTCAGGCCGGCGACCCACCCGAGCAGCCCGAGCAGCGGCAGCAGCCACAGCAGCGACATCCGCGGGTACTCGTCCATGGGGATGCCCCGCTTGCGCTCGCGCCAGGTGCTCCACGTGACCGAGCCGATGGCGATGGCGATCAGCGGACCGATCAGCGCCGGCTTCAGGCTCCCGGCCCACTGCCCCAGCGTGGACTTGAACACCGACGACGGGTAGGGCGGCGGCAGGGCGGCGTCGGCGAACGGGGCCTTCACGCCCCACGCCCCGATCTTCCACATGGCGAACCCGACGAGCACGCCGGCGCCGGCCGAGATCAGCACGGCGGCGTCGGAGCGCCAGGTGGCCGTGATGGAGAACCGGCTCGTCAGGAAGTGCAGTCCGGCGCCGGCCAGCAGCACCGCCACGAAGATGGCCGTGGTCGTCGGGTGGGTGATCGTCGCCATGAACATGAACAGCGCGATCGCCGACCGGGCCCCCCACGACCCCTCCCTCGCGGGCTTCATGAACGGCAGTGTCAGCGACAGGATCCACAGGCACGTGACGTTGTCCATGTAGCCGACGTACGGGATCGTCAGGAACAGCGCTGCGGCCGCGAAGAACGTCATGAACAGGGCGACGTGGTCCCGGCGGTGCCGCCAGGCGAACGCCCCGAGCGCGAGCGACCCCACCAGGGGCAGCAGCACCATCACGATGATGGAGAACGTGTAGCGGTGGATGCCACCCATCCGGATCAGCCACGCCCCCGTGAGCGGCACCGAGACCCGGTAGCCGCCCGAGAACATGCCGAACGGCCCCCACTCCTTCACGACGTTGAGGGGCGCCGCGGCGGTCAGCAGCTGGGCGCGCCACGTGTACCAGGCCGGGTCCCGGGTCGGCGCCGAGATCGTCGGGTGCAGCAGGAAGTTCCAGCCGAACAGTCCCAGCACCAGCACCGCCGACGCGATCAGGACCCAGGGGTTGGCGAGCCAGCTGCTCGGGTGGTCGGCGGAGCGGGCCGGTGTGCCGGCGTCCGGGGGTGCGGGCGTGGTCACCGCCATGTGGTTCGTTCCGTGTTCATCCAGATCGCAGATCGGAGCTCGAGGGTTCGGGATGGTCGGTCGGGTGCGGACGGCTTCCCCGCCCGAGGGGCAATGGTACCGGTCATCGGGCCGGGTTGGAGCGCGTCCGGTCGGGATCTTCCCGGTTGACGAACCGGGGCGTCGGAAGTACCTTTCCCTCTCAATGAGAACGAGAACGATTCTCATTCTTGGGATGATCGCCCTCGCCGCGGTGGCCGGGACCCTGCCCGCGTGCTCGTCGAGCTCGGCGTCGCCGGGCGCCCGGATCTCGGTCGTGACGAGCTTCTATCCGCTCGAGTTCGCGGCACGGGCGGTGGGCGGCAACGCGGTCGACGTCACGGACCTCACGCCGCCGGGGGTCGAGCCCCACGACCTGGAGCTGTCGTCCGGCCAGCTCGACGACGTCCTGGACGCCGACGTCGTGCTGTACCTGGGGGGCGGGTTCCAGCCGGCCGTCGAGTCGGCCGTCCAGCAGCGCTCCTCCGACCAGACCTCGGTCGACGTGCTGCACGCGCTGGGTTCGGCCGTGCACGCGCCCGGGGTCGGCGTCGCCGAAGGGAACGAGACCGCCGACCCTCACGTCTGGCTCGATCCCCACCTGATGTCCCGCATCGTCGACGTCGTGGCGGACGCGCTCCACCGGGCCGGCCCGACCGGCGGCGCCGCATCGACCGCGGAACGCGCTGCGGTGACGGCCATGCGCCGGCGCCTCGATCGGCTGGATGCCGAGTACCGGGCCGGCCTGGCCGGGTGCCGCTCCAAGGTGATCGTCACGACGCACGCCGCGTTCGGCTACCTCGCGGCCCGGTACGGCCTGACCCAGGAGCCGATGACGGGCCTCTCCCCCGAGGGCGAGCCGGACCCGGCCACCCTCGCGCGGATCGAGGACCTCATCCGGCGCGAGCACGTGACCACCGTGTTCACCGAGCCCCTCGTCCCCCCCGACGTGGCCGACACGATGGCCCGCGAGACCGGCGCGAAGGTGGCCGTCCTCGACCCAATCGAGAGCCTCACGCCGGCCGAGCAGGACCACGGCGACGACTACTTCACGATCATGCGCAGGAACCTCGAGGCGCTGCGGAGCGCACTGGGGTGCGCCGGGTGAGCGGCGCAGCCGCGGCCCCCGTTACGACCGGTCCCGTGCTCGTGGCCGACGGGGTGTCGTTCGGCTACGGCCGCGACCTGGTGCTCGACGACGTCCATCTCGAGCTCCGGCGGGGGGAGTTCGCAGCGCTGGTCGGCCCGAACGGCTCCGGCAAGTCCACGTTGCTGCGGTGCCTGATGGGCCTCTCCGAGCCGCAGGCGGGAACCGTCCGCGTGTTCGGCGAGGACCCCCGGGAGCTCCGGGACCGGTGGCGGCTGGGGTACGTCCCGCAGCGGCCGTTCCTCGACCGGGACCTCCCGGCGAGCGTCGAGGAGGTCGTCGCCGCCGGCCGGCTGGCCCGGACGGGGTGGTGGCGGCGGCTCCACGCCGCGGACCGCCGCGCGGTGACCCACGCGATGGAGTCGGTCGGCCTCCTCCCCCTTCGGGGACGGCGGGTCCGCGAGCTGTCCGGCGGACAGCAGCAGCGCGTGTTCATCGCGAAGGCGTTCGCCGGCGAGCCGGAGCTCCTCGTCCTCGACGAGCCGGTGGCCGGCGTCGACGCGGAGTCCCAGCGACTGTTCCGTGACTCGCTGACCCACCTGGTCGCCGAGCATCGGGCGACCGTGTTCCTGGTCTCCCACGAGCTCGGCGCCGTCGCGCACGACATCGACCGCGTGATCGTGCTGAAGAACCGCGTCCTGTTCGACGGGACGCCGGCCGAGCTGACCGAGACCGGGGTGTCCCTCGGGGTCCACCGCGAGGACCTGCCCCTGTGGTTGGAGGGGCTGCGGTGACCGGGCTCACGCTGCCGTTCCCCTTCGACCGGGAGTACATGCAGCTCGCGCTGGTGGCCGGGCTGGTCGTGGGGGCATGTGCGCCGCTCATCGGGGGCTTCCTGGTCCAAAAGCGCATGTCGCTCCTCGGCGACGGGATCGGGCACCTGGCGTTCGCGGGCGTGGCAGCGGGGCTGCTGCTGGGCGTGTACCCCGTGTGGACCGCCCTGATCGTGGCGGTGATCGGGTCGGTCGGCGTGGAGTGGCTCCGGACGCGCGCCCGGACGTCCGGCGACCTGGCGCTGGCGCTGTTCTTCTACGGGGGGATCGCGGCGGGCGTGGTGCTGACCGGCCTGGCCGGGTCGCTCGACGCGGGAATCTTCACGTACCTGTTCGGCTCGATCCTCACGGTCCGCCCGGGCGACGTGTGGGTCGTGGTGGGGTGCGGCGCCGCGATCGTCGCGGCGATCTGGTTCACGGGGCGCGCGTTGTTCGCCACCGTGGTCGACGAGGAGTCGAGCCGGGTCGCCGGCATCCCGGTCGACGGGCTGAACACCATGCTCTCGGTGCTCACGGCGGTCACGATCGTCGCGGCCATGCGGGTGGTGGGGCTGCTGCTCGTCGCGGCCATGATGGTGCTCCCCGTCGGCGCGAGCCGGCTGGTGGCCCGGACGTTCCGCGGCATGCTGCTCGGCGCGGTGGTGGTGGGCACGGCGTCGGTGGTGGTCGGGCTCGTCACAGCCCGTCTCTGGGGCCTCGCGCCCGGCGGGACGATCGTGCTGGTCGCCGCCGTGACGTTCGGCGGCGTCTCCGTGGTGCTGAACATCCGCCGCCGGCGGCCGGCTGCCGACGCGATCGGATGGCGGGATGCGCCGGCCACGGCGCCGGAGGGATCGCATGGGCACTGATCGCGACCTCGCCCTCCTGCACGCCACGGCGGCCGAGCGCCTTCGGTCGAGCGGTGAGCGCTACACGGGCCAGCGGCGCGCGATCGTGGAGGTCCTGGCGGAGGCCGAACGCCCGCTCGCCGTCCCCGACATCCTCGCCGCCGGAACCGCCCTGCCCCAGAGCTCGACCTACCGGAACCTGGTGGTCCTGGAGCGGGCCGGCGTGGCGACCCGCCTGGCGACCGCGTCCGGCGAGGGCCGGTTCGAGCTGGCGGAGGACCTCACGGAGCACCACCACCACGTGGCGTGCTCCAACTGCGGCCGCGTGCAGGATTTCTCCACGTCGCCGTCGGTGGAACGAACCCTGGACCAGCTCGTCGCGGACGCCGGACGGCAGACGGGATTCCGGCTGGAGACGCACAGCCTCGACCTGATCGGGCTGTGCGAGGACTGCGCGCGGGATCGCTAGACCTCGTCCCGCAGCTCCCGGCGGTTCACCTTGCCGACCGGTGTGAGGGGAAGCTGCGGGACGAACCGGACCTCCTTTGGGCGCTTGGGCTTCGAGAGCCGCTCGGCGGCGAACGCCAGCAGGTCCGCCTCGGTCGCCTCCGCTCCCCCCCTCCGGACGACGAACGCGACGACCTCCTCCCCCATCAGCTCGTCCGGGCGGCCGACCACCCCGGCCATGGCCACCGAGGGGTGCTCGGCGAGGACCTCCTCCACGTCGCGCGGGTACACGTTGATACCGCCCCGGATGATGAGGTCCTTCTTCCGCTCGACGACGTAGAGGAACCCGTCACCGTCCAGACGGCCGATGTCGCCGGTGTGCAGCCACCCTCCGGCCATGGCGGCCTCGGTGGCGTCGGGCTGCCGCCAGTAGCCCAGCATCACGTTGGGCCCCCGCACGCAGATCTCGCCGGGTTCGCCGGCCCCGACCCCCTTCCCCCCGTCGTCGACGATCCGGACCCGGCAGCCGTCGATCGGCCTGCCCACCGAGCCCGGCCGGGAGGGATCGGACGGCCTGGTCACGCTCACGGCCGACATCGCCTCCGTGCATCCGTAGCCCTCGAGCACCCGCGAGCCGGTCCGGCGCTCCCATTCCCGCGCCACCTCCTGCGGGAGCGCCGCCGCGCCGGACGCGACGTACCGGAGCGAGGACAGGTCGTGGTCCTCGAGGGGCGCCTGCAGCAGGTACTGCAGCATGGTCGGAACGACGGCCACCCGGTTCACCCGGTGCTCGGTGACGGCCCGCAGGAATCCGAGCGGCTCGAACCAGCGATGGAGCACCCCGCGCCCCCGGACGAACAGCCCGATGGCCGCGACGAGGATGCCGTACGAATGCGCGAGCGGCAGCGCCGTGAGCGCCACCTCGCCGTCCCGGACCTCGGCCGCCGCGGCCGCCTGCCGCGCGTCGAACGCGATGTTCCCGTGGGAGAGCATCACGCCCTTCGACTCGCCGGTGGTCCCGCCCGTGAACAGCAGCGCGGCCAGGTCGTCCTCGCCCACCGGCACCGGGCGTTCCAGGGGGTCGGCGGCGCGGACGTCGTCGAACGCCACCTCTCCCTCGCCGGCCGGGCCCATGGTGACGACCGCGCGTGGGGGCGGCGACCCGTCGAGCGCGGCGCGGACGGCCGGCAGGAACTCCTGCCCGGCCACGATCACCGAGGGCTCGGCCTGCCGGACCACCCGGGCGACCTCGTGTGGTTGCAGCAGGAACAGCACCGGGGTCACCGCCGCGCCGGCCCTCCACGCGCCCTGGTACACCGTCCCCACCTCGGGGCCGTTCGTGAGCATCACGAGCACCCGTTCCCCGGGCTCCACCCCGAGCCGCACGAGCCCGCCGGCGAAGCGTTTCGCCTGATGCGACAGCTCGAGCGACGACCACCACCTGCCCTCGAAGAACAGCCGCTCGTAGTCGCCGTGCAGCGCGTCGTGCTCGTCGGCCAGCTCGGGGAGCGTCGGCACGCTCCCGATGGTGCCCGGGTCCGGTCGGATGGGCAAGGCGTGCGGCGGTGTTCGGGCTCGGCTAGCGTTGGTTCGGTGAAGGTTGGCATCGGGCTGTTCACGGGCGAGGTCATGCCCGGGACGGAGCGGACGTTCCACCGCGAGTACCGCGAGGTCCTCGAGATGGCCTGCCTCGCCGAGACGCTGGGGTTCGACTCGGCCTGGGTCAGCGAGCACCACGGCGCCGGCGACGGCTACCTGCCGTCGGCGCTCCCGATGCTGGCGGCGATGGCGGCCGTGACCTCGCGCATCCAGCTGGGGACGGGCGTGGTGCTGGCCCCGTTCCACGATCCGCTCCGGCTCGCCGAGGATGCCGCGTTCGTCGACCAGTTGTCGGGAGGGCGGCTCATCCTCGGTCTCGCCATCGGGTGGCGCGAGGAGGAGTTCCGGATGTGGGGCCAGGAGCCCCGCGAGCGCCTCCGGCGGACCACCGAGACCGTCGAGATCCTGCGCCGGGCGTGGACCGGGGAGCGGTTCTCCTTCTCCGGCCGGTACCATTCCTACGACGACGTCCTGGTGACGCCGCGGCCGTTCGCGGAGCGGGACGTGCCGATCTACATCGGGGGCATGTCCGAGGCCGCCGTCCACCGGGCCGGGCGAATCGGCGACGGGTACATCCGGACGCGGAGCGACCCCGACACCTGGCCGGCCGCCGTGGCCACGGCCGAGCGCGGCGCCCGCGATGCCGGGAGGGACGGCGCCGCGCTCGGGTACGCCCAGCTCCAGAACGCGTTCCCGTGGGACGACGCCGAGTCGGGCTGGGAGCTCATCCGGAACGGCGCGGCGCACCACCTCGGCGTGTACGCCGGCTGGGCGGCCGGCTCGGACACGCCCGGCCACGGGTTCTTCCTGGGTGACCTCCCCGAGGAGGTGCTCCGCCGGATGAACCCCACCGGAACGCCCGCGGAGATCGCCCATCTGCTCCGGGGCATGATCGAGCCGTTCCGCGAACGGCGGGAGTTCCACCTGATCGTCCGGCTGCACTACCCGGGGATGGGATTCGACGTGGCGGCCCGGGCGATCGAGCTGTTCGGCGAGCAGGTGCTGCCCGCCCTCAAGGGCTCCTAGGCGCTCAGCCGGCCTGGTCGCGCTTCGCGATCACGGCGTCGACCGTCCGGCGTGCCTGGTCGAGGTGGAACCGGTCGTGCCCCGCCTGGATGCGGAACGTCGTCTCGTAGGACTCGTCGCCGCGCTCGGCGTGCACGCCGTAGCGGGAACGCTCCTCCGGCGGGATGCGCTCCCACATCGCGAGGTTCGCCCGGCGGAGCGCCGCGAACAGGTCGAGCAGCTCGGTGGGCCCGGCCTGCTGGTGGCGAAGCCGGTCGACCCACAGGTCCTGGTCGTACGGAGCGAGCGCGGGCGTGTCGTGGGCGACGATCCACCGGTACCGCGTCCCCACCACCAGCTCCGAGTCGGCGAAGTGCCCCAGCAGCTGCATCATCGACCACTCGCCCTCGTCGGGCGGCGTGCGGAGCTCGAGCGCGAGCCAGTCGCCGAACACCAGCCCGCGGAGCTGGCTGATCGTCGCGCGCTGCACCGACGCGGGGTCGTCGTCGCCGAGCAGGCCGAGCAGAAGGTCGCGGTACTCGGACGGCTGCTCGACCGGGTCCGGCGCGAGGGCCGTCTGCGACTTCGGGGGGGAGTTCGCCATCCATCGGGGATGCTACCCGAACCGGGACCCCGGCCCGATCCCCCGGCCGGCCGAAACCACCGGCCGATTGCCACCGGGCCGTTCGGTCCCTTGCATCGCTCAGGCGTCGCGCTCCGGTTCGGCCTGGATCCGGTGGTCGCGCCACCTGCGCCAGACGAGCAGCGCCGCGAGTGCGATCAGCGCGAGCGGGACGAGCACCCCGGCGCTGACCACGATGCCGTACATCAGCCCGAAGAAGGTCGCCTTGGCCCGCGTCCAGGCCTCGGTGAGGCTGGGGTTGGAGATGCCGGCGGTGACCGTGCGGTGCGCCGGCCCGCCCACCTCGAACAGCGACAGGACGATCGTCCCCAGGTCGGCGCGGTTGCGGAGCGAACGTTCCTGGCCGACGAGCTCCTCGATCTGGAGCTGCACGTCCGACAGGGTGCGCTGGACCTGGAGCGTCGCGCTCACCGTGGCGGCCCGGTGCAGGATCCCGAGCAGCACGGTCTCCTGGGCCCGGGCGTTGCGGATCCGCGCGTCGAGGTCGACGAAATGCGACGTGACGTCCCTCCCGCTCACCGAGCGCAGTCGCACGTGCCCGAGCTCGGACACGTCCGCCAACGCGGTTTCGAAGTGGTCGACCGGGACGCGGAGGGTCAGCCGGCCCGAGGCCACGTTCGACCCCGAGGACGACGACGACTCGACGTAGCCGCCCTGCTCGCCGGCGATCTCCGTGGCGCGCCGCGCGGCTCCCTCGAACCCGTTCTCGCCCACCTCGATCGACAGGTGCGCGACCTTCACCACGCTCGAGGGGACCGCCGGTACGTCGACGACGGTGGCGCCTCCCCCGACGGGCCCACCCGCCGGGCCCCCCGACGTGCCCGTGACGCCCCCGGCGCCGCTGGTCGCGCCGGTGACCGCCGGCGCCGTCGCCGCACCGCCCGATGCACTGCACGATGCGCCGAGCGCCACGATCAGCGCCGCGCACGCCGCCGTCACGACCGATCGGCCGGTCCGTTGCATGGCCGCCTCCCCTCCACCTGGTGGCCGGCGCGGGCGCCCCGCCGCTCGCCCGTCACACGCCGGTCACCCGGGTTGGACGGCCCGGAACCGCTTCGGGGTTCGCCTCGGTTGCCGCACGCTGCGCAGCTCCGGCTGATTCGCACCCGTCCGGTGGGGCGGGCGGCTCAGCCGGGGAGAGCGACCCGTCCCCGCGGCCTGCCGGCGAGGGCGGCGGGTCCCGCCGCGACCAGGCCGTCGGCGGCCAGGCCGCGCACCGCGTCGGCCACGCGAAGGGCGCCGAACCCGGTCGTCGCGGCGATGGCCGCGATCGAGGCCCCGCCGGAGCGGTCCGATCGCAGCGCGCGCAGCACGGCGCCGCGCACCTCCCGCAACGACCCGGCGTACGCGGGTTGCCGGCGGCCGGAGCGCTCGGGAACACCCCCCTCCAGCAGAAAGCGGCACGCCTCCGCCAGCGGGCACACGCCGCACCGCGGCTTCGGCCGGCACACCGTCCTTCCCAGGTCCATCAGCGCCTGGAGCACGTCGCCGGGGCGGCCCCCGCCGAGCCAGCCCGCGGCGGCGACGGCCAGGTCCGTGGCGGCCCCGCGGTGCGGCTCGCGCGCGAGCAGCGCCCGTGACGTCACCCGCCGGACGTTCGTGTCGAGCGCCGCCACCGGCCGGCCGTACCCCAGGGCGGCGATCGCGGCCGCCGTGTACGGCCCGATCCCGGGGAGGCCGGCCAGCACCGCCGGGTCGTCGGGAACCCGGCCGCCGTGGTCCCGGACCATCGCCCGGGCGGCATCCGACAACGCGACCGCCCGCCGCGGGTACCCGAGCGAACCCCAGGCCCGCAGGACCTCCGCCCTCGGCGCGGCCGCCAGGGCATCGACACCTGGGAACCGCCGGAGGAACGCCACGTAGGCCGGCGCCACCCTGGCCGCCTGGGTCTGCTGCAGCATCACCTCGCTGACCCACACCCCGTACGGTCCGGCGCCCCGCCACGGGTAGGCCGAACGGCGCGGCCGGTACCAGCGCAGCAGGGCCGCGACGGGTGGATTTGCCTCCCCGGCGGGGCCGGGTAGGCTACGCACCCGAGCCATGTCCACCGTCGGTGAGGTCATGAACCGCGATCTCATCACGGTCGACCCGGACACCACCGTGGCCGAGGCGGCGACCGTGATGGGCGGCAAGCACGTGGGGTCGGCGCTCGTGATGGAGGAGGGCCGCCTGACGGGGATCTTCACCGAACGCGACATCGTCCGGGCGCTCGGCGAGCACTTCGACGCGGCCGGTCACCCGGTCTCCCACTGGATGACCTCCAACCCGACGACGATCGGTCCCGACGCTCCTGCCGAGCAGGCGCTCGAGATGATGCTGTCGGGTGGGTTCCGCCACCTCCCGGTCATCGACGGCGACGAGGTGGTCGGCATGCTTTCGCTCCGCGACGTCGCCGCGGCCGACTGAGCCGCCGGGCTAGCGGCCGAACCCGGGCAGCGTCCCCTTGTCCGGCAGTTCCTTGGCGGCCTCCTTCAGGGCTTCCCACACCGCGCGGAACACCTCGCCGGCGTAGGCGGGCTCCTTGGAGTTCTCCGCCCCCATCGTCCCGCGCAGCGCGGACCCGGTGATCTCCACGGCCTTCTCGAACAGCACCCAATCGGCGTCGCGTGCCACGGTCGGAACCTCCTCGTCGATGACCTGATCCGGCGCCCGCGACCGGCCACTGCCGGGCGAGCGGGCGACCAGCGTACCGCTCAGATCGCCGGGGCCTCCGGGCCGGTGTGCTGGTGGTGGTGGCCGGAGTCCTCCGGCGGCGGCGTCACGTGCCAGTGCCTGGGCAGGATCATCTCGTCGGCGGCGACCGGGCCCCACGACCCCTTCTCGTAGAAGTGCACCCGCGGCGGGTGCTCGATCACCGGCGCGATGACCTCCCAGCCCCGTTCGACCTCGTCAGCGCGCGTGAACAGCGTGTGGTCGCCGGCCATCGCCTCGAGGATCAGCGTCTCGTACGCCTCGATCAGCGGTGTCCGGTACGCGCTCTGGTAGTCGAAGTCGAGCTCCGCGCGGTCGAGCGCGAACCCCAGCCCCGGCTTCTTGATGTTGAGGTGCATCGAGATGCCCTCGTCGGGCTGGACCCGGATGACCAGCGCGTCGCGGCCGAGCGGCACGGCGTCCGTTCCCCGGAACACGGAGTAGGGAACCTGCCGAAACGACATCGAGATCTCGGTGATCTTGCGGTGGAGGTTCTTCCCGGTCCGGAGATTGAACGGCACCCCCGCCCACCGCCAGTTGTCGATGTAGACCTGCATGGCCGCATACGTCTCGGCCTGCGACTCCGGCTCGACGTCGTCCTCCTGCCGGTAGCCGATGTACTGACCGCGGACCACCTTCTTGGGGTCGATCGGCTGCATGGACCGCAGCACGCGGACCTTCTCGTCGCGCAGGCGGTCGGGTTCGAACGTGACCGGCGGCTCCATGGCCATCACCGTGACCATCTGGAACAGGTGCGTGACGACCATGTCGCGGATGGTCCCGGTCTGCTCGTAGAACTGCCCCCTCCCCTCGATGCCGATCTCCTCCGCCACCGTGACCTGTACGTTGTCGACATACCGGCGGTTCCAGATCGGCTCGAACATCCCGTTGGCGAACCGCAGCGCCAGGAGGTTCTGCACGGTCTCCTTGCCGAGGTAGTGGTCGATGCGGAAGACCTGCCGCTCCTCGAACACCGAGTGGATCTCGGTGTTCAGCTGCCGGGCCGAGGCGAGGTCGCGGCCGAAGGGCTTCTCGATGACGATCTTCGCCTCCTCGTGCAGCTTGCTCTCACCGAGGCGGGCGACGATGTCCGGGTACGCGGCCGGCGGGGTCGCGCAGTAGTAGAACCGGCCGCCGTTGGTGCCAAGCTTCCGGTCGAGTTCCTCCAGGTGCGTGCGCAGGTGCTCCATCGCCATCTCGTTGGCGAACTCGCCGGGGCAGTACGAGAGCCGCCGGGCGAAGTCGTCCCACCGCTCGCCCTCGGGCTGTTCCCGGGCGAACTCCGAGATCTGCTCCTTGGCGTAGCTCCGCCAAGCCTCGTCGGTCATCTCGGTGCGGGCGTATCCGACGATCGCGATCCCCTCGGGCAGCAGCCCTTCCGCGTAGAGGTGCCAGAACGCCGGAAGGAGCTTGCGCTTCGTGAGGTCGCCGGACGCGCCGAAGATGACGATGGCCTGGGGCTCCGCCGGCTTCAGCGACGCCATGTTCGGCCTCCTCGTGGGTCGATCGGCATGTCGGTGCTCCTCCCGGTCGGTCCTCGGTCCCCGTTCCCGCGTCGTACGTCGTCGTTCGTGGTTCGTCCCGGCCCGGTCACGGACGTTACCGGGACGCATTCTGCCCAGGGGACCGGCGATCGGTCGAACGTCAGCCGACGGCGACCTCCAGCCAGCCCTGGTCGACCCGGACCGCGAACACGGCGATGGGATCCTCCGCCGGCCCGTGGAGCGGTTCGCCGGTCTCGAGGTCGAACGCGCTGCCGTCGTCGGGGCACACCACGGCCTCGCCGTCCTCGATGGTTCCCTCGGCGAGCTGACAGCCCTCCACGGTGCACTCCCCGCCGAAGGCGTGGAACCGCCCGTCGACGCACGCGACCGCCAACCGAATGTTCGGCAGGTCGAACTCCCGGATCTCCCCGTCGGGAACGCTCGCCGCCGCCCCGACCCGGACGAACTCCGCCACGCCCGCGACGCCCTAGGAGCTCTTCTCGGCGTGGCCGCCGAACTGCTTGCGCATGGCCGACAGCACCTTGTTGGCGAAGTCGTCGAGGTCGCGGCTGGCGAACCGGCTGTACAGCGCATTCGTGAGGACCGGTGTCGGAACGCCCTCGTCGACGGCGGCGATCGAGGTCCACCGGCCCTCGCCGGAGTCGCTCACCCGGCCGGAGAACTCGTGCAGATCCGGGGAGTCGAAGAGCGCGGCGGCCGTGAGGTCGAGCAGCCACGAGCCGACCACGCTCCCCCGCCGCCACACCTCGGCCACGGCGGTGGTGTCGATGTCGTACTGGTAGAACTCCGGCTGCTCGAGGGGCGCGGTCTCGGCGTCCTGCTCCCGGGTGAGCTTGCCGGCATTCGCGTTCTTGAGAACGTTCAGCCCCTCGGCGTAGGCGGCCATGATCCCGTACTCGATCCCGTTGTGGACCATCTTGACGAAGTGCCCCGCTCCGACGGGCCCGCAATGGAGGTAGCCGTGCTCGGCGGCGGTGGGGTCCCCCTCCCGGCCGGGCGTGCGCTCGGCGCTGTCGACGCCGGGCGAGATCGACTTGAAGAGCGGCTCGAGCCGGGCGAACACCTCGTCCTCGGCGCCGATCATGAGGCAGAACCCCCGCTCCAGGCCGAACACCCCGCCACTCGTCCCCACGTCGACGTAGTGGATGCCCTTGCCCGCGAGCTCCTTCGAGCGGCGGATGTCGTCCCGGTAGTAGGTGTTCCCGCCGTCGATGATCACGTCGTCGGGATCGAGGCGCTCGGCCAGCGAGGCCACGGTCTTCTCGGTGATCTCCCCCGCGGGGACCATGACCCAGACTGCGCGGGGCGTCTCCAGGGCCTGCACGAACCCGTCCAGGGTCTCCTCCCCCGTCGCGCCCTCCGAGGCGAGCCGGTGCACCGCGTCGGGGCTCACGTCGTAGGCGACCATGCGGTGGCCGTCGCGCATGAGCCGCCGGGTGAGGTTCGCGCCCATCCGCCCGAGCCCGACCATCCCGAGCTGCACCGGTCTGTCGGTCGCCATTTCGCATCCGCCCCTTTCGGTCCGCCGTGTCCCGAGATCGGTCCGCCGAGTCGTCCGCGCGTTTCTAGCACACGGCCATGGGAATCCCCGATGCGGTTCAATCTGCGCCCATGACGGACGAACGGTTCTTCCGAGAATGGCCGGCCCCGGATGCCCCAAGGGGGGCGGTGGCCCTGCTCCACGGCCTGGCCGAGCACTCGGGCCGGTACGAGCATGTCGCCGCCCGGCTGAACGCCGCCGGCTACTCCGTCGTCGCGGCCGACATCCGCGGGCACGGACGGTCGCCCGGCTGGCCCGGCGCGGTGGGCGGCCTCGACGATTGGGTGGCCGACGCGAAGGCCGTCCTCGCACGAACCCGGACGGCGGCGGGCGACCGGCCGGTGTTCCTGATGGGGCACTCCCTCGGCGCGCTGATCGCGGCGGCGTACGTCGGACGGACCGGGGGCGACTGGCTGCGGGGGCTGGTGCTGTCGTCGCTCGCGGTGCTGGCGGGATCCGCGCTGCTCGAGTCCATGGGCGACCCGGACGGTCAGGGCATCCCATCGACTGCGCTCAGCCGCGACGCCGGCGTCCAGCGCGCCTACGACGACGACCCGCTCGTGTTCGCGGACCGGGTGCCGGCGGAGTCGACCGCCGCGGCGCTGGAGGCGGCCATCGAGGTCTACCAGGCCGCCCCCGACATGGCGCTGCCGGTGCTGATGTTCCACGGGTCGGACGACGGCATCGCGGACCCGGACGGCGCGCGGGACTTCTTCGAGCGGCTCGGCTCGCCCGACAAGCGGTGGGAGGTCTACGAGGGCCTTCGCCACGAGACGATGAACGAGCCCGAACGGGGCCGGGTGCTCGCCGACCTCGTGGCCTGGTTGGACGGCCGGACCCCTGAAGCAGGCGGCGTGCGCAGGGCCTGAGCCCTGGGCAGAGGGGCCGGCGGCGGGTGTCCTCCGCCCGGGCGCCGTGTGCCGGAGGGAGGCCGGTGTCCGGAGCGGGGCCGGGCGGAGATCGTGGAGACTGGTCGGCCATGCCGGAGCTTCCCGACGTCGAGGGATATCGGCGGTTCTGGGCCGACCACGCCGAGGGCCGGACCGTCCGCCGCGTGGTGACCACCGACGCGGCGATCGTCAGGAACGCCACCGCCCGCGCGCTCGACCGGGCGCTGCGGGGCCGGACGTTCGCCGACGCGGTTCGCCACGGGAAGTGGTTGCTCGCGTGGACGACGGACGGGCCGGCGGTGGTCTTCCACTTCGGGATGACCGGATGGTTCCTGTGGGGGGGCTCGCCCACGGAACCCCTCCCCCGGCACCGGCACGATCGCGTGATCGTCGAGCTCGAAGGGGGCGGCGAGGTTCGGTACCGGAACATGCGCAAGCTGGGCGGGGTGTGGCTGGCGCACGACGAAGCCGAGGCGGACGCCATCACCGGCGGCCTCGGTCCGGACGCCCTGTCGGTGGACCGGCGGCGGTTCCGTGAGCTCCTGGCCCCCCGCCGGGGCGGCGCCAAGGCCGTGCTCATGGACCAGACGTTCGTGGCCGGCATCGGAAACCTGCTCGCCGACGAGATCCTGTGGCAGGCCCGGATCCACCCGAAACGCCGCCTGGAGACGCTGGACGCGGACGATCGCGACCGTCTGTTCGACGCCATGCGGAAGGTCGTGCGGGAGTCGGTCGGCGCCCATGGCGACTACATCCAGAAGAAGCGAACCTGGCTGCTGTACGTCCGGGGCGCGCCCGGCGCGGTGTGCCCGCGGTGCGGGACGGCCCTCGAGCGGACAGTGGCCGCCGGGCGGACGACCTGGTTCTGCCCGTCCTGCCAGCGACTGCCCGAGGCCGGCTGATGCGTCGTCTCGCCGCGCTGCCGTGGGTGGTCGCGGTTGCGGCCGGGCTCGCCACGGCCGACGCCTCCCCCGCGGCGGCGGCCCTCCCGGAAGCGGTGTCCGCGGGGACGTTCCCCGCGGCCCGGGCCGCGGCCGCGCAGGTCGAACGGCAGTTCCAGATCCCCGAGTCGGCCTGCGTCACGGGCGGCGACTCGGCTCCGGCGATCGAGCGGTTCCTGACGGGCGTGCCGAACGGCTCGGTGGTGCTGTTCCCTCAGGACGCGAGGTGCGAGGTGTCCCGCACGGTCGACCTCGGCGTGCCGCCGACGGGCCAGTCGAGCCGCCTGCGAACGACCCTCGACCTGAACGGCGCGACCATCTACCGGACGACCGAGCCGTCGTGCAGGAAGATCGACGAGTGCAACGGGCCGGTCGTGGCCCTGAACCTCGTGAACATGGTGACGCTCGAGGGCGGCTCCGTGCAGGGCGGGCAACACGTCGACGGGCTCCCCCAGTTCGACGCCACCCGCGAGCACGACCACGGGATCGCGGTACACGGCTCGCTGAACGTGACGCTGTTCGGGCTCCACGTCTCGGATGTCGCGGGCGATTGCGTCGACGTCGACAAGCAGAAGAAGGACGACGCCGGCAACGTCCGGTTGATCGGGACGCCCGGGCGGCCGTTCACGTGCCAGGACGCCGGGCGGCAGGGCGTCTCGGCCAACGCCGTGACCGGGTTGCGGATCCAGGGCCTGACGTTCGACCGCATCGCGTCGACGGCGGTCGACCTCGAGCCCCGCCGGCACGGATTCATCGACGGCGCCGTGGTGCAGGACAATCGGTTCGGGTGGGTGGGGAGCTACGCGATCGCCGGGATCGGCGGCGGCGATACCTGGAAGAACGTCCGCATCGAGCACAACATCCAGACCGACCCGGACCACCCGGGGGACGCGTTCCTCCGCGCCGGGAACTCCTTCGACCGGGGACCGCTGGTCATCGTGCGCAACCGCCTCCGGGCGCGCATCCAGCTCAACCACACGAGCGGGAGGGCCGCGAGCAACGTCCTCGAGACGGGGAGCTCGGTGAAGTGCATGTTCGAGCTGTTCAACGATCCCCCGTTCGAGGTCGACTCGTCGAACCGCCATCCCCCGTCGACGCAGCTGACGTGCGCGCTGGAGGGGAAGATCGCGAACGGCGGCATCGTGGGGACGGCGAAGAAGCTCAGGAAGCACCTCGCGGCCCTGATCGTGGCCGCGGTGGTGCTGATCGGGCTGATCGTGCTGCTGGTGGTGGTGCTCGTGCGCCGTCGGGGCCGCCGGGGTGCGTCGCCGGGGATCGGGTCGAGGGGTGGTGGGTCGCGGGGTTCTGGCGGCGACGGTTCGTAGCGCCGCGGCCGGCGACGCTTCGTGGGGGCTCGAGCGGAGCTCGTGAGCTCGGCGAGCGTTCGTGAAGGTCGGCCGGCGGACGCGCTCAGGGGGCCGCGGGCGCCTGTGCTTGGACCGGCGGCTCGGTCGGAGGAACGGGCTTGGACAGGCCGCGCCATGCCGACCACACCCGCTGGGCGATGGTGATGCCGCCGAGCGCCGTGAGGATCGCCAGGACGGGGAGCAGCGCGCCCGGCGCCGTGAGCCCGACCATCAGCGCGACGTAGCGCTCCAGCCGCTGGAACACCCCCTCGCTGAGCTTCACGCCGAGCGCCTCTCCCTCGGCCCGGATCTGGCTGACCACCAGCGAGATCGAGAGCGTGGCCAGCGCGAGGATCGCGGTGGTGTGGTGGCCCTGCCCCGCGAGCGCCCAGAACAGACAGCCGAACAGGATCCCGTCCGACACCCGGTCGAGCGTCGAGTCCAGGAACGCCCCGAGGCGGCTCTCCTCGCCGCGCATCCTGGCGACTCCCCCGTCGAACACGTCGAACAGCCCCGCGGGGATGAGCAGCATGCCGGCGATGAAGAACTGCCCGTCGATGAGCAGCCGGCCGATGACGACATTCGTGAGCAGCGACAGCAGGGTGAGCTGCCACGGCCGGATCCCGGCCCTGTACAGGCCGACCAACGTGACCCGGTACGGCCACATGAAGACCTTCTGGAACAGCGGCCCGATGATGCTCTGGTTCCGCCTGGGGCCGGGGGCGTCGCGGATCCGCGGCGCGTTCCCCGCTGCGTGTTCCTTCCGGTCCATGGGCGCTTCCAGGCTATCCGGGCTGCCCCCGTCACGCGAGCGCCCGAGCTGGGCTCTCGAGCTCATGGATTCGGCGCACGCCCGTTCGTGTCGCGCCCAGCAGCAGCTGCCGATGTTCGCGGCCCCGTGGCTTCGTCGGCTCGGCTCGGAGCAGGCGGCGACTCCGACGAGGCGCGTCCCGCTCCCACATTCCCGACTCGAGCCCGACATTGGTCCGCCACGGCGGTTTCGCCGTCGAGGGCGGAGGCGTGATCGCGCCGGAGGCGCCGGCACGTCTCGCGTGTACCGCGCGTGTCCGGGGTGGTCGAGAACGCCGCCGGTGACGTCGTTCGGCTCGGTCGAACCTTGCGCGAGCCGCCCGACTGGATGGTGCGCCAGCTCCCGTACCGTCCGGGGATGCGTGTTCCCCGGATGCGGTGAGCGCCGGTTCGCCCAGGCCCACCACGTCCGGTGGTGGAACGCCGGCGGCCGAACGGATGTGAGCAACCTCGTCCTCGCCTGCACGAGGCACCACAAGCTGGTGCACAAGTACGGGTGGAGCCTGGCCCGGCGGCCGGACGGAGCGGTCAGGTGGTACCGACCGGACGGCCGGCGCTCCCGCGCTGGCCCGGCACCACCCGGCTCACGCTCACCGACCGCAGATGCGCACGGCAACGCCGAGCGGCACCGGCCTGATCGACTCCGGCCGTTGATGGTGCAGACTGACGCGTTCTTCGCCCGGGCGGGTCAGCCGGCGTGGGGCTGGAACTCCACGATGCGATACCGGAAGTTCCCGCCGGGCGCCTCGTACACGACCTCGTCGCCCCTGACCGCGCCCTGGAGGGCGGAGCCGAGCGGGGACGTGGTCGTGATGGTTCGTACCCCGGCTGCGCGTTCCTCGGCGGAGTCGGCCAGCAGGTAGGTCTCCTGCTCCGGGTCGTCCTCGTCGAGCGGCAGCACGGTCACCAGCATGCCGGGCCCGACCTCGTCCGCGTCGGTCGGCGCCTCGACGATGTCGGGGTCGCGGAGCATGCGCTCCAGCTGGCGGATACGGGCCTCCATGAGGCCCTGCTCGTTCTTCGCGGCGTCGTATTCGGCGTTCTCCCGGATGTCCCCCAGCTCCCGAGCGTGCTTCAGCCGCTCGGCGATGTGCTCTCGGCCCTCGTTCTTGAGGTCGTCGAGCTCGGTCTTCAATCGGTTGTAGGCGTCGATCGTGAGCGTCGCCGTCGGCTGCTCGCCGGCGGGCCGCGGCGGACGCGACGCGAGCTCCTCTGGGAGGTCCATGACCGCGGCATGCTAGCAGCGGGCCCGCGGGCCGGGTCCCGACGATCGCCCTCGACCGCTGCCGCAGGCGATCCGGCTCACCGGCCGGTTGACCATGTGACACAGTCCGTCGTACTGTCACACCGGCTCATGTCGGTGACCGTCGAGGATCTGAAGCTCGGAACGAGGAACCGCATCCTCGACGCCGCCTTCGACGCGCTGGAGGACTTCGGCCTCTCCCGGACCACGGTCGAGGACGTGTCCCAGCGCGCCGGCCTCTCGCGGCAGACGGTGTACCGCTACTTCCCGGGCAAGGACGCGCTGATCGTCAGCCTGATCGCCCGCGAGGAGGAGGCGTTCATCGCGGGCGTGCGGCACGCGGTCGAGGGCCAGGACGAGCTCGGCCCGTCGATCGCCGACGGGATCCGCTTCGTGCTGGAGTTCGCCCGGGAGCATCCCCTGCTCGACCGGCTCCTGGCGACCGATCCGGATGCGTTCGTGCCATACCTCACGACGCGTGGGCTCCCCGTCGTGATCCGGGCCCGGGAGGCGGTGCTCGAGATGCTCCGGCCGCGCGCCCAACACGTTCCGCCGGACGCACTGCGCGGCGCACTCGACGCCGTCACTCGTGCGATCCTGTCCTACGTCCTCACGCCGTCGGAACGCCACGACGACGTGGTCGCCGCCGACCTGGCGGCGATGCTGATGGCGACGCTCCGCGACCCCGCCCCCGACGGGGATGCCCGCGGCGGAGCGTCGCGCCCTCCCGGCCCGTGACCACGCGCCGCTACGTCGTCCCGGTCGACCAGACCCGGTGGGCCGTCCCCGGCGAGTCGGCCACGGTGTTCACCTTCGACTACGACGAGGGACGCGAGCGGCTGCTCTCCCTGTACGAGCGGGGCAAGAACAAGCAGTGGAACACGAACACGCGGCTCGACTGGTCGATCGACGTCGACCCGGAGTCGCCCGAGAACTTCCCCGACTTCTCCATCCCGATCTACGGATCGGACGCGTGGGAGTCCATGGACGACAAGGGCCACGCGCAGGTCCGGCATCACATGTCCAGCTGGATGAACTCGCAGTTCCTCCACGGGGAACAGGGCGCCCTGGTGTGCACGGCCAAGATCGTGGAGACCGTCCCCGACGTCGACTGCAAGTTCTACGCGGCGACGCAGGTCATGGACGAGGCCCGCCATATGGAGACGTACTCACGCTACCTCCGGGAGAAGATCGGGCTCGCCTACCCGATCAACCCCAACCTGCGCTCGCTGCTGAACGACATCGTGTCCGACGGCCGGTGGGACATGACCTGCCTCGGGATGCAGATCATGGTCGAGGGGCTCGCGCTCGCCGCGTTCGCCATGGTCCGGGACTTCTCGGACGAACCGCTCGCCAAGGCCCTCAACGCCTACGTCATGCAGGACGAGGCGCGTCACGTGGCGTTCGGACGGCTGTCGCTCCGCGACTACTACCCGCAGCTCACCCAGGCGGAACGGGACGAGCGGGAGGAGTTCGTCGTCTACGCCTCGTACCTGATGCGGGACCGGTTCCGGGGCGACGAGGTGTGGGAGCAGCTCGGCCTCCCGTACGACGAGTGCATCGAGTACGTGGAGCGTTCCGAGATGCTCGGGGAGTTCCGCAAGATGCTGTTCTCGCGCATCGTGCCGACCGTCAAGGACCTCGGCCTGTTCGGCGAGAAGGTGCAGCGGGCGTTCGTCGACATGGGGGTCATCGACTATGCCGACGTCGACCCCGACGACCTCTCCGCCGCCGACGAACGGATCGCCGACGAGATGGACCGGCGGAACCCGCCGGATGGCGCGCTCGCGGACGTCGACGTGGAACGCGCGCAGGACGTCGCGTCGACGATCGACGCGGGACGAACGGACTAGCTCGAACCAACCACCCCGGCGCGGGAGGAGGAATCCCCGTCGCCCACCACGGTCATCGCATGCGCCAGGAGGCGCTCGCCGCCGCGACCGCAGCCAGCAGCGAGGCGAGCGGAATGGCGAAGCGTGCAAGCCGTTTCATCCGTCCTCCTTTCAGCGGACCCGGGGGCGGTTCTGACAGGTCAGAGGGAACCGCACATCCTCGATTCCGGGTATCGGCAGGACGGGTGGATTTTCGAGTCGCCCGTTCTGGGGATTGATGCGTCCCCCATTCGGGCGATACGCGACGTCACCCGCATTGACGCGTCGCCTGCTCGTCGTCCAGCATGCTTGGCGAGGACCGTGCAGGTGACGCAGGAGCACGCCACGGGGCAACCGAAGCCCGCCGACTCCACGCGTTCGAGCGCCGCGTGGCTCACCGCCTACGAGCTCGCGGTCACGCTCCCCATCATCGCGGTCGTCGTCCTGGGCCTCGCCCAGCTCAACTCGGACATGGCCAAGCAGCTGATTCCGTGGTTGCTGCTGATCGCGGCCGTCGACCTGCTGCCGGTGGTGCCCTGGCGCGGCGTGGAGATGCTGCTCGACTTCCCGCTGCTGATCGCGGTCTCGATGCTGTACCGACCCGAGGTCGCCTGCGCCGCGCTGTTCATCGCGTCGTTCGACATGCAGGAGCTCCGGGGCAGGATCGGCGTCGTCCAGGCGGGGTTCAACCGCGCCGCGGTGGCCGCCTCGGCGCTGGCGGCGAGCGCGGCGTTCCATTCGACGGCCAACGCGCACGACGGGGTCGAGCTGCTCGGGGTCGCCGGCCTGCTCGCCATCGTCGCCGCCTACGTCGTGAACGCCGGCCTCGTCGCGATCGGCATCAGCATCAGGGAGCACCAGTCGGTCCCGGCAACCATCCGGATCCTGCGGATCGGCCGGCCGCTCGAGTTCCTGATCGGGAACGTCGGCCTGGGGATCATCGGCATCGCCGCCGCCGAGATCTCCCTGAGGGTCGGGTTCTGGGGGGTGGTCTTCGTGATCGTCCCGCTGGCGGTCGCCCGCCAGAGCTTCTTCCGGAGCCTCGCGCTGGAGGAGGCCCAGCAGGACCTCTCCGCGGCCTATGCGGCCGAACGCGGCCGGGTCGAGGAGCTCGAACGGCTCGACCGCTCGAAGGCCGAGGTCGCCCAGGTGCTGACGCACGACTTCCTCCACGCCATCGCCACGCTCCGGACCTACGTCACGGCGCTCCGTTCGAAGTGGGACCACATGGACGAGGACGAACGGATCGAGGTCACCGGCTGGATCGAGCGAGAGGCCGACCGGCTGAAGGCCCTGGCCGAACAGTCGGTGGCCGTCATGTTCGGCGACTCGGACGGCCCGGCGTTGTCGCTCGAGCCCGAGCGCGTCACGGACCTGGTCGACGAGGCCGCCGACGCGACCAATCACATGGACGGCAGGCTGAAGGTGGACGTCGCCGGGGAGGTGGGTGAGACCAATGTCGGCGCCGACCGCGTGCGGGTGCTGCAGGTGTTCCGAAACCTCCTCGGGAACGCCGCCGCGTACTCGCCGGCCGGATCGCCGATCGAGCTCGCCGTGCGGGCCGGGGGGGACGACGACGTGCGGTTCGCCGTCCGGGACGACGGACCCGGCATCGACCCCGACCAGGCCGAGCTGCTCTTCCGCCCGTTCACCCGGCTCCCCGGTGCAGCGACCGACGCGGTCCAGGGGTCGGGGCTCGGGCTCTACATCTCGCGGCAGATCGTCGAGGCGCACGGTGGCCGCATCGGCGTGGAGAGCCGGCCCGGCGAGGGCTCGGAGTTCTGGTTCACGTTGCGGAGGTCGGCCCGGTGAGCGCGCAGTCGAGCGGCACGCCGATCCGGGTGCTGATCGTCGACGACCACCGGATGTTCTCCCAGGCGCTCGAGCTCCTGCTGCGAGGGGAGGACGGGATCCAGGTCGTGGGGTCCGCGGCCACCGGCGAGGAGGCGCTCGAGATGTGCGCCTCGATGGAGGTGGACGTCGCGCTCGTCGACATCGACCTCCCCGGCATCGACGGGGTCGCGGTCACGGCCCACCTCCGGGAACGCCACCCGGTCGTGCGGGTCGTGGTCATCACGGCGTTCCAGGCTCCGAACGTCATGGCCCGGGCCGTCAAGGCCGGCGCCAGCGGCTACGTGATGAAGACCGACCTGGCCGACACGCTGGTGGGCGCGATCACCATGGCCATGTCGGGAAACATGGTCCTGCCCGCCGGTCGGCTCGCCCCGCCGATCTCCGCGCTCGGCCGGTGGGACGTGGGCGCACCCACCGCGGCGGGCTCCCCGCCACCCTCGCCGGCGGAGCGGCCCTCGGGGCCGCTCACGGACCGTGAGGTCGAGATCCTCCAGGCCATCGCGAACGGCCGCTCGACCCAGGACATGGCCGCCGCGCTCGAGATCACCGAGCACACGGTCCGCAGCCACGTGAAGCGCATCTTCACCAAGCTCGGCGTCCACTCGAAGGCGGAGGCCGTGACGAAGGGCGTTCGTCTCGGCCTGATCTCGACCGACCCGGAAGTCGAGCAGTGACCGCGGGTCCGCCCCGAACACCAGATGTTGGGGTCGCGTGACCGTCGACGTCTACCGCACGCCGGACGAACGGTTCGCGGGACTCCCGGGCTACGCGTTCGAACCGCACTACGTGGACCTGGACGGGCTTCGGATGCACGCCGTCGACGAGGGTCCCCGCGACGGTCCGGTCGTGCTGCTCCTTCACGGCGAGCCGACCTGGTCCTTCCTCTACCGGCACATGGTCCCGGTGCTCGGGGCGGCCGGCCTCCGGGCGGTCGCGCCCGACGACTTCGGGTTCGGCCGGAGCGACAAGCCGACGGAGCGCGCCTGGTACACCTACGATCGCCACTGCCGGTCGATCGCCGGGTTCGCCGACCGGCTCGGCCTCTCCGGGATGACCGTCGTCGTCCAGGACTGGGGCGGGCCGATCGGGTTCCGTCTGGCGGTCGAGCGGCCCGACCTGGTCGACCGGCTGGTCGTGCTCAACACCGGCATCTTCAGCGGCCGGCCCCCGTCGGAGGCGTGGCTTCGGTTCCGCGATTTCGTCCGGCGGGTGGACCTCGACCTCCGGCCGGGACGGCTTGTGAACCTGACCTGCGGCAACTCCCTGCCGGAGGAGGTCGTGGCGGGCTACGACGCGCCGCACCCCGTGCCGGAGTCGAGGGTCGGCGTGGTGATGTTCCCGGAGCTGGTCCCGACCTCGGCCGACCACCCGGCCGCACGGACGATGCTCGAGGTCCGCGCGGGCATCAAGCGGTGGGACCGGCCCGCCCTGGTGCTGTTCAGCGACGGCGACCCCGTCTTCACGACGGCGGCCGCCGAGGCCATGGCCGCCCGCATCCCCGGAGCGGGGCCCGCCGAGTTCGTCGCGGGCGCCGGCCACTTCCTGCAGGAACAGCGGGGCGAGGCGATCGCGGAGCGCGTGGTCAGGTTCGTGGCGGAGACGTCGTAAGGGGCGGCAGCTCCGCCCACGAACGGGTCACTCCTCCTGCGCGATGACGTACCCGATCAGCAGCATCACGTTCGACAGGAACAGCCACACGGCGAACAGGACCATCAGCGCGATGCCGGTCGACCCGAAGTGCTCCCGCTCGCTCGAGCCGGCCGCGCCGACGAACAGCGTCATCCCGAGCGAGAGGACCGAGACGGCGGCCGCGGCGAACAGCGTTCCCTTGAGGATGGACCGCCATCGCATGCGCTCAGGGGGAAAGATCCGATAGATCAGCGCGACTCCGACCGCCGCAGCGAGGAAGCCGATGGCCAGCGCCATCACGATTCCGAACGCGTACGCCACCCCGCCGTCGCCCAGGAGGTTCGTACCGACGAACGACCCCAGCAGGCTCCCCGCGACGAGCACCGGCAGCAGCACCAGCAGCGCCAGCCCACGGCCCCGGAGGCCCTTCGCCTCACGCGGGTTGCGGGGCGAGAGGCGGACGAACGCGCGCCGGAGACCCGCCCCGTACGACGAGGCCGGCCACAGCGCCGTGATCAGCGCCACCACGCCGATCGACGTGCCGGCGGCCACGATGCTCTGCAGGGTCGACCCGACCCGGATTCCACCGGGGGCGTGCTGCTGGAGCTGCGTCGCGAGCTCGTGCATCCGCGCATCACCGACGACGACCGAGGCAACCCAGACCGCCACCACGGCGAGCGGCGCGGCCGACACGAGCGCGTAGAACGCGAGCCCCGACGCGAACAGCGCGATGTCCTGCCCCCGGGCCCGTTCGACCACGTGGCGCGGGAACCGCGGGAGCCGACCGATCGCGCGGTCGACCCACCGCTGCGTCGTCGCCGAGGCCCGGCGCGCGGTCCGGCGTGTCTTCGACGGCCGGCCGTGCGACCCGGCGTGGGTGGTCGGACGGGAGCGGGTCGATGACGCCACGACGACAGTCTTCCCGCCCGCCGGGACCTTCATCCCTGCGGGTGCAGGCAGTCCGCGCCGTCATCCGTGGCGACGGA
>DATBHM010000165.1:0-2963 GCA_036557505.1 Actinomycetota bacterium | reverse complement strand
GCTCGTGTTCATCATGTTCTTCACGGTGTCGGGCGGGGCCTACGGGCTGGAGGACGTCATCGGCTCCTCCGGCGCCGGTATCGGGCTCCTGCTGATCATCATCACGCCGCTCATCTGGAGCATCCCGACCGCCTACATGGTGGCCGAGCTGTCGACGGCGATGCCCGTCGAGGGCGGCTACTACTACTGGGTCAAGAAGGCCATGGGCCCGTTCTGGGGCTTCCAGGAGGGCTGGTGGTCGTGGCTGACGACCTGGGTGGACATGGCCATCTACCCGGTCCTATTCGTCGACTACGCGTCGTACTACTTCCCGTCGCTCGCGACCAACGGCATCCAGCGGTGGCTGCTCGGGGCGGCGCTCATCTGGTTCTTCACGATCCTCAACATCCGCGGCGCGAAGCTCGTCGGCGACTCCTCGACGCTGTTCGCGGTCATCGTGCTCGCGCCGTTCGTGCTGATGACGGTCATCGGGCTCTTCCACATGAACCAGAGCCCGATCCACCCGGTCACGCCGAACGGTCAGTCGATCGGGAGCTCGCTCACCCTCGGGCTGTTCGTCGTGATGTGGAACTACTACGGGTGGGACGGCCTGTCGACCGTGGCCGGCGAGATGCGGAACCCACGCCGCGACTACCCCCGGACGCTGCTCATCACGGTGCCGCTCATCACGGCGGCCTACCTCCTGCCGACTATCGTCGCCCTGGCCGTCGTGGGCACGCACAAGGTCGTGTGGGAGGCCGGCGCGTGGACGCAGATCGCCGAGATGATCGGCGGGAAGTGGCTCGGCGTGCTGCTCGGCGCGGCGGCGCTGGTGTCGGCGGCGGGGCTGTTCTCGGCGCTGCTGCTGTCGGTCAGCCGGATCCCGTTCGTCATGGGGGAGGACGGCTACCTGCCCAAGCGGCTGTTCACCGTCCACAAGAAGTTCGGCACCCCGTGGGTCGCCCTGGTCGTGTCGAGCGCGATCTACACGATCTTCATCCTCGGGCCGTTCCAGTCACTGGTCGTGGTCGACGTCATCGTGTACTCGGCGGCGCTGATGCTCGAGTTCGCCGCGCTGATCGTGTTCCGAAGGAAGTACCCGAACATGAAGCGGCCGTTCAAGATCCCGGGCGGATGGCCGGTCCTCACGCTCATCTGTCTCGGGCCGGCGTTCATCCTTGGGTTCGCGATCTACAGCCAGGTCGTCGAGGAGGGGTTCGCCAACGCGGTCGGGCTGTCGTTCCTGTTCCTCGCGACGGGGCCGGTCCTGTACTTCGTCGCCCGGCACTTCAAACGCAAGCGTGGCGAGCCCGAGCACCAGGTCGAGCTGGAGCTGGTCGACGAAGCGGGGCAACCGTCGTGAGCGACGACGACGCGGCGCACTTCAGCGGCAGGCCGCGTCCCCCGGACTGGGACGAACCGCTCCGCATCCCCGAGATCGCCTCCGAGATCCGGACGATCCTGGCCCCGGTGGACGGCTCGGAGCACTCCGAGCGCGGGCTCGCCTACGCGAGCATCCTGGCCAAGGCCACCGGCGCGGCGATCGTCGTCATCGTCGCGTTCGACCCGCCCCACACCATCCGCCGCCGGGGGACGATCGCCGTGGTCTCGGAGCGCTCGGAGATGGAACAGGACGCGATCGAGCTCGCCGAGGAGGCCGTCGCGCTGCTGAAGGCCCGCGGCCACGAGGCCCGGGCGGTGGCGGCACGCGGCGACGCGGTGTCGGCCATCCTCGAGACCGCGGACGCCGAGCATGCCGACCTGGTGGTGATGGGCCGTCGGGGGCTCTCGGCGCTCCACGGCATGGTTGGATCGGTGTCCGAACGGGTGGCCCGCCACGCCAGCGTCCCCGTCGTCCTGGTGAGCTGATGGCCTCGGCGAACGGCTCGCACCTCGTCGGTCGGCGGGAGTTCCTCCGCCGGAGCGGCATGCTGGGGCTCGCGGCGGCCGTCGGCCCGCTGCTCGCCGCGTGCTCCAGCGGGTCCGATCAGCCCGTGCTGAACTTCCTCAACTGGCAGGACTACATCGCGCCGGACACCCTCGCGAAGTTCCGTGCCGCATCCGGCATCACGACGACGTACCAGACGTACGCGTCGAACGACGAGCTGTCCCGCGACCTGGTCCAGGCCGGGCGGCCGCGGCGGGCCGGCCGCGGGCCGGGGACGTTCGACTTGATGGTCCCGTCGGACAACTTTGTGCGGAGGTTCGTCGGCGACGACCTGCTCGAGCAGCTCGACCACTCCAAGCTGTCGAACCTGGCCAACCTCCGTCCCGAATACCGCAACGAGGCGTTCGATCCGGGGAACCGGTACACGGTGCCCTGGGCGACGGGCACCACCGGCATCGGATACGACACGACCGCGCTCTCCTCGCCGCCCGACTGGGACGTGTTCGGCGACGCGCGGTTCAAGGGGAAGATGACCGTACTGGCCGAGATCCGCGACGCGTTCGGGGCGGCGCTGTTCTCGCTGGGCAAGGACCCCAACACCACCTCTGCGGCGGATGTCGACGCCGCCGCGAGCCAGCTCATCAAGTGGAAGGGCGTGATCGCCGGGTTCGACTCGGCGACCTACCTGGACCGACTGGCCCGGGGCGAGCTGGTCGTGGCGCACGCGTATTCGTCCGACCTCCTCGAGGCTCGGAGCCGGAACCCCAACCTCGCGTTCGTCCTGCCACCGCAGGGGGCGTTGCGGTGGGTCGACTCGCTGGCCATCCCGACGGAGGCCGAACACGTCGACAACGCGCTCGAGTTCATGGACTTCTACCTGCGGCCCGGCGTGTCCGCCGACGTGTCGACGTCGGTCCAGGTGGACACCGGCAACGCGAAGTCGTTCCCGCTGCTGCCCGCCTCACTCCAGAACGACCCGGTCGTGTTCCCACCCGCCGACGTCCTGGCGAAGCTGGCGTTCACCGCCGACCTGGGCGACGCGGAGAAGCTCTACACGGAGGCCTGGAAGCGCGTGCAGGCCGCCTGACGGCCCGCT
>DATBHM010000164.1:0-4285 GCA_036557505.1 Actinomycetota bacterium | reverse complement strand
GCACGACGGAACGCGCGTCGACATGGCTCCCGGCGAGTGCTGGTACATGGACTTCACGAAGACCCATGCCGTGGCCAATCGCGGCACGGAACCCCGCGTCAACCTCGTCGTCGACTGCACGGTGAACGACTGGCTGACGCGGGCCCTGGAGGAGGGCGCACGCCGGCCGGTCGCCGTGGGTGCGCCCGCAACCGAGGAGGGCGGATGACCAATCGATACTCGCGGCGCGCGTTCCTCGCGACGACCGGGGCCACCGGCGTCGCGACGGTGCTCGCGCGGGCGGACGGGGCGCTGGCGGGATCGCGCGGCGCATCGACCGGACGGAGCCCGATGGCGGCGGTCGCCTCGCTGCACCGATCGACGTTCGAGGCATTGCTCGGCTCGAAGTTCCGGCTGTCCGACGGGCCGGATGCACAGACCCTGGTGCTGGAGGACGTCGCCGACCTGCGACCCGGGGGATCCGGGTCGCCCGAGGGCCGGTTCTCCCTGCTTTTCCGCGGGGCGAAGTCGACCCCCTGGGAGCAGGGGACCTACGACCTGCACCACCGGGCGATCGGGAAGGTTCGCCTGCTGGTGGTCCCGGTGGACCGCGGAGTGAAGGCCCACCGGTACCAGGTCGTCGTCAACCGGGCGTGATCGAGCGGAACCGGAAAGGAGCAGTTCGATGAGCGAGCCATTCCTCGGGGAGATCCGGATCTTCCCGTACAACTTCGCGCCGCGGGGCTGGGCCTTCTGCAACGGCCAGATCCTGTCGATCTCACAGAACACCGCCCTGTTCGCCCTGCTGGGGACGACGTACGGCGGGAACGGGCAGACGACATTCGCTCTGCCCGACCTGCGCGGCCGGGTCGCGATCCACCAGGGCCAGGGCCCCGGCCTGAGCCCCTACGACCTCGGCGAGCAGTCGGGCGTGGAGACGGTGACCCTGATCGGCACACAGATGCCCCAGCACAACCACCTCGTGAACGCGGCCAACAACGATGCCACCGACTCGGCGCCGGTGGGCAACGTCCCCGCGGTCATCCCGTCCGGCGGGTACACCACGACCGCGACCGGGCAGATGAGCCCGAGCATGGTCGGGCAGGCGGGCGGCAGCCAGCCGCACACCAACGTCCAGCCGTTCCTCACGCTGAGCTTCTGTATCGCCCTGCAGGGCATCTTCCCGTCGAGGAACTGAGGCGTGGCGGTGTCGAGGCCCACCGAGCAGGTTGCCCGGCTCCGCCCGGCGACCGAGGGGGACCGGGAGTTCCTCGTCCGCGTCTACTGGTCCACGCGGAGCGAGGAGCTCGCCCTCACGTGCTGGCCCCAGGCGGAGACCGACGAGTTCGTGCGGATGCAGTTCGACCTGCAGGATCGTCACTACCGGACGGCGTTCCCGGACGCCGAGCGGTCGATCGTGGAGATCGACGGCCATCCGGTGGGGCGCTTGTACGTGCAGCGTGTCGACCGAGAGATCCGGATCCTGGACATCGCGCTGCTGCCGCGGTTCCGCCGTCGAGGGATCGGCGGAGGGCTCCTCGCGGACCTGGTCGACGAGGGATCGCGATCGGGACGGCCGGTTCGGATCCACGTCGAGGCCCGCAACCCGGCGATCTCGTTGTACAAGCGCCTGGGGTTCGTCCGCGTGGCGGACGAAGGCGTGTACCACCTGATGGAGCGACCGGCGTGAAGGATCTCGCGGACCTCCGGGCCGCGGACTTCCAGGCCTGCGTCGGGGACGATGTCGACCTGCGGACGGCGGAGGGCGTCGTTCGGGTCACGCTCCGCTCGGTCGAGGTCCGGGGCCGCGGGTGGGACCGGCCGGAGGCGTTCTCCGTCCTGTTCGTGGGCCCGGCGGATGCCCCGCTGGACCAGGGGGTGTTCGGCCTCGGCCATCCGCGCCTCCCCGGGGTGGAGCTCCTGCTGGTTCCGGTCGGCCGGGACCAGGCGGGGATGCTCTACGAGGCCGTCTTCAACTGAAGGGACCGGGGGACGAACGACGAGGCTTCGAGCGTACCGAGCACCATTCGCCTGCGACGCACACGGGGAGGATGAACCGATGCACCGATCGTTTCGAGAGCGAACCGCGGCCCGCTCGACGACGTGCGCGCGCCGGGGCCGTGGCCTGAGCGCGCTCACCTCCGTGGTCGTGATCGCCGCCATGGTCCCGGTCGCCCTCGGGGCGCTCGCGGGCGTCGCCGCTGCCGCCACGTCGTTCTGCAACCCGTCGTCGATCACGATCAACGACCGCGTCAGCGCGCAACCGCCGAACGGGGCGACGCCTTATCCCTCGAACGTCACGGTGAGCGGCATGTCCGGCACCACCTCGGACGTCACGCTCAGCCTGAATGGCATCAACGAGGGTCGAACCGACGATCTCGACATCCTCCTCGAGGCGCCGGGCGGTGCGAACCTCCTGGCGCTCTCCGACTCCGGCGGGCTGAACGCGGTCAGCAACTACAACCTGACGCTCGATGACGCCGCCGCGACCACGCTCCCCGATGCCGCCGCATGGCCATCCTCACCGGACACGTCGAAGCCGGTCGACTACGACACGACGGCCGACGAGGCGTTCCCCGCACCGGCGCCGCCGCCCTCGTCGGCGACCACACTTTCGACGTTCGACGGCGGGAACCCGAACGGCACCTGGCACCTGTGGATCGTCGACGACTCCCTCGGAGGCGGGGCCGGCTCCATCGCCGGCGGGTGGTGCCTGAACATCTCGACGACGGCGGCGGCCACCACGACCACGGCGGTGTCGTCCGGCCAGAACCCGTCGTTCACGGGCGACAGCGTGACGTTCACGGCGACGGTGAGCAGCACCTCGACCGTCAACGAGGGGACCGTCGACTTCAAGGTGGACGGCACGACGGTCGCGTCCGGCGTGAGCGTGGTGAGCGGGACCGCGGCGTTCACCACCGGCGGGCTCGCCGAGGGCTCGCACGTCGTCCAGGCGTCCTACAACGGCACCGCGAACTTCGCCCCGAGCAACGGGAGCCTGACCCAGGTCGTGGACAACCACACGACGGTGAACGGCAACGAGTTCTGCAACAACGGGAACATGGCCATCAACAGCGCGGCCCAAGCGAACGAACCGGCGACGCCGTACCCCTCGCGGGTGTTCGTCAGCTCCCTCCCGGGGACCGTCACCGACGTGAACCTCACCCTGAAGGGCGTGAACCACGCCAGCCCAGACGACATCGACGCGATGCTCGTCGGACCGACCGGCGCGAACCTCATCGTGCTCTCCGACGCCGGCGGGTCGACCGCCGTTTCGAACTTCACGGTGACGTTCGACGACGCGGCCGCCGCACCGCTGCCGGACACCGGCGGCTGGGGGACGTCGCCGGCGGCCGCACAGCCGACGAACTACGCCCCGGCCGACTCGTTCCCGACACCGGCGCCGAGCCCCTCGGGAGCGACGACGCTCGGGACGTTCGACACGACGGACCCGAACGGCACCTGGGAGCTGTTCGTGATCGACGACTCGCTGGGAACCGGCGGGTCGATCGCGAACGGCTGGTGCCTCGATTTCACCACCGGCGGCACGCCGGACCTCGGCGTGGGCCTGAGCCACTCGCCGGAGCCGGTCGAGATCAACACGCTGCTCACCGACTCGCTCACCCTGTCGAACACGGGAACCGGGGCCGCCACGACCGTCGCGCTGTCCGACCCGTTGCCGGCCTCGTTCGCCTTCGTCTCGCTGAACCTGACGTCGGGCACCGCGGCCGACTCGTGCAGCACGCCGGCCGTGGGATCGAGCGGGGCCGTCTCGTGCAGCTGGGCGAGCTTCGCGTCGTCGGCGACGGCCACGTACGACCTCGTGGTCAGGCCCAAGCAGACCGGGTCGTTCGACAACACGGCGTCCGTCACCCAGGACCCCGGTGACAGCAACCCGTCCAACGACTCCCACACGGATGACGTCACCGTGGCCACCAACGGCCGGGGCTGCACGATCGCCGGCACGTCGGGGCCCGACACGCTCGACGGGACCTCGGGCCCCGACGTGATCTGCGGGCTCGCCGGGGACGACCACATCGACGGCATGGGCGGCGACGACACGATCTACGGCCTGGCCGGCGACGACACGCTGACCGACACCTCGGGGACGGACCGCCTGCTCGGCGGCGCGGGGGACGACTCGATGACCACGCTGGACGGCTCCGGAGGCGACGTCGTGAACGGGGGCCGCGGGCACAACACGTGCTCCGTCGACCCTGGGGACTCCGCCAAGAAGTGCTAGCCGGGGAGAGCGGGCCGGGGCCGCGCGAAGCGGCCCCGGCCCGCTGAACCTGTGCGAAGCAGG
>DATBHM010000163.1:0-12648 GCA_036557505.1 Actinomycetota bacterium | reverse complement strand
GCTTCCTCGACGCACGTACGCGGGTCGAGCGGCCGGCTCTCGAGCTCGATCCGGCCCGCTTCCATCTTCGAGTAGTCGAGGATGTCGTTGATGATCGCGAGGAGGGACTCGCCGCTGTTGGCGATCGTCGCGGCGTAGTCGCGCTGCTCGGCGTCGAGGCCGGTCTCGAGCAGGAGCCCGCTCATCCCGATGATGGCGTTCATCGGGGTACGGATCTCGTGGCTGGTCGCGGCGAGGAACGCGCTCTTGGCGGCGTTCGCCTCCTCGGCCACCTCGCGCGCCTCGTCGGCCTCGCGGAACAGGCGGGCGTTCTCGATCGCGATGGCTGCCTGCTGCGACAGGCCGACCAGGAAGCTCAAGTCGGAATCGGTGAACGGCTGGCTGCCCTCGCCGCGCCACACCGCCATCATCCCGATGACGCGGCCCCGGGCGAGGAGCGGCGCGGCCATGATCCGCTCGTCGGAGATCATCTCGGTACCGGCGATCGGCACCGCCCTGGCGTCGTGCTCGGCGTCGTTCACGAACTCGGCGACGCCCCGCTGCGCGAGGTCCCCGATGATCCCTTCCCCGGGCGAGATGGTGTCGCCCATGATCAGCTCGGCCAGCTCGCCCGCGGAAACGATCGGGACCAGGTCGGGGCGATCCGGCTGCTCGAGGAACACCGCGCTCGTGTCCGTCTCCAGAAGCGAACGCGCCCGTTCGGCGATCCGCTCCAGCACCGCGTCGAGGTCGAGCATCGCGCCGACCTCCCGGCCGAGCTCCGCGAGGGCAGCCATCTCGGTCGCGCGCCGGCCGGTCTCCCGGTACAGGCGCGCGTTCGCGATGGCCACACCGACGTTTGCGGCGATCGTGGAGAGCAGGCGCGTGTCGCTCTCCACGAACCGCCCCGCCTGTTTGGTGCTCTGCACGCTGATCACGCCGATGGCGTTGGACTCGGCGAAGATCGGGACGCCCAGATACGACAGCGCGGGAGTCCCCACCACATGCATGCCCTCGAACGCCTCGGTCCGATTCAGGAGCATCGGTTCCCGTGACTGCAGGATCCGCGACGTCAACCCCTCCCCGAAGTGGAGCGCCGCCGGCCCGTCGCGACGGCCGTCCTCGAAGTAGTAGGCGAACTCGATCATCTCCGTCGCCCGGTCGTGGAGGGCGACGTAGACGATGTCGGCGCCGAACAGACGCTGGAGCTGGTCACCGAGACGTTCGATCAGCGGGTCGAGCTCGAGCTGTTCGGCCATCGCCTGCCCGATGCTGTTCACGATGGCCAGCTCGCCCGCTCGCTGCCGGGTCTCCTCGAACAGCCGGGCGTTCTCGAGCGCGACCGACAGGCTGGAGGCGAGCGTCGTCAACAGGCGAAGGTCCGCGTCCGTGAAGGCGAACTCGTGGTCGATGTTCTGCAACGAGATCCGTCCGACGGCTTCGCGGCCGACGAGAAGCGGGACGAACACGACCGACTTCGGCACCTCGCCGGCGACGACCATGCTCCCGACTTCGGCCATCCGCTCGGCCATGTGCTCGTTGATGAGCAGCGGCGTGCGGCTCTCGATGACCCGGGCGCCGAAGCCGAGGATGGGTGACGGTTCGGCCTGGATCCGTTCGCCGCGCTCGACCAGATAGGGGTACCGAAGCAGGTCGGCCTCGCGATCGACGATCCCGATGCTCACCGACTGCGCGTCGAAGATGTGGAGGATCCGGTCGCCGACGAGCTCGTACATGGCCTGCATGTCGAGGTTCTCGGCCAGCCCACGCTGGACGTCGTTGATCAGCGCGAGCTCCGAGCTTCGCTGGCGAGTCTCCTCGAACAGCCGGGCGTTCTCGAGCGCGACCGAGAGGCTGCCGGCCAGCGTGACGAGGAGACGGACGTCCGCGTCGCTGAAGGCGTGCTCCCGGTCGATGTTCTGCAGCGACAGGATGCCCGTCGCCCGGTCGCCGACCAGCAGGGGAACGAACACCGCCGACTTCGGGACCTCGCCCGAGAGCACCGCGGGTTGGCCGACCTCGGCGCTCCTCGTGACGAGGTCCTCGTTGATCACGACCGGCTGGCGCGTCTCGACCGTGATGCGACGGTGCCCGATCAGCTCGATCGGCTCCTCGTCGAGGCGCTCGCCGCGCTCGATCACGTAGGGGAACCGGACGAGGCCGGACGACGGGTCCAGGATCGCGATGTCCACGACCTGTGCGTCGAAGATGTCGCGGATGCGGTCGCCGACGAGGTCGTACATGGCCTGGGCGTCGAGGTTCTCGGCGAGCCCGCGCTGGACGTCGTTGATCAGCGCGAGCTCGGCGTTGCGCTGGCGCGTCTCCTCGAACAGCCGCGCGTTCTCGAGCGCCACGGACAGGCTGCCGGCGAGCGTCGTCAGCAGGCGCACGTCCGCCTCGCTGAACGCGTGTTCCCGGTCGAGGTTCTGCAGGGAGATGACCCCGGTGGCACGGTCGCCCACGAGGAGGGGGACGAACAGCACCGACTTCGAGGGTTCGCCTACGAGGACGACCGGATTGCCGACCTCGGTGGCCCTCGCCTCGGCCTCCTCGTTCACGAGGACCGGCTCCCGCGTCTCGATCGCGACGCGACGGAATCCGATCAGCTCCAACGGTGGATGCGGCTCCAGCCGTTCGCCCCGTTCGACGACGTACCTGATGTGGACGAGTCCCGACGAGGGATCGAGGGTCGCGATGTCGACGACCTGGGCGTCGAAGATCTCCTGGATCCGGTCTCCGACCAGGTCGTACATGACCTGCATCTCGAGGTTCTCGGCAAGGCCCCGCTGGACGTCGTTGATGAGGGCCAGCTCCGCGCTGCGCTGACGCGTCTCCTCGAACAGCCGGGCGTTCTCGAGCGCCACGGAGAGGCTGCCGGCGAGGGTGGTCAACAGACGGATATCGGCCTCGCTGAACGCGTGCTCGCGGTCGAGGTTCTGCAGCGAGATCACCCCTGTGGCGCGATCCCCGACCAGAAGAGGAACGAACACGAACGACTTCGGGACCTCGCCCTGGATCGCTCCCGGCTGGTCCTCGAACCCCGCGAGCGCCCCGGCCGCGTTCTCGTTCACGACCAGCGGTGAACGGCGCTCCAGGACGCTCTTGCGGAACCCGATGACCTCGATCGGCTCGTCCGGGAACCGCACACCCCGCTCGATCGTGTACGGGAAGTGGATCAGCCCCGAGGCCGTGTCGAGGATGCCGATGTCCACCACCTGGGCGTCGAAGATCTCCTGAATGCGATCACCCACCAGCTCGTACATGGCCTGCATGTCGAGGTTCTCGGCGAGGCCGCCCTGCACATCGTTGATGAGCGCGAGCTCGGCGTTGCGCTGGCGGGTCTCGTCGATGAGCTGGGTTCGCTCGAGGGCGGATGCGATGTGGCGACCGACGAATGTCAGCAGCTCCTTGTCCGCCTCGGTGTGCCGGCGGTCGTCGCGGTAGCTCTGGACGACCACCGCTCCGAGCGTCCGGCCCTCCGATTGCAGCGGAACACCGAGCCAGGACAGGGACGGCATGCCGAGTCGCTCGATGTGGCCCTCGTCCGCGAGCCGCTCCCAGTCCCGCCCGAGCATCAGCAGCGGGGCTCCGCCCCGGAGCATGTAGGCAGTCACGCCGGCCGCGTCCCCGATGCCGAACGGCTCCCACTTGGTCGGGTCGGGGATGTCGGTGTCGACCTCGTCGACGTAGTACGGGAAGTTGATCATCTCCCGCGCATCGTCGTAGATCGCGACGTAGAGGTTGTCCGCGTACATCAGCTCGCGCAGGATCGCGTGGATCTTCGCGTAGAAGTCCTGCATGTCCTCGGCCGCGCTCGCGGTCTCGGCGATCCGGTACAGCGCGGCCTGGACGCGTTCGGCGCGCTCCCGCCCCGCCTCCGCCGCCTCGAGCTCCGCGATGCGCTCGCGGAGACTTCGGATCTCGTCTGCGCTCGTGGTGTCGGTCACCGGTCCGGGCTCCCGGCGGGCTCGACCGCCCACAGCTTCAGACGGGACTGCTTCCCCCGGATCTCGAACTCGTCGACGAACGTGAGGTCGTCCGTCGGACCGGCCATGTTCGTCTTCGTCTGGTCGGCGAGCAGGATCGAGTGGCCGGTCTCCTTGGTGAGCTGCTCGATGCGGGACGCCGTGTTCGTCGTGTCGCCGATCACCGCATAGTCGAAGCGCCGGTCCGAGCCGAGCGTTCCCGACATCACGCGGCCGGAGTTCAGGCCGATCCCCATGCCGAACCCCTGCCCGACGCCCTGCCCCCGCACCCACTCGTTGAACTCGGCAAGTCGTGGGCCGGCGATGTCCTTGGCGCAGGCCACCGCGCGATCCGCGTGGTCGATGCTCTCGATCGGCGCGCCGAAGACCGCCATCAGCCCGTCGCCGAGGAAGTCGACGAGCGTCCCGCCGTGGTCCAGCACCGCGTCGCCCATCGAGCCCTGGAACCGTCCCAGCACCGAGACGACCTGCTCGACCGGAAGGGTCTCCGCGAGCGAGGTGAAGCCGCGCAGGTCGACGAACATCACGGTCGCCCAGAGCCGTACGGCCTTGATGGCCGGCGAGCCGTCGCTGCGAGCCAGCATCTCGGCCGCGATCGGCTCCGGCAGGAACCGGGTGAACACGTCGCGGACGCGTTCCTGCTCGAGGTCGCGGAGGCGCGTGCGGTTGAGCCCGGCGCCGATCCGCGCCCGCAGGATGACCGGGTCGAACGGCTTCGGCAGGTAGTCCTCGGCCCCGATCTCGATGCACCGCACGATGCTCTCGGCGTCGTCGACCCCCGAGATCATGATCACGGGGATGTCACGGAGGTCCGCGTCCGCCTTCATCCGCGAGAGGACCTCGATGCCGTCCAGGCCGGGCATCACGACGTCGAGCAGCACCACGTCGGGCCGTTCGGCGTCGAGGAGGGCGAGCGCGGCGAACCCGTTGTCGACCGCAGTGGTCCGGTGGCCGTCGTGTTCCAGGTTCTTGGTGAGGAGGGCGCGGTTCAGTCCGTCGTCGTCGACGATCAGGATGTGTCCGGGCTGCGTCTGCATCGGTGCTCCCACCTGGTTGCTGGCGGAGGGCGCGCGGACGCGCCGCACGAACCCCCCGAGGCGCTCCCGAGTGTTTCAGACCCGGGAGGATATCGGCAAGACCTCGGCCTCCGGCCGGCGCGCGGAGCGGGTTCAGCCGGGAGGCCCGTGGCCGTGGCCGTGGTCGTGGCCGCGGCCGTGGTCGTGGTCGTGGTCGTGGTCGTGGCCGTGGTCGTGGTCGTGAGCGTGGTCGTGCGGGTGGGAGTCCCGCCCCCTGGCCTTCGTCTCGGGGTCCCGACCGGGACCCTCCCGAGCCGGCAGTCAGCAGCCGGGCTCGCCGCGGTTGCCGCAGCATCCGCCCTTCACGAAGAAGGCGATCGTCCGGTTCTTGACGGTCTTCGCGATCTTCTCCGGCAGCGGGTCGGTGCTCTCCTGCCAGTTCCGGCGGTAGTGCCCGACGTAGTCGCGGATCCGGTAGCGGTGCTGGTCCGGCATCGCCGGCCAGCGTACGCGGTCACGGGACCTCCGGCTCGGCCGCCGGCGCGGTGCGGGCCAGGCTGGCGGCGATCGCGCCGGACAGGATCAGCACCCCGCCCGCCACGACGCCCGGCCGGACCGGCTGGCCGAGGAACAGGAACGCCAGCACGGTCGCCGCGAGCGGCTCCGTGGCCGCCACCACCGCCGTGCGCACCGGCCCCAGGCGCCGGAGCCCCGCGAACAGGCACACGAACGCGGCCGCCGTCGCCGCGCCCATCCCGGCGAGGGGCGCCCACTGCCGGATCCCGTCGGGCGCCTGCAGGTTCCCGCTGATCGCGGCGTAGGCCACCAGCCCGAGCGAGGCGAACAGGCTCACCCACATGGCCCCCGCGAGCGGCTCGGTCATGCGCACGACCCGGTCGACGCCCAGCAGGTAGCAGCTGTACACGCACGCCGCGCCCAGCGCGAACGCCACGCCGAGCCCCTCGATGGCCAGTCCGCCGCCCGCCAGGATGACGAGCGCCGATCCGGCGATCGCCGAGGCCAGGCTCAGCATGACCACCCGCCCGGGCGCCCCCTGGCCGAGCGCCATCGCCCCGACCGTGACCACGATCGGATACGTGAAGAACAGCAGCGTCACCGCCGCCGTCTCCCCGTGCTGGACCGCCAGGAAGAACAGCGACGACTCGACCGCGTAACCGGCGACCGCCAGCGCCGCCAGACCGAGTCGCTCCCCCCGCGCGGGCACGGGCGGCCGCCGCAGCGCGACCAGCAGGAGGAACAGCAGCACCGCGGCCCCGCCGAACCGGATCGACAGCATCATGGGGACCGGCATCCCCTTCGGCCCGTCGGTGACGATACGCCCGAGCACCACGACGATGCCGAACATCAGGCTCGCCAGGACGATGAGCCCGCCGCCGATCGCGTCCTCGTTCCTGGGCTTGGCATCGCCGGCCATGAGGTGCGCATGCTAGCGGCGGCGTCGGGGGCCTCGACGCGGGGCAGGCCGGTGGTTCGGAACGGCCGCGGCCGGGAATGTTCCGGGGACGGCGGCCGTTCACCAGGTGGCGAACGCCCCCTCGACCCGAAAGACTGGTGCCCGTTTGATGGAACCGAGCCCCGACGAGATCGTCGTGTACTCGACCACGTGGTGCTCCGACTGCCGGCGCGCCAAACGCGTGCTGGATCGGCTCGGCGCCCGGTACCGCTGGATCGACGTGGACGAGGACGAGGTCGCCGCCGACCGCGTGGTGCGGATCAACCGCGGCCTCCGCGTCGTGCCGACCATCCTGTTCCCCGACGGGACGATCATGACCGAACCGTCGGACGAGGAGCTCACCCGCAAGCTGGTGGGCTAGTCCGGGGCGGAGGCGTCAGGCGGGGCGGTCCAGCCCGGCGGCGGGTACGGCGCCCGCATCGGACGGAACCGCGAGTCCTCCCCCCCGAGCATCGTCGCGGTCGCGAGCAGCAGCCGCTCGCGTCGGCGCCCCGCGATCAGCTGGATGCCGAGCGGCAGCCCGTCGCCGGAGAGCCCGCTCGGGATCGCCAGCGCCGGAAGGCCGCTGAGGCTGACGGGCCGCGTCATGGCGCTCGGCGCGCCGCGGTGGACCCCGAGCATCACGCCGGCGCGCACCTCGACCTCCTCGGCGGTGGCCGGCGGCGCGGGGAACGGCGTCGAGGGGGACAGCAGCACGTCGACGTGCTGGAGCCGTTCCGCGAACCAGTGTCCGACGTCCTCGGCCCGGACCCGCGCGGCCATCCGCTCCTCGGCCGTGAGCGACGCGCCATGCTCCAGGTAGGAGAACGTCAGGGGGTCGACCAGCTCGGGGTGGTCGAGGAGATTCGCGTGGACGTCGGCGAACTGCGACCAGGCCAGATCGGTCCACGTCTGCAGGGCGTCCTCCAGCCCCGACCCGTCGACGGGCTCGATCCCCACCCCGAGGCGCTCCAACGCGAGCCCCGCCGCCCGTACGCCGTCGACGACCTCCGGCTGGATGCGTTCGATGAACCACCCGCCCAGCACCCCCACCCGCGAGGGCCGGTCGTCGTCGGCGTGGTGGCCGCCCTCCCCCGGCCCGATCAGCACGTCCCAGGCGAGCGCCAGGTCCTCGAGCGAACCGGCCATGGGCCCCGGACAGTCCATGGACGGCGCGAGCGGCATGACGCCGTCGAGCGGGAGCGCGCCGTGGGTCGGCTTCAGCCCCCCGATCCCGCAGAACGACGACGGGATGCGGATCGATCCGCCCGTGTCGCTCCCCAGCGCGATGGGGACGATCCCTGCCGCGACGGCCGCTCCGGACCCGCCGCTCGAGCCGCCGGTGATCCGGGCGAGGTCCCAGGGGTTGGCCGTGGGCCCGCACGCGGAAACCAGGTTGGTCGCCCCGGCGGCCAGCTCGTGCATGTTGGTCTTGCCCACCACGATCGCGCCGGCCGCCTTCAGCCGGCGGACGACCCCGGCGTCGGCCGCCGCGCGGTTCCCCACGTACGCGAGTGAGCACCCGGTGGTGTCGTGCCCGGCCACGTCGAACAGGTCCTTGACGGCCACGGGAACACCCGCCAGGGGTCCGACGGGCTCGCCGGCGGCCACCCGCGCCTCGATCCGGCGGGCCTCCTCCAGCCCGGCGCCGAACAGCAGCTGGGTGAACGCGTTCGTGGGGTCCTGCCACATCTGCACCCGCGACAACGACCGCTGGACCAGCTCGACCGGCGAGACCTCGCCCGACGCGACTGCCGCGGCCATCCCGGCGGCGGTCTCGAGCTCGTTCATCCGGCCCCCAGGAACGCCCGGACCCGCTCGACCAGCGCCGGCAGGTCGGCGAGCATCTCGGCCTCGCCGCCGAGCACGACGAGCTCGCTGTTCGGGAGGAGCCCGTGGAGCGTCCGGGCGAGCTCGGCCGGGTGGATGACGTCGCCCTCGCGGGCGATGAGGAACACGGGTGCCTCGACGCGGCGGAGCAGCTCGCGGTCCCGCACCGGGTAGTCGGACACGACGCCCCGGATCGCGCGGGCCAGCGCCGCCATGTCGGCCGTGTCGTCCCACGTCGTGCGGTCGACGTCCCGGAGCCAGGGCGAGGCCGCGTACACGGCCACGCGGTCGGGGTCGTCGAGGACGCGTTCGATCGCCTCGTCCCTCGGGAGCGACTCCAGCGCGTCGGCGTATCGCAGGAACCGGTGGGGATTCCGGAACGGCCGGTCGAGCCCGGCTGGCAGCAGCAGCACGATCCGCTCGAAGCGGTCCGGCCGGTCGGAGAGGAGGTGGCCGATCGCCCCGGCCCCCATCGACGTCCCGATGGCCCTGGTGGCGCCGAACCGCGCCGCCACCGCCTCGAGGTCGTCCGCCATGTCCGCGAAGGTGAACCGGGCCGGATCCTCCGGCGCTCCCGAGTGGCCGTGCCCCCGGAAGTCGAACCGCACCTTGGTCCCGTCGATCAGCCCGGTGAGCAGCGCGAGCTCCCGGCAGGAGTTCGTGAGGCCGTGGGCGAGGACGGTGACCGGCTCGCCGTCGCCGTCCACCTCGACGTGCAACCGAACGCCGCCGCTGTCCACCTCCACGCGCCGCCTCCCCGGCCACCGGGACGCCGCGTAGCCTACGCGGCCGCGCCCGGCTACTCTGCCCGGCCATGGACGTCGGGATCGCCCTGCCGTCGGTCGGGCCGGTCGGCGAGCGTGAGTTCGTCCTCGATGTGGCCCGGCGCGCCGAGCGCAACGGGTTCCACAGCGTCTGGACCCAGGACCACGTCGCGTTCCCCAGGACACGGACGAGCGTGTACCCCTATCCCGAGACGACCACCGAGCTGGCGTTCTCCCCGGGCGTCGACTGGCTGGACCCGGTCGCCGTGATGGGCGTGGTGGCCGGGGCCACCGAGCGGCTGCTCATCGGCACGAGCGTGCTCGTCCTGCCGTACCGGCACCCGGTCGTGCTCGCGCAGGAGCTCGCGTCGCTCGACCGGCTCTCGGAGGGCCGCATCGTGCTGGGCATCGGGTCGGGATGGATGGAGGAGGAGTTCGCCGCCGTCGGCGTCCCCAAGCGGGAACGCGGAGCCCGGACCGACGAGGCCATGCGGCTGATGCGGGCCCTGTGGGCCGCGAACGACCACATCTCGTTCGACGGGCGGTTCTGGCGGCTGGACGAGATCGTGCTCGCATCGCACCCGTCGCGGCCGGGCGGCCCGCCGATCATGGTCGGGGGGAACACCGAGGCGGCGCTCCGCCGGGCGGGGGCGCTCGGCGACGGGTGGCTGGGATTCGAGGTGTTCCTGGACGACGTCGGGGCGAAGCGCGACGCGATCGCCCGGGCGGCCGAGGGGGCGGGGCGCGACCCGTCCGCACTCACGCTCTCGGTCCGCCGCGGTCTGGTGCCGCCGTTCGAGGTGTCGAACTTCCTCCCGGAACGACGGTCGATCGCGGGCTCGCCGGACGGGATCGCCGCGGAGATCCGGGCCTACGAGGACGCCGGGGTCACGCTGCTGGTGCTCGACCTCCCGTTCATCCTCCCCGACGTTCTCGACACCATGGACTGGCTGGCGGAGGAGGTCGTCCCGCTCCTGGACGACCGCTAGCGCGTTCCCGACGCGCCGCGCTCCTCGACGTCGCGGATCCGGCCGCGCTCCGATCGGTCGGCCTGCTCGGACTCGTGGTCGGTTTCCTCCTCGAACCGGACCGCGATGGTCTGCTCGGGGCGGCGCTCGGAGGCGATCGCGGCGCGCCGGTACGCGGCCCGGTCGGCCTCCGTGAGCGGCGGCTGGACCAGGCTCCGGGGCCACAGACGCTCCTTGCGCACGACGTTCACCTCGGCGGCGTAGAGCGTCACGGTCGCGCCGAGGGCCATCCAGGCCAGCAGTCCGATGACCACGGCGAACAGGCCGTACACCTGGCTGGCCGACTTCAGCTGGTGGCCGACGATGTAGCCCCCGAGCAGCTGCAGCGCCAGCCAGGCCACCGCGGCGAGCACCGCCCCCGGAAGCACGTCGCCCCACGACAGCTTTCGCGCCGTGAGGATCTTGAACGCCAGCAGGAACACCCCGAGGTTCAGCGCGAACGACAGCGCCAACCCGAGGACGAACGAGACCGTGGAATTCGCCGCCGCTGCGGTGATTCCGGCGACGACCGCGGCCGCGATGCTCGCGGTCCCCAGCAGGACGAGCATCAGCAACGCGCGGACCCGGCCCTTGATGAAGTTCGGACGGTCCCGCCGGGGGACGTCCCACACGACGTTCATGGCCGTCTGCATGGCGTTCATCACGCCGAGACCCGCCCACAGCGTCACCAGGATGGCGATCAGCAGGGTCAGACCGCTGCCCTGGAGCGAGTGGACGTTGTTCTCGATCTGGTCGCCGATGATCGGGAACTGCGCGAGGGCCGAGTGCAGGATCTTGTCCTGCAGCGTTGGGTTGTCCTTGAGCGCCAGCCCCAGGATCGTGACGAACACCAGCATCAGCGGGAACAGGGAGAAGAACCCGTAGTAGGCGATCAGCGCGGCGAGGTTCCCGGCCTGGTCGTCGCCGTACTTCTTCACCACCGCGAACGGGAACCCCACCACGGAGTGCCGTTGCTGGAACCGGTCGGCCCACCGGACGACGCCCTGCACGACATTCACGTTCGGAGCGTTCCCGCTTGGGGTGCCCCGTCAAACCGAGCGGCGACGACCCATCGGGCGCGGACCGGGCAGGGCTCGGGAGCGCCTAGGACGGACGCCCCGCCGGCTCGGAGGACTCCGGCTCGCCGGCGTCCACGACGGTCACCTCGCCCTCGCCGTTGGCGAGGACCTTCGGGGCATCCTCGGCCCCGTCCGGCGGCTCGAACGCCGCCGGCCCCAGCCGCCGGTACCACATCGACGTCGCCAGGCCGAGCAGCAGGAACAGCGCCCCCGCCGAGATCATCAGCAGGCGGGCCCGGCCGGTGGTCCACGTCAGGAACAGCACGAGGGCCGGGAGGATCCAGGCCAGGTTGTACGCCACGTCGAAGAAGCTGAACCCCCGCCCCCGGTACTCGTCGGGCAGGGACTGCTGCATGATCGTGTCGGCCGAGATCTTCCCGACGAAGTAGGACAGTGCGGCCACGAAGGCCACCACCGACAGTCCGAACGTCGTCCTGATCCCGCCGAGCAGCACGAACCCGATCCCCGCGATGAGCATGGCGCCGACGATGAGTCGCGGCGGCACGACGCGGTCCTTCAGCACCTGGGCCAGCACGAACCCGAGCGCCGCGCCGAGGGCGGCCGCCAGGCCGGCGATGATCACCGCCGCGCTCGAGGACTTCCCGCCGAGGATGGCGCGGGCCTGCAGCGCGAACACCAGCGAGCCGAACGAGATCAGCGTCCGCAATGTGAGGAACGACGTCACGCCGAGGGCGGCCGGCGGGCGTCGGCGGATCTGGCGGACGCCCTCCGCGATGTCGTGCAGGATCCGTCGCGCCTCCTGCAGGATCTTCGAGGTCCTCGTTCCCTCGGACAAATCGCGGGTCCGGGACGCGAACAGCGCACCCACCCCGTACACGATCGCGCCGCCGAGGATGACCACGCCGGCCGACGCGACCTTGGTCCCGACCAGCGCGATCCCCGCGCCGGCCAGCTGGAACACCGCCTGCCCGGCCTGGGAGATCGAGTTCCCCTGCATGAGGTCGCGCCCCCCCAGCACGGTCGGCATGCCGGCCGACTTGATCGCGAGCACCAGCCGCGTCGACGCGAGCGTGAGGACCAGCGCGGTGATCAGCACGGGGTCGGGCAGCGAGGTGGCGCCGAACGCGATCACCGCGATCACCACCGCGCGGAACCCGTTCGCGAGGACCAGAAGCTTGCGGCGGTCGAAGCGATCGATGACCACGCCCATGAACGGGCTGATCAGCATGTACGGCAGGTAGGTCAGGAGCACCAGCGCGAGGATGTGTCGCGGCGACCGCGCCTCGTCCAGCGAGAACCCCGCCTTGCCGCCGAAGGCGATCGTCTTCGCGAGGGCCCCCTGCACGATGCCGTCGCCGAGCACCGCCAGGAACACCGCCCCCATCAAGGTCCCGAAGGCGGCGTTGGAGAACAGCGACACCGACCGGCGGACGAACGGCACCAGTACGGCCTTGCCCCGGTCCCGGCGGCGGGCCAGCAGGTTGAGCACGGCCGCCGCGCCGCACGCGACCACGACCGACGCCACGCCGTCGGTGACCGAGAACGGCGTCCGGTGCACCGCCTTCACGAAGAA
>DATBHM010000162.1:0-26658 GCA_036557505.1 Actinomycetota bacterium | reverse complement strand
TCCAGGCGCCCGACGGCTGGGGTGGCGGGACCGGAGCCGGGGCCGGGGCCGGCGGGACGTGGTGCGTCCGTGTCGGCCCGACCGGTGCCGGAGGCGGCGGGGCGACGACCGTGCGGCCCGACGGGCTGCCCACGGCGGCGTCGAGCTCCCGCAGGAGCTCCCCGCATGTCGGGAACCGGTCCTCCGGCGCCTTCGCCAGGGCGCGGGCGAGCACACCGTCCGCAGCGGGTCCGAGGTCGGGTCGGCGGAGCGACGGCTGCGGCGGCGGGAGCCACAGGTGCCCGAACATCATCTCGGCGTCGGAGTTCCCCGGGTAGGGCGGCGCGCCGGCGAGGCACTCGTACACGACGCAGGCGAGCGAGTACTCGTCGGTTCGTCCGTCGACCGCGTGGCCCTGGAACTGCTCGGGGGCCGCGTACCGGAACGTCCCGACGAACATCCCGGTGCGGGTCAGCCCGGCCGACTCGTCCGTTCGTTTCGTCAGGCCGAAGTCGGTGAGGAACACCCGGTCGGGCTCGTCGCCGGACCCCGGTTCGATGAGGATGTTCTGCGGCTTGACGTCGCGGTGCACCAGGTGACGCCGGTGGGCGACGTCGAGCGCGCCGGCGACGGGCGCGATCAGCCGGACGACCCGGCGGGGGTCGAGGGGCCCGTGGGCCGCCAGCTCGGCGGCGAGATCGCCGCCGTCGACGCGCCGCATGGCGAGGTACAGGACACCGTCGGACTCGCCGGCGTCGTAGATGGGGATGATCGCGGGGTGTTCCAGCGCGGCGGCGAGCTGCGCCTCGCGCAGGAACCGCTCCCGGAACGATGGGTCCGCCGCGAGGTCCGGCGCCACCACCTTGACGGCGACGGAACGGCCCAGCGCGACGTGCTCGGCCGCGTACACGACGCCCATCCCGCCGCGACCGAGCTCGCGGTCGACCCGGTAGCCCGCGAGCATCGTCCCGGGCTCGATCCCCCTCCCGCCCACGGAGCCGTTTGTAGCATCGGGCCCCTCGCGAGTACAGCCCGGCGGCGCCGGACGCACGAGGGGCGCCCGTCGGGGGGCGCCCCTCGGTGTTGCGAGTCGCGGCCGGTGCGGGCTACCCGGGGACGTTCGCCGAGATCCAGGCGTCGAGCTCGGGGCCCGACTCGAAGCTCGTGATCAGCGCGTAGCGCGGCTCGTCGCCAGGGTGGTACACGGCGTGGTGCAGCCGCTCGGTGTCGACGACGAACTGCGCGTACTTCGGGCACGGGATGTGGCTCTCCGTTGCGGGGTCGTCCTTGTCGTCGCGGACGATCATGTAGCTGTTCGCGTCGTCGGTGAGGTTCAGCCAGGTGCGAACCACCCAGCCCTCGCCGTCGGGGTTCATCCGGTTGTTGTCATCGAGATGGAGGAACCGGTTGGCGACCTCCTCCTCGCTCATCGAGGGCTCGAGCTTGATGATCCGGACGCGGCCGTACCGCGCGCCGACGGACTCGACCCACTTCTTGAGGGTCGGGGCCTTCTCGACGTTCACGGTCCAGACGCCGTCCTTGTCCGGCTTGCCGAACTCCCAGAACCCGCGGGCGTCGTCCTCGCCGTTGGCGGATGCGAGGACGGCGAAGTTGGTGTCGCCGCCGGATTTCCAGTCGAGGTAGGTGAGCGCTTCCCACTCCGAGGGGTCGATCTCGCCCTCGTAGGGCTTGAGGATCACGAAGCCCTTGTCCTCGAGGACGTCGAGCTTGCGGTGGTCGGCCATGACGAACTCCTCCGGGTCGATCGGGGTCGGCGCGAGTATATCGGCTCCCCACCGGCTCCCCCGGAAGGCGCGCGGCATCCTCCGACGCGGCGCCGGTCGCCGGAGGCCCGCGGTCCCCCGGTCGAGCACGCCGGTCGAAGCGCTTGTAACCTCGCCGCGCCAATTGGGGTCGAACCCTCTAATGTTGCCGCACGCGACGGGCGGGGAGCGGTAGCCGTGCGCGCAGCGGTCCTGTTCCCCGGCCAGGGTTCCCAATACGAAGGCATGGCCGACCCGTGGACGACCCACGAGTCCGGCGCCGCCGTGTTCTCCCGCCTCTCCGAATCGTGGGGGCGCGACCTCGTCGAGCTCTGCCGGGATGCCGGCGCGCTCGCCACCACCGAGCTCGTCCAGCCGGCGCTGTTCGCCTGCGACCTCGCAGCGTTCCGCGTCCTCGAGGCCGAGGGCGCGCGGTTCGAGGCGGCGGCGGGGCATTCCCTGGGCGAGTTCGTCGCCCTGGTCGCGTCGGGCGTCCTGGGGGATGTCGACGCGTTCCGCATCGTGGTCACTCGGGGCCGCGCGATGCAGGAGGCATCCGACGACACCCCGTCCGGCATGACGGCCGTCATCGGCCTCTCCCCCGCCGACGCCGCCGACATCTGCCGCGTCGCCGGCCGGGGCGACGTCCTCGAGGTGGCCAACGAGAACGCGGCCAAACAGGTCGTGCTGTCGGGCTCCATTCCCGCGATCGAACGTGCCGAGGAGGCCGCGCGGTCGAACGGCGCCAAGGCCATCCGGCTCAAGGTGGCGGGGGCGTTCCACTCGCCGCTGATGCGCCGGGCGCAGGAGCCGGTCCGCGAGGCGCTGTCCCGTGCCACGTTCCATTCGCCGACGATGGCGCTCGTCCCGAACGTCAGCGGTCGCGTCACCCGGGAGTCGTCCGCGCTCCGCGACCTGCTGTCGAGGCACATCGTCTCGCCGGTGCGGTGGGAGCGGTCGATGAGGGCGCTCGCCGGGATCGGCATCGACACCTTCGTGGAGGCCGGACCCGGCGACGTGCTGTCCAAGCTGGTGCGCCGCAACGTCCCCGGCATCACGGCGGTTCCCGTGGGCTCGCCTGCCGACGCAGTCGCGATCGCCCACGACGAAGGTCGGGGAGGTTCCGAGCCCGCCATGTCCCGGGAGCGAGCATGAGCAGCATCATCGAAGTGCCCCTCGACGAGGTCCTGGAGATCGAGGTCCATCACGGCGAGCCCACCGACATCCCGATCCAGCTGCTGGTGACCTCGGTCGGCGGCCGGCTCCGCATCCTTCCGCCCGAGCGGTTCTGGAACGGGCACGAGGTCGTGGAGGTCGGGCAGGCCGTCGCCGTCGTCGAGCCCGGTGACCAGAGCGAGCACGTCGTGCGCTCCCCCGTGCGGGGTAGGCTTGGCGCCGTGCTGGGACGCGACGGCGAGCTCGTGAGGCCCGGCCAGGCCGTGGCCTGGGTGGAGCGGGAGTGACCCCGGCCCGCGGGCGGTTCGCCGCCATCGCGGCCACCGGCTCAGCGCTCCCCGGCCGCGTCGTACCGAACTCGTTCTTCGAGTCCCTCGTCGACACCAACGACGAGTGGATCGTCGACCGAACGGGCATCCGGGAGCGGCGGTTCGCGGACGACGACGAGACCACGGCGACCCTGTCCACGGACGCCGCGCGGCTCGCGCTCGACGCCGCCGGGATGTCGCCCGATCAGCTCGACCTCATCGTGGTCGCCACGGTCACGCCCGACCGGCTGCTCCCCTCCGTCGCCGTCATCGTCCAGGACGCGCTCGGTGTCTCGTGCCCGGCGTTCGACGTCAACGCGGCCTGCGCCGGCTTCTCCTACGGGACCTCGGTGGCCCGGGCCATGGTGGAGTCCGGCGCGTCGGACACCGTCCTCGTGGTCGGCGCGGAGACCCTGTCGCGCCGGATCAACATGGAGGACCGCACGACGTGCGTGCTGTTCGGCGACGGCGCCGGGGCCGCGATCTTCGTTCCGTCGCAGGAGCCCGGCGTCATGGCGTCGAACCTGTTCGCCGACGGCGCGGCCGCCAAGCTGCTCACCATCCCCGCGGGCGGGACCGCGGGGCCGGACCCGGACGAGCCACCGATCGACACCATCGTCATGAAGAGCGGGAGCGAGGTCTACAAGCGGGCGGTGGTGGGCATGACCGACGCGTGCCGTTCGCTCCTGGAGAAGTCGGGCGTGGCCGCGGAGGACGTGCGGTGGCTGATCCCCCACCAGGCCAACGCCCGCATCATGAAGACGGTGGCCGACCGCCTGGGGTTCGGGCCGGACCGCGTGATCTCCGACGTCGAGCGCATCGGGAACACCTCCGCCGCGTCCGTCCCGATCGCGCTCGACGAGGCGTGGCGGGACGGCCGCATCCGCCGCGGCGACCTCGTGCTGATGACGTCGTTCGGCGCGGGAATGGCGTGGGGGGCCGCGATCGTGAAGTGGAGCGCCCCCGACCTCCCGGGCGCGGAGGCGACGGCGTGACGTCGCGGGTGGCGGTCGTGACGGGGGCGTCGCGCGGCATCGGCCGGGCCTGCGCGCTGGCGCTCGGCGAGGACGGCTGGTCGGTGGCGGTTGGGTTCCGGTCGGGCGAGGGCGAGGCCAAGGACGTGGCGGGCGCGATCGAGGACGGCGGGACCCGGGCGGTCACGCTCGCGCTCGACACGTCGGACGAGGTCCGCATCGCCGAGGCGTTCCGGGAGGTGGCGGAGGCGCTCGGCCCCATCACCGGCCTCGTGAACAACGCCGGCATCAGTCGCGACGGCCTCACCGTGAAGTACCCGACCGGCGAGTACGACCGCACGATGTCCGTCAACGCCCGGGGGTCGTTCCTCTGCTCGCGGGCGGCGCTGCGGTCGATGCTGCGCGAGCGGTTCGGCCGGATCGTCAACGTGTCGTCCGCCGTCGCGTTGCACGGCAACGCCGGCCAGGTCGCCTACTCGGCCTCGAAGGCCGCGATGCTCGGCATGACGCGGTCCCTCGCCCGGGAGGTGGGGTCGCGGGGCATCACGGTGAACGCGGTCTGCCCCGGCCTGATCACGACCGACCTGACCGACGCGATGCCCGAGGAGGCGCAGCGGTTCCTGCTCGACCAGACCCCGGCGGGCCGGCCGGGAACGCCGGATGACGTGGCCGCCACCGTCCGGTTCCTGATGAGCGACCATGCGGCGTACGTGAACGGGGCGGTGCTCGCCGTGGACGGCGGGCTGACCGCGTAGGAGACGGTGCCAGGCGCACCGGCGAGGGCCGGTACCCTGACGGAAGGAGGAGGAACGGACATGGACCGCAACGAGATCGAGGCGAAGGTTCGCAAGGTGCTCGCGGAGCAGCTGGCGGTGGACGAGAGCCAGGTGACGCCCTCGGCGCGCTTCGCGGAGGACCTCAACGCCGACTCGCTCGACCTGACCGAGGCCGTGCTGGCGCTCGAGGACGAGATGGGCATCGAGATCCCCGAGGAGGAGATGGAGAAGGTCAAGACCGTCGGACAGGCGATCGACCTCGTGGCCTCCAAGCTCGGGGTGGCGGCCTGACCCCGGTCGCCACGGGCCCGTGGTCGACCACCCGCGGGCGGCTGCCATGAGCGAGCACACCGAACGTCGCCGCGTCGTCATCACGGGCATCGGGCCGGTCACGCCGGTCGGCATCGGGGTCGACGACTTCTGGAAGGGACTGTCCTCGGGCCGCAGCGGGGTCCGCCGGATCGAGCGGTTCGACCCCTCCGACCTGCCCGTGCAGCTTGCCGGAGAGGTCCCCGACTTCGAGCCGACCGACCACCTCGAGCCGAAGGAGGTCAAGCGGACCGACCGGGTGGTCCACCTGGCGGTGTCGGCCGCGCACCTCGCCTACGAGGACGCCGGCAAGCCGGAGATCATCGGCGAACGCACCGGCGTGGTCATCTCGACCGGCATCGGCGGCATCGGGACGCTCCTCGACGCCCACAAGGTGCTGCTGGAACGGGGCCCCGGGCGGGTGAGCCCGTTCATGGTCCCCGGCCTCATGGCCAACGCCTCCGCCGGCCACGTCGCCATGCACTTCGGCCTGACCGGGCCGAACATGTGCATCGTCACGGCGTGCGCCGCCGGCGCGCACGGCATCGGCGAGGCCTACCGCATGGTGCGCGACGGGATGATCGACGTGGCCATGGCCGGCGGCACGGAGGCGGCCGTCGTCCCGCTCACGATCGCCGCCTTCGCCCAGATGCAGGCGCTGACGAAGAACCCCGACCCGGAGACGGCCTCGCGACCGTTCGACGCCGATCGCGACGGGTTCGTCCTGTCCGAGGGGGCGACCGTCCTGGTGCTCGAGTCCGAGGAGCACGCCACCGCCCGCGGGGCCCGGATCTACGCCGAGGTCGCCGGGTACGGCGCCTCGGCTGACGCGTTCCACATCACGCAGCCCGAGCCGAGCGGGTCGGGCGCCGCCATCGCCATCCGCATGGCGCTCCGCGACGCCGGCGCGTCGCCCTCCGACGTGGGCTACATCAACGCCCACGGAACCTCCACGCCGCTCAACGACGCTGCCGAGACCGCCGCCATCAAGGCGGCCCTCGGAGAGGACGTGGCCCGGGGCGTCCCGGTCTCGTCGACGAAGTCCATGACCGGCCACCTGACCGGGGCGGCCGGCGCGCTCGAGGCCGGAGCCACGGCGCTCGCCGTGCACAACGGCCTGCTCCCCCCGACCATCCACTACCGCACGCCCGACCCGGACTGCGACCTCGACCCGATTCCGAACGAGGCGCGCCAGGCCGACGTGACGCTCGCGCTGTCGAACTCCTTCGGATTCGGCGGCCAGAACGCCGTGCTCGCGATCCGCCGCACCGGATAGCGCGCCCCCGCCCTCCGCCCAATCCACCCGGCCATCCGGTCGGTGACCGAACGTCGAACACCCCGGCAGCGGTCGGTCCCGGCGGGGATCGGCCGGGGGACGCCCCCATCGGCCGAACGGCCAGAAACCACCGCTCAGCAGCCATTTCCCGTCAGGCATTCCCCCCGTCTCGCCGATACCTGATTCAAGAGTTTTGACAACCGTCGAAACGGGAAGAGGAACGCGATGCGGCATCACCCGGGACGCCCCCCCGGCTCCCCCCTGGCACGACTGATCGAACGGGCCCGCCGGCCCGCCCGCGCTGCGGCTGCGGCCGGGACGTTCGTGTTCGCCCTCCAGCTCGCGGCGGCCGCGATGGCGCCCCCGGCCCTGGCGTTCACCGGCAAGAACAGCGTGATCGCCTACATCGGCCCGGGCACGTCGGCGAAGGACCCGACCGACCTGTGGATGTCGAACCCCGACGGCAGCGGCGCGCGGGACATGACCCCGCACGACGGCCGGTGGGAGGCGTCCCCCATGTGGTTCGTCGAGCCCGGCCGCATCCTGTTCGTCAGCGGCAAGAACGGCGGCCCCGGTGACCTCTACGACATGTATCAGTCCGGGAAGGGCCTGGAGAACCTCACCAACACGCCGGGCGCGAACGAGTTCTCGCCGTCCTACTCGCCGGGCGGAGGACGGATCACGTACGCACGGTCGCTCTGGAGCAGCGGACAGGCCGGTCCGGCCGACATCTGGCTGATGACCTGGACGGGCGACGGTGCGCAGAACCTCACCCAGAACGCCGGGGCCGGCATCTCGAACACCGACCCCGTGTGGTCGCCGGACAGCTCGCTCGTCGCGTACGTGCGGTGGACCGACGGCGCGCCCGGGATCCGGCTGATGTCCTCGGGCGGCCTTCACATCAAGAACCCGGTCGACCTGGCCATGACGCCGGGGCAGGACCCCGCGTTCGACTCACACCGCGTGGGCGGCAACTTCCAGATGGTCTACTCGTACCAGGGCGACTTGTGGAAGGTCGTCATCCCCGACCCGGTGCATCCCACGACGGGCAGGCTGGACGTGCATCCGGTGCAGCTGACCGCCCCGGGCAAGGGCCTCCAGGACACCCACCCGATGTGGTCGCCGGACGGCACCCGGATCGTGTTCCAGCGGGGCGCGCACACGATGATCATGATGGCGGAGCCGGGGAGCGGCGCCCGTCAGCTCACCTCGCGCACGTCGACCGAGCCCGACTGGCAGCCCGGTTGCACCCGCGAGGGCGGGGAGGGCAGCGACGTCCTCGTCGGGACGTCCGGCGACGACCTGCTGTGCGACTACGGCGGCAACGACACGGTCTACGGTCTGGGCGGCGACGACGTGATCTTCCCCGGCGCGGGCGCCGACAAGGTGTGGGCGGGCCCCGGCGACGACTACGTGCTGGGCGGGGTCGGGGCCTACGCCGACGTCATCCACGGTGGGTCGGGCAACGACCTGCTGGACGGCCTGCTCGGCAACGACTCGCTGTACGGCGACGACGGGAACGACCGGCTGCAGGCGGGGGACGGCAACGACCACCTGTTCGGCGGCGCCGGGACCGACTCCATGATCGGCGGCACGGGCTCGGACACCCTCGACGGCGGCTCCGGCCAGGACCTGCTGAACAACCTCGACGCGCGGGGCGACGACAAGAGCGTCGGCGGCGCCGGCGACGACACGTGCTGGACGGACCAGGGCGACCTCCGGTTGGGCTGCGAGATGCCCCGGAGCTAGCCCCTCCGATCCGCTCGACGACCGACGCGACACCGCCCCGGCGGTGAATGACGTCATCCCGTCTCGGGCGGAGGGATCTTCAGGCACGGCAGATGGTCGATCATCGTCGACGGATAGGCGATCCGGAACGCCGGATCGGTCGCCGTCCCCGGCGGGATCGTGCTGCCGGTGGTGGCCACCTGGGACTTCGTCAGCGTCATGATGTAGTTCGAGATGGCCGTGAGGCTGGTCCCCGCCTTCTTCACGTTGTCCATGTTCATGAACAGCCAGGTCGGCTGGAACGACTTGATCAGCGGCCCCACGCCAGGCTTGCCGAACCGCTGTTGGATGAGCGGCTGCACCCGGGTCTTGGCGATGCGGATGGCGCCCGTGGTCCTCGGATCGGGCGTGTGGCCGTGGTCGGCGGTGAGCACCATGACCCATTTCCCCCGGCCCACGTCGGTGTTGAGGATCTTGATGAGCTGGGGCAGCTGGTTGTCCTGGACCTTCACGGTGTCGTGCATCTCGGGGCTGTCCAGGTTCCAGATGTGGCCGACCTCGTCGATCAGCTTGTAGTTCAGGTAGAACAGGTCGGGGACGTCGTCCCTTCCGAACCCCTCCCGCTGGATGACGTTGCGGACGACGTTCGTCTGGAACGGCAGCCGGGCCGGCGTGTCGAACCCGCCGCGGACCTGGGAGATGACCTTGCCCCGCCACAGGCCGTCCATCTTGCCGTCGGAGGCGTCGGCGACCGGGAAGTACGTCGACAGCGGGGGGAGGTCGTTCACGTACGAGGGGAACGAGTAGTACTGGCCGTTCGCGCCGCCCAGCCCCCACTTGACGCTGTTCCTGCCGCCGTGCAGCACGGCGATGTCCTTGTCCCCGCCGGGGAGCTCCGACCCGTGGCTCATCATCCCGAGGTGGAACGAAGCCGTGGCCGCGAGCCCCACCAGCGGCTTGTTGCCCATCGCCTTGTCGTACTCGTCCCCGAGCGTCGGGAGCAGCAGGTCGCTCGGACCGTCCGCCCACGGCGCTCGGACGTGGCCGTTCATCAGCATGTGGTTGCCGACGATGCCGTGCAGCCTCGGGTACGCCCCGGTGCCGATCGTCGCGTGGATCTGGGCCGTGCTCGTGGGGTTCGAGCCGACGGTCGCGTGGCTGTAGTAGGTCCCCTCCTTCTCCAGCCGGTCGAGGTTGGGGTGCTGCTCGGGCCACCGGTTGAGCACCACGAGGCCGCCGGCGTCGTAGACGACCGTGAGGATCAGGCGGGGTGGCGTCTTCCGCTGGGCCGCCGGGACGAGGGCCTCGGTCATCGGCTTGCCGTCCGGGGCGTCGAACCTGAAGTGGAGCAGGTCGGCGACCGTCGGCGCGACGTCGGCCGAGGTCACCGGGCGGCGGACCGTCCCCTGTGAGCGGATGTAGCCCGGTCCGTACCACAGCATCGGGACGTCCTCGAGGTACGGCCAGGGGCCAGCGTGGGGATAGATCCCGTCGCCGGCCACGAAGTTCGGCAGGGTTGGGAGGATCTGGATCTGGCCGGCGCGATCCTGCCGCCACCCCCGCCACGTCTCCACGAGCCAGTTGCGTGGCAGCGTGCAGACCTTGGCCGCCAGCGCCGACTCGGCGGCCGGACCGGCGCCCCCGGTGGTCGCCAGGGCGGCCGAGGGGTCGCTCGAATGCGGGCCATCCCCGGCGGAGGTACAGGCGACTCCGAGCAGCATGACGACGGCGATCGCCGTCGGGAGCGGGCGTCGGGGCATGGCCGACACTCAACAGCACCCAACCGGGAACGGCAACCTATGGTCCCGATCGACCCGACGGCCCCACCTTTGTCGGGCCTGGGCAGTTCTGGAAGGATGACGGGCCGCCCGAGGGCGAAGGAGGCCAGGTTCGCATGCCCGAAGAGAATCCGTTCCAGTACGTCCGGCTGCTCGGGAGCTGGATGGAGTCCCGGGGGGGCTGGTGGCACAGCTTCGAGCTGCCCGACGGGACGATCGTCGAGGGCGCGAACGACCTCACCGGCCTCCGGAGCCGTCTGGCCCGGTTCCCCATCCCCGAGGACCTCACCGGCAAGCGCGTGCTCGACATCGGGGCCTGGGACGGCTGGTTCAGCTTCGAGATGGAGAAGCGCGGCGCCGAGGTCCTGGCGATCGACAACTGGGACAACCCGCGGTTCCATCAGATGCGCCAGATGATGGGCTCGTCCGTCGAGTACCGGATCATGGACGTGTACGAGCTCACGCCGGAGCGGATCGGCCGGTTCGACCTCGTGCTGTTCCTGGGCGTCCTGTACCACCTCAAGCACCCCATCCTCGCCCTCGAACGGGTGGCGGCGCTGTCGACCGACATGGCCGCCGTCGAGTCCTTCGTCCTGCGCGAGGAGCACCGCCCCGGCGAGGACGTGCTGACGCGTCCGATCATGGAGTTCTACGAGGTCGACGAGTTGGGCGGACAGACCGACAACTGGGTGGGGCCGAGCGTCCCCACGCTGATGGCGTTCTGCCGGACCGCCGGGTTCGCCCGAGTGGATCTGGCGGCCATCACGGAGTTCAGCGCCTGCGTGATGTGCTACCGGCGGTGGGACGACCGGATCGACCCCGGTGGCGCCGCGCCCCGGCTGGTGGCCGCCCACCGCAACCCCGGACAGGGCATCAACTTCTCGACCGACCGCGACGACTACGTGAGCGTGTTCTTCGAATGGGATCCGCCGCGCCGGCGGGACCGCAAGGCCGAGCTGGGCCTCGACGACGTCCAGACCGAGGTGGGCGGGTACGGCACGCGCCCGCTCTACGTCGGGCGCCCCGAGGCGGGCGGCCTCCAGGCGAACTTCAAGCTCCCCCCGGGGCTCGAAGCCGGATGGCAGCCCGCGCGGGTCCGCGTTCGGAACGGCCCCCCGAGCAACCCGGTCGAGGTGGCGGTGGACGTGCCGCCGGCCACCGACGGGCTGCGCATCGCAACCGTGGCCGGCGACCCCGGTGGAACGCCGAACCAGGTCGCCTCCGGCACCGCCCGGACTCTCGCATTGACGGTCGAGGGCCTCCCCGAGAACGCCGACCTGGTGAACGTGTTCGTGGTGCTCGGCCCGGGGCGCCTCACCGTGCGGTCGGTGGAGCCCACGGGGCGGAACGCGACCGGCCCGCGCACCGTCGTGGCCGAGGTGCCGGACGGGCTCGAGGCGGGGTCGTACGACGCACGCGTCGCGGTGGGGTCGGCCCAGAGCGAACCCGTCCAGGTCGCCGTCGCCGGCTGACGCCGGCCCGAAACCCGTCGAGGACGAGGACTAGCGCTGCTCGCAGTTCGAGTCGTGCTCGCCGGCCACGCAGACGTCGTCGCCCGGGCCCCCGTTCAGCGTGTCGATCTGCGGGTCGCCGTTCAGCAGGTCGTTCCCCGTCCCGCCCTCGAGGGTGTCGTTCGTATGGCCGCCGTACAGGCGGTCGTTCCCCGGCCCGCCGATGATGACGTCGTCGCCGTCGCCCCCGTAATCGGTGTCGTTCCCCGGACCGAGGTCGATGTGGTCGGGTGCCCCCCCGCTGTAGGCGATGTCGTTGCCCGGCCCGCCGATCACGACGTGCGGCGTGGCGCTCTCCGCGATGAGGACGTCGTTGCCGCCTCCGCCGATCAGGCGGTCGGGGCTGTTGTCGTTCCCCCCGATCAGCACGTCGCCGTCGTCGCCACCGAACAGGACGTCCGTCCCGTTGTCCCCCGACAGGTAGTCGATCCCGGGGCCGCCGTTCATCCGGTCCTTGCCGTCGCCCCCGGAGAGGTCGTCCACGCCGCCGCCGCCGCAGACGAGGTCGTCGCCGCCGCCGCCCGCGATCACGTCGTTGCCGCCGAGGCCGGCGATGACGTCGTTCCCGGGCGTCCCGGTCAGCACGTCGTTGCCGTTGGTGCCCACGATGGTGGCCGGGCGGCCGAAGCAGGTGGGGACGCTCGCCCCCGGCGGGTTGGGCGACGGCGGTGCGGGCTGGGCGCACCCCGGGGCGTTCGGCGGGTTCAGGCACACGTTGTGCCCGGTGCCCGCGTCCACGTCGTTCACGCCGGCGTTGCCGTCCATCACGTCGTCGCCGGGCCCGCCCCGCATGACGTCGTGGTCGTCCCCGCCGTACATCCGGTCGTTGCCGCCGCCACCGAACATACGGTCCTTGCCGGGCTCGCCGATCAGGACGTCGGGGCCGCCACCGCCGGTCAGCAGGTCGTTGCCCTCCCAGGCGTGCAGGATGTCCGCGCCGGGTCCGCCGTCGAGGACGTCGTCGCCGGGCCCGCCGGAGAGCGCGTCGTCACCGGGCCCGCCGATCAGGTGGTCGATGCCGTTGTCGAGCCCGCCGCCGGTGATCATGTCGTCGCCGCTGCCGCCGTTTTCGTAGTCGTTCCCCTTGATGCCGTACACGCCGTCGTCCCCCGGCCCGCCCCACAGCCGGTCGTTCCCGTCGAACCCCAGGACGTCGTCGTCGCCGGCCCCGCCCAGGATCACGTCGTTGCCCGTCCACCCCGACACGATGTCGTTCCCCGCGCCCCCGCAGATGGTGTCGTCGCCTCCCCCGCCCTCGATGTCGTCGTTGCCGCCGAGACCGACCATGACGTCGTCGCCCGTGGTCCCGATCAGGTGGTCGTCGTGGGGGGTCCCGACGATGGTGGCGACCTTGCCCCGGCACATGTACGTGACGGGACCCGACGGCGATGCCGGTCCGGACGGCGATCCCGGTCCGGACGGCGATCCCGGGCCGTCGCCGCCGGACGCGGTCGCGCCCAGCGGGGGCTGCGCGTTGGCCGTGCACCCGCCGATCAGCAGGGCGACGGCGAGGATCGGGAGGAACGGTCGCGAGCGCATCGGGGACCGGCCCACCCTATGACGAATCCCGCGCTTGGGACGGAGGTCGCGGAGCGATCTCGTCGAACCGGGCCTCACGGACCGAAGAACAGCCGCAGCTCGCGTTGGGCCGACTCCGGCGAGTCGCTTCCGTGGACCGCGTTCTCCCCGATCAGCGTGGCGAAATCGCCGCGGATGGTGCCCGGCGCCGCCTCGATGGGGTCGGTGGCGCCCATCAGGCCGCGGAGTGCCGCGACCGCGTTCTCGCCGGTGACCTTGGCGACCACGACGGGGCCGCTCGTGATGAACTCGACCAGCTCGCCGAAGAACGGCTTGTCGCGGTGCTCGCCGTAGTGCTCCTCGGCGGTGGCTCGCTCGATGCGGATCATGCCCAGCTCGTCGATGCGGAGCCCCTTGTCCTCCACTCGGTGCAACACCTCGCCGATGAGGCCGCGGCGCACGGCGTCGGGCTTGACGATGAGCAGGGTGGACTGTTCGGCCATCTCGGGGTTCCTCAGGGTCGGTCGACGATCGCTGCGCGGGCGTCCGCGACAGTGTACAGAGAGCCCGTCACCAAGATGAGGTCGCCCTCCTGGGCCTGCGCCTGTGCGACCGCGAGCGCGTCGTGGACGCTCGGATACGTGGTCGTGGGGACCCCGGCGGCGACGAGCGCAGCCTCCGCGACGTCCGCCGGGGCGCTCCTCGCGCTGGTGTTCCTCGTCGCGTAGCCGGCATCGGCGAGCGGCGCCAGGTGGGAGACGATCCCCCCCACGTCCTTGTTCGAAGAGCACGCCAGGACCAGGTGGAGGCGTTCCGGTGTGTACGCCTCGCGGATCGCCCGGGCCAGGGCCTCCGCCCCCGCCGGGTTGTGGGCGCCGTCGACCACGATCAGGGGGTGCCGGGCCAGCACCTCGAGACGCCCCGGCGCCGTGAACGCCGCAAGGGTCTCCTCCACGGCCTCGTCGGCCAGCCTGCGGTCGACGAACGCCTCGAATGCCACCAGGGCGGCGGCGGCGTTCCGGGCCACGTGCTCGCCGAACAACGGCAGCCGGAGCCCCTCGTACGTGCCGAACAGCCCCCGGACCGTGATGGCCTGGGCCCCGATCCCCTGGATGCGGCCGGTGAGCTCCCAGTCGCGGCCCTCGAGCAGCACCTGGGCCTGCATCTCCCTGGCCCGGCCGTCGATCACCGTGAGGGCGTCGGCCGGCTGCTCCCGCGCCACGACGGTCTTCTCCGCCTTGATGATCCCCGCCTTCTCGGTGGCCACGTCGCGGACGGTCGAGCCGAGCTCCGGGTGGTCGAGCGAGATCGGCGTGATGACCGCCACGTCGCTCCCCACCACGTTGGTCGCGTCCCAGGTCCCACCCATGCCGACCTCGAACACCCCGACGCTCACCGGCTTGTCCGCGAACCACACGAACGCCAGGGCGGTGAGCGTCTCGAAGTAGGTGACAGGTTGGTCGCTCGTCCCGTCGACCTCGCGCAGGAACGGCTGGAGGCGTTCGTACTCCTCCGCGAACTCCTCGTAGGAGATCGGGTCGTCGCACAGGGCCAGGCGCTCGGTCACGTCGTGCAGGTGCGGTGAGGTGTAGACGCCGGCCGACAGCCCGTGTGCGCAGGCCAGCGCGCCGATCAGCCGCGTCGTCGTCGTCTTGCCGTTGGTCCCGGTGACGTGGATGGTCGGATACGTCAGCTCGGGGTGGTCGAGCAGATCGACCAGCTCGCCGATGCGGTCGAGATCCGGCACCATGCGCTGGGGCTGGCGGGCGTCGAGGTCGGCGACGGCGTCTCGATAGTCCATCGAGGCTCAGGCGCCGAGCGACTCGAGCAGCGTGATCTGGTCGTGGAGGACCCCGGCCTCCCGCGAGAGGTCCTCGCGCTTCGCGCGCTCCTTCTCGACGGCCTCAGGCGCGGCGCGGGACAGGAACCGGTCGTTCTCCAGCTTCTGCTCGCTGCCCTCGAGCTTCGTCGTTGTCTCGGCGAGACGCTTGCGGCGCAAGGCGATCGCCTGCGACGGGTCGAATTCCCCCGGGATCTGCAGCCGGGCCTCGCGGCCCCTGACGGACAGGCGCACGAAGCGGCCCTCCGGCTCCGCGTCGCCCATCGCGACGAGCGACGACCCGGCCAGGCGTTCAACCGCCTCCCGCAGGGGGTCGAGCTCCTCGGCGAGGCCGTCGCCGACCACCAGGCGGTACTCGCCCGGCCCCACGATGCCCCGGATCTGCCGGACGTTCGCCACCAGCTCCCGGACGAACCCGAACGCCTCCTCGGCGTCGTCGTCGTGGTGGTCGGCGTGCCCCTCCGGCCAGGGCGCCACGACCACGGACTCCCCCGCTCCGAATCGCTGCCAGATGTCCTCCGCCACGTACGGCATGAAGGGGTGCAGCAGCCGGAGCGTCCGCTCGAGCACCCACGCGACCACGCGGGAGGCGTCGTGGCGCTCCCCCGGCTCCCCCGACGCGCGCCGCGACTTCTCGGCCTCGAGCCCCCAGTCGCAGAACTCCGTCCAGGCGAACCGGTACAGAGCCTGCGACGCCTCGTCGAAGCGGTACGCGTCCATCGCCGCGTCCACCTCCTCGAGGCAGGCCTGGTGCCGGGAGAGCGTCCAGCGCTCGGCGAGGCTCCACTCGGTGCGGTCGGGCAGCTCCGGTGCCCCGCCGCCGGGCCGGTAGGAGCCGAACACCTGCCGGGAGGCGTTCCAGACCTTGTTCGCGAAGTTCCTCGCCGCCTCGATGCCCTCGCGGGACAGCGGAAGGTTCTGCTGCTCGGGACCGGCCATGCGGGCGAGGGCAAACCGCAGCGCGTCGGCCCCGTACTCCTCGATCATGTCGAGCGGATCGATCACGTTGCCGAGCGACTTCGACATCTTGCGGCCCTGCGCGTCGCGGACCAGGCCGTGGATGAGGACGTTCCGGAACGGCACGTCGCCCACCAGGTACATCCCGGACATGATCATCCGGGCCACCCACAGGTAGAGGATCTCGTACCCCGTGACCAGCACGGTCGTCGGGTAGAAGAAGTCGAGGTCCGGCGTCTCGTCCGGCCAGCCCAGCGTCGAGTACGGCCACAGCTGGGAGGAGAACCACGTGTCGAGGACGTCGGGATCCTGATCCAGGTCGCCGATCCCGCACTCCGCGCACGAGGCGGGATCCTCGACCGCGGCGAACTCGTGGCCGTTGGCGCAGTACCAGACCGGGATGCGATGGCCCCACCACAGCTGCCGCGAGATGTTCCAGTCGCGGAGGCCGCGCAGCCATTCGAGATAGGCGTGCTTCCACCGCTCCGGGTGGAACACGATCCGGCCGTCCTCGGCCGCCTCGATGGCCGGTTGCTTCAGCCGATCGACCGCGACGAACCACTGCTTGCCGGAGAGCCAGGGTTCGATCTCGGAATGGCACCGGTAGCAATGCCCGACCGAGTGCCGGAACGGCCGCTCCTCGTGGACGATCAGGCCCCGGTCGCGGAGCGCCTCCGTGACGCGCGTCCTCGCCTCGTACCGGTCGAGTCCGCGGAACTCCTCGGGAGCGCCGGCGGCGACCGTCGCGTCGGCGTTCAGAACGTTCAACCTGGGCAGGCCGGTCCGTTCGGCGATCTCGAAGTCGTTGGGGTCGTGGGCCGGCGTCACCTTCACGGCGCCGGTGCCGAACGCGGGGTCGACGGCCTCGTCCGCGACGACGGGCAGGTCCCGCCCGTCGAACGGGTGCCGCACCGTGCGTCCGACGATCGACGAGTACCGCTCGTCGGACGGGTGCACGGCCACGCCGGTGTCGCCGAGCATGGTCTCGACGCGCGTCGTGGCCACGTCGACGTGCCCGCCGCCGTCGGTGAGCTCGTACCGGAACGTCACGAGCTCGCCGTCGACCTCCTCGTGCTCGACCTCGGAGTCGCTGAGCGCCGTCCGGTCGCGGGGGCACCAGTTGATGATGCGTTCGCCCCGGTAGATCAGCCCGTCGTCGTACATCCGGACGAACGCCACCCGCACGGCCTGCGACAGCCCCTCGTCCATCGTGAACCGCAGCCGATCCCAGTCGCACGAGTTCCCGAGGGCCTGCATCTGCTGCACGATCCGGTCCCCGTACCGGTCCTTCCACTGCCAGACGCGTTCGAGGAACGCCTCCCGGCCCATCTCACGGCGGTCGAGCCCCTCCTTCGCGAGCTCCCGCTCCACCACGACCTGGGTGGCGATGCCGGCGTGGTCGGTGCCCGGCAGCCAGAGCGCCTCGCGCCCCTGCATGCGGGCCCGGCGGATGATGAAGTCCTGCAGGCTCTGCTGGAACGCGTGCCCGGCATGGAGCGCACCGGTGACGTTCGGCGGGGGCAGCACGATGCAGTACGGCTCCCGGGACGACGGCTCCGAATGGAACAGCTTGCGGTCCAGCCAGAACGCCGACCACCGCTCCTGGGTGGCCTTCGGCTCGTACTGCGGCGGCATGTCCGTGCGCTGGTCGGTCGATTCCATGGGCTCCGGGGTCTCGGGGTGGAAGAACGTGCAGGCCGCGAGCGGCTACCGGGGGCGCTGCGGCGCGGCTCCACCGATGGGTGCGCGAAACGAGCGGTCCAGGCGGCGCATGGTCCGGCCATGATAGCCGAGCATCCCGCCGCCCCTCCCGGGAGCGGACGATCCGCGGTCTGGCTCCGCCGGCCCGGTGGATGTAGGGTCGGGCAACGGCACGGGGGAGGTGATGCCGATGCGACGGTTCCTGGTGGTTGCGTTCGTCTTCCTGTTCGCGCTCGTGCTCCCGATGACGGCACGTGCGGCGCAGCAGCCCGGACCACGGGGCAACATCGTGGTGTTCGACGGGCGAACGGTCGTCCCCGCCGACGAGATCGTCAACAGCGTGGTGGTGTTCCACGGAAGGACCGTCGTCGCGGGCGTCGCGCGGGGATCGGTCGTCGTGTTCGACGGTCAGACCAGCATCTCCGGGCGGGTCAGCGGCAGCGTGATCGTGTTCCGCGGGCATGTCGACGTCGCCTCGAGCGCGCACATCGCCGGCGACCTGGTCACGAACGGAACGCCCACGGTTGCCCCCGGGGCGACCATCGAAGGCACGCGCCGGGAGATCTCCGGCATCAACCTGACCGGGTACTCATGGGTCGTCCACCTGCTGGTGTGGCTCGCCTACACGGTGTCGGTCCTCCTGCTCGGACTGCTGCTGGTTGGCCTGCTCCCGGGGCCGATGGACGCGGCCGCCACTGCCTCCCGCGCCATCGGCGCGACGGTCGGTTGGGGCCTGATCATGCTGCTCGGCCTGCCACTTGCCGCCGCGCTCGTGATGCTGTCGCTCGTGGGGATCCCGCTCGGCCTGTCGGTCCTGCTGGCGTTGTGGTTCCTCTTCACCGTCGGCTACACGGTCGGCGCATTCGCGCTCGGCCGCCGGCTCGTGAAACCGCCCGCGCGCAGACTGCCGGCGTTCTTCGCCGGGTGGGGCATCGCCCGCGCGTTGGCCCTGGTGCCGTTCCTGGCAGGGGTGGCCTGGACGCTGCTCGCGCTGGCCGGCATGGGCGCTGCGACGGTCGCCGTCTGGCGGGCCCGTCGCGCCGTCCGGGACACGGACCGGGGCACACCCCCGGCAGGCGCGCCGCAGATGATGCCCGCGCCCCCGCCGCCGGCGGGATCTTGAGGTGACGCTCCGAACGCCGGCCTGAGGTCGGGCGGGAGGCCGAGGGAGGAGGCCGCCGGGCGATGGTCGAGCTGATCGGGTTCCTGATCGTCGTCCTCGCGGTGATCGTGCTCCGCCGTCTGCTCGGCATCCGCCGTGGGCGGTGGGTCACCACCCTCGTCGCGGTCCTGCTCGGCGAGGTGGGCGCGGCGCTCGTCATCAAGGCCGTCTACGGGAACATCTCGAGCGACCGGCGGGTGGGCGTGGTTCTCCTCGCCTGGGCGCTCGTGGTCGTGTTCGCGATGATCGTGGTGGTCCTGGTCGAGGTGCTCTCCCCGGGCCGGGCCCGCCCCCGACACCGCTTCCCGCACCCCCTGGAGGGGCTTCGCCGACTGTATCGGCGCACCCGCCGTTACGTGCAGGTGGCCAGGATCGTGGTGCGGAGGCGCCTGTACGGCGCGCCTGGGGACCAGGCCGCCGGGCCGCGGCGGCTCCGTGCGGCGCTGGAGGACGCGGGGGGCCTGTTCGTCAAGCTGGGACAGGCCCTGGCGGACCAGCCGCAGCTGGTCGGCCCCGCCATGGCCGCCGAGCTCGCGGGGCTGCAGGACGAGGCCGTGCCGGCGGACCTCGACGCCGCGCGGGCGGTGATCACCGAGGACCTCGGCCCGTGGAACGAGGTGTTCGCCGAGATGTCGTCGACGCCGCTCGGCGCCGCCTCGATCGCGCAGACCTACCTGGCCCGGCTCCACGACGGCCGGGAGGTCGTGGTGAAGGTCCAGCGGCCCGACGTGGCCGACTCGGTCCAGTGCGACCTCGACATCCTCCATCGCCTGGCCGACCGCCTGGACCGGCGGACCACGTGGGCCCGGTCGATGGGCCTGAAGGAGCTGGTCGCCGGGTTCGACGAACGGACCCGCGAGGAGCTCGACTTTCGGATCGAGGGCGCGAACGCGACGGCCGCCCTGCGCTCCCTGGACGCCGGCGACCCCGTCCGGGTCCCCCAGGTCATCGACACGTTCACCACCGCCCGGGTCCTGGTGGAGGAACGGGCCGAAGGTCGCGCCGTGGGATCGCCGGACGCCTTCGCCGGATGGGCGGGCGAGCGGCGGGGGGCGCTCGCCGACGGGTTCCTCCTGTTCACCATGCGCCGCATGCTGAGCGGCGAGCCGTTCCACGCCGACCTGCACCCGGGCAACGTGTTCCTGCGGCCGGACGGCCTGCTCGAGCTGATCGACTTCGGCTCCGTCGGCGCCCTCGATCCCTACGAGCGATCCGGGCTCATCGACATGCTCCTCGGGGTGCAGCGGGAGGACCCGGCGCTGCTCCGGCAGGGGCTGTTCCGGATCGGAACCCCCACCCGCAGGATCGACGAGGACGCCCTGGACCGGGAGCTCGCCCGCCTGCTTGCTTCCGGCAAGCAGCACGGCGGGGCGATGAACGGACAGCTGTTCGACCAGGTGCTGATGGTGTTGCGGGACTTCGGGATCCTGCTCCCCCGGTCGTCGGCGACGCTGTTCCGCGCGTTGGTCACGCTGCTCGGCACCCTGCGCGTGATCGCCCCCGGGTACGACATCACGGCGGCGGCCGGCCGGGTCGGGGCGGAGCTCTCCAACGAGGACGGCGCGCCCGCGAACCTCTCGGACCTCGTGTCGAAGACGGCCCTCAACAACGCCCTGGTTCTCCGGCGGCTGCCGCAGCAGGTCGACGCGCTCGCCCGCAGCCTGCTGCACGGCGATCTCCGGACGCGCGTCAGCCTGCTGTCCGAGCCCGAGGACGTCCGCGTGGCCAGGGGCATGGTGAACCGCCTGGTCCTGGGCATCATCGCCTCCGCGCTCGCGCTGGCCGCCGCGATCATGCTGTCGGCGGGTGGGGCTCCCACGGTCAGCGGCTTCCGGCTGGTCAACCTCGTGGGGGCGGTGTTGCTGTTCTTCTCCGTGCTGCTGCTGCTGCGGCTGGTCGTTCAGATCCTCCGGGATCGCGAATGACGACCACGTGCGGTCAGCCGGGACAGTCCACTCCCGCCCCGCACAGCGTGAGCCCGTCGCGTTGGAGCAGGCGGACGCCGAGCTCCCTGGAGAAGAACGTGAGCGCTCCGGTCGCCTCGAGCGCCTGCGTGAACGTCGCGCCCTGCTGGAACGAGAACGCGTAGGTGACGCACCCGCCCGGGAAGGTGTAGTAGCGGTCGGCCACGTAGTGCGGGGGTAGCGAGATCGGACGCTCGTACCGGACGGTCCCCGCCTCGTCCGGCTCGACCGGAACACGCACCGCGCCCGCGGTGTCGCAGGACCGGGTGAGCGACACGGTCACCGCCCTGGGCCCGGCCCGGTCCGAGTCGAGCCAGAAGTATGCGTCGCCCGCGTCGATGTCCTCGCCGCCGAACGTCCACCCGGCGGGAAACTCCGTGATACAGGGGACGTAGGTCGCGGATGGGACCGACTGCGCCATGAGGATCAGCACGTTGCCGTGGACGTCGCCGTGGGCACAGGCGGGCGCGGTGCTCGGCCCGCTGGTGGTCCCGCAGGCCGACAGCGCCGCCGTCAGCGCGACCACGGCCACCCCGAGGCGTCTCACAGGGCCCCCGACTGCAGGTTCGCCAACAGCAACACCCACAGCACCAGGGCGCCGAACAGCGCGCCGACGGTGAGCGCGACCCGCTGGAAGCTCCACCGCTGGATCGCGATCGGCGGCCGGGGCGGGGCGAGCTCGCGGAACCGGCGCAGCACGTCCATCCCGGCCTTGCGCTGGCGGCGCATCATCGAGCGCGACTGCGTCGGGACCGTGACGCTCCGGGTGGCCGCGAACGCCTCCCCCAGCTCCTCGGGCGAGAAGATCTCGATGGCCCGTGCGTACACGAGGTCGGGACTCGACCGCAGCGCGAGCACGATCATCATGTTCGCGAGGTCCACCGCCTGCCGCCACGGCGACGGCCGGAGCTCGCCGAACGCCACGTCGATGAGCAGCACCCGGCCGTCCCGGACCATGATGTTGGCCGGCTTCACGTCGCGGTGTGCCACGCCCGCGTCCCACATCCGGCGAACGATGAGCAGCGCGTCGTCGATGACCGCCTCGTCGACCTCGGCGTCGGTGATCTCGACCGAGCCTTCGAGGAACTCGGTGACCAGCAGGTATTCGGCGCCCGGCGTGATCTCCACGAACCCGTACGACCGCGCGCCGGGGAGCCCGGCGTCGTGCATCACCCGTAGCACGTAGTCCTCGTACTGCACCAGACGGCGGACGGACGAGTACGGCTTCTCGTCCTCGAGCGCGCCGTACAGGATGGTCCGGCCGAGCTTGTACCACCGGTCCGCCCGCAGATGGGTCTTGGCGTACAGCTTGCCGAACAGGATCTGGTCGGGGTCGCCGGCCACCGTGATGCGCATGGGCGTCGATCCGCCCGAGCCCCGGAGCCCGAACGGCTTCACCTCGACGACGTCGAGCCCCAGCTGCTCGGCGCACGCCTGGCGGATCGCATCGCCCCGTGCTCCCCCCAGGTCGAGGTGCGCCGAGCGCCCGGTCCGGTAGGCCACGGGGAACACGGAGTTCGGGACGAACGTGCGGTAGGCGAGGAGCGGAAGCGCCACCCCCAGGACCACGGCGACCAGGTCGTCGAACGGGTGGTCCACCGCGAGGTACCAGTTCGCGATGAGCAGGAGCCCGAGCAGCACGCCGGCCGCCCACTTGCCGAACCGGCGGGCGTTCCCCGGCACCAGCAGCGTGTACAGGATGCCGAGCAGCGTGATCGCGGCCGCCGCGACCGTCGCCGACGGGAACGCGAACCCCTCCCAGCTCCCGATGATCGTGACGCCCAGGGGGCGCGCGCGCGGCGCGACCAGATGGAGCTGCGCGACGAGCCACGTCACGAGCAGCACGGTGGCGACGAACACGAACAGGTGCCGCCACCGCTTGAACACGATCAGCACGACGATCACGCCCCACCGCGCGATGCGGTTGGGCCACTCGGCACCGATTCCGGCCAGGAACTTCGCCACCGGGGTGAGCACGGCGGTCCGGATGCCCGACAGCCAGATCAGGAACTGGTTCTCGCTCCGTTCGAGCCAGTCCCCGATGGGGAGCGTGAACAGGAGCACGAGGAAGGCGACGAGCGCGACGATGGCGACCGTCCACAGCCGCCCGCTGAGCCCCAGCTCGCGGGGCAGCGGGGGCGGCTTGTCCGAGGGGCGACGGCGCCGGCTCGTGTGGCGGAGCCCGGGCAGGGCGACGGGCTCCCGCCACCGCTGGTGGTCGTCGAGGGCGTCGTCGTCGGCGCCCGCGTCGTGTCCGGCCTGCGTGCCGGCGCCCGCGTCGACGTCCACGTCAGCCCAGTCCCCGGGAGGCGAGCCATCCGGTCGCGACGGACGCCGGTGAACGCCCGGCGACCACCGCCCGGTTCATCCGGATGAGGTCGGCGGTGGTGAGCTCGGCCGAGACCGCGTCGACCGTCCCGGACAGGCGCTCGCCGTAGCGCCCCAGCACCGACCGGGCGATGACCGGCGTCACGTTGTCGGACGGCTCCAGCCCACGGTCGTCGTCGAGCACGAGGAACCCCCGTTCGTCCACCCGGGGATCGGTCGTGAACACCAGCGCTACGTCGACGTCGCCGCGGGCGAGCCCCGCGATCGTGAGCGGGCCGCCCGCGTCGAGGGGGACGAAGCGCCGGAAGTGCAGCCCGTACACGCTCCTGAGGCCCTGGAGGCAGAGCGGCCGGTCGGGGCACTCCGGCGGGCCGCCCAGCACGAGGGACGAGGCGACCGGCGCCAGGTCGGAGATGGTCCGCAGCCCGAGGCGGTCGGCCGTCGAAGCGGTCACCGCGAACGCGTTGGCGTTCTGGGCAGGGGCGCTGTCCAGGGCGGTCGCCGTGGTGCCGGCGAGCGCACGTTCGAACGCGGCGTGCGTGGTCGTGGGATCGCCGGGGGCCCCGGTGGCCCTGGTCAGGAAGTCCAGGGCAGACCCCTGGTACTCGGGCACCAGCTGGACCAGGCCCCGGAGGAGCGCCGGCTCCACGAGCTCGCGAGGCCCGAGTCCCAGGTCCATCCGGACGGGGATCCCCTCGGCCCGGATGGCCTGCCCGTAGACCTCCGCCAGCAGTTCGGACTCGGGGAAGTCGAACGATCCCACGACGACGGTCCCCGGCGAGGGGGTGGCGGCGGGGGCGCCGCCGCCCGTGCAGGCCACCAGAACGGACAGCGCGGCCGCGGCCGCGAGCCCTCGGACACGTGACGGGACCCACCCCCCCATGCGGTCGACCATACGCCCCATTCGAGACCCGGGCCAAAGGGCGGGTACGATGCGCCCCGACCTGGGGAGGAGCGTGGCGTCCGTGGCGCGCAAGGAGCACGAACACCCCCTGCTCCAGAACACGGTCAAGGACTTCGTCCTGGTGGCGTGTCTGGGCGGCCTCGCGATCGCCATCGCCATCCTGGTGGCGATCCCCTCGTCGCTCAGGGGCGTCCAGCGTGCCGACGACGCGTTCCTCAGGCTCGTGCTCCGTCATCGCACCGGATCGCTCACGGCCGTGGCGAAGGTGTTGAACGTGCTCGGAGCGTCGGTGGTCACGCTCCCGGTCCGGATTCTCGCGGCCGGATACCTGGCGATCCGGCGCCGATGGTGGCACGTCGCCGCGTTCGTCTCGGCGATCGCGTTGTCGGAGATCGTCACCCGGATCATGAAGTCCGCCTACGACCGGCAGCGTCCGCCCGGATCGTTGGTGCACACGACCGCGTCGTCGTTCCCGTCGGGCCACGCGGTCGCCACGTCGGTGACGGTGGTGGCGCTGGTGATCGCCTTCGTCCCCACCGGCCGCCAGCGGGCGATCTGGGGGACGGTCGCCACGGTGTTCTCGTTCCTGATGGCGATCTCGCGGGCGTACCTCGCGGCCCATTGGCTGTCGGACGCCATCGAGGGGACCCTGATCGGCGTCACGTGCGCCATGCTGCCGGCGATCCTGATCGAGGAGATCCGGGAACGCCGGCACCGAAGGGCGGTCGGCCCCACGCCCCGGGCCGAGGCCGAGCCCGCGCCGCCATCGCCGGGCTGACCGTCGGAGCGGAAGCCTCGTGCTGGTCGCGGGGGGCTACGTGTGCAGCTGTTCGCGCGAGGGGTCTTCGGCGAACCGGCCGGTGGCCATGGCGTAGGACCAGCCGTCGAGGTCCGGCGGCTCCATGCCGAGGCCGGTCGTGATGATCGTGAAGATCTGGGCGCGGTGCTCGTTGCCGTGGTTCAGCGTCTGCGCGACGAGGATCCCGGCCTTGGCCTCCGTGTGCGCCCCGCTCATCGCGGACGTCCACGAGATCACGTGCTCGGGGTCGAACTCCTCCTGCAGGAACGACTCCCAGACCTCGGCCTCGTCCTCGGACATGCGTGTGAGCTCGGCCAGGTCCTCGGTGTCCTCCGGTTCGGCCGGCCAGGACGGCTCGCCGCCCGTCAGGCGCCGGAGGTACCGAGCCTCCGCGCCGAGCAGGTGCTGCAGCGTCGCGATGATCGAACCGTAGGTCCCCTCCGCCGATGCGGACAGCTGGTCGCCGTCGAGCCGCGAGCAGAACGACAGCACCCCGCGCGTGGCCCACGAGTTGTGGCGGAGCGGATCGCCGAGCGGGTTCGACACGCTGCTCAGGCCGAGCGTTCCTTGGGCGTTCGCTTCTGCTGCTGCTCGCGCGGAACGAGCGTCGGGTTGACCCCCTGCAGCACGACGTCGCCGTTGATCTCGCAGCGCGTGACGTCCTTGCGGGAGGGCAGCTCGTACATCACGTTGAGCAGCACCTCCTCCATGATGGCCCGCAGGCCGCGGGCGCCCGTCCCACGGAGGAGGCACTGGTCGGCGATCGCCACCAGCGCGTCGTCCGCGAACTCGAGCTCCACGCCATCGAACTCGAAGAACTTGCGGTACTGGCGAACCAGCGCGTTCTTCGGCTTGGTGAGGATGTCGACGAGAGCCTGCTTGTCGAGGTTGTGCACGTGGGTCAGCACCGGCAGCCGCCCGACGAACTCCGGGATCAGCCCGTACTTCAGCAGGTCCTCCGGGAGCACGTGGGACAGGATCTCGCCGACGTCCTTCTCCCCCGCCGGCCGGATCTCCGCGCCGAACCCGACGCCCTTCTTGCCGATCCGCGACTCGATGACCTTCTCGAGCCCCGCGAACGCGCCCCCGCAGATGAACAGGATGTTCGTGGTGTCGATCTGGATGAACTCCTGGTGGGGGTGCTTCCGTCCCCCCTGCGGCGGCACCGAGGCGGTGGTTCCCTCGAGGATCTTCAGCAGGGCCTGCTGGACGCCCTCACCGGAGACGTCGCGCGTGATGGACGGGTTCTCGGACTTGCGGGCGATCTTGTCGATCTCGTCGATGTAGATGATCCCGGTCTCGGCCTTCTTCACGTCGAAGTCGGCCGCCTGGATCAGCTTGAGCAGGATGTTCTCGACGTCCTCCCCGACGTAGCCCGCCTCCGTGAGCGCCGTGGCGTCCGCGATGGCGAACGGCACGTTCAGCATCTTGGCGAGCGTCTGGGCGAGGAGCGTCTTGCCGCAACCGGTGGGGCCGAGGATGAGGATGTTCGACTTCTGGAGCTCGACCTCGTCGTTCTTCTGGCCGACCTGGATGCGCTTGTAGTGGTTGTAGACCGCGACGGCCATGACCTTCTTGGCCTGTTCCTGGCCGATCACGTAGTCGTCGAGGAACTGGTAGATCTCGCGGGGCTTCGGCAGCTCCTCGAGCTTGAGCTCGGAGGTCTCGGAGAGCTCCTCCTCGATGATCTCGTTGCAGAGGTCGATGCACTCGTCGCAGATGTACACGCCGGGTCCGGCGATGAGCTTCTTCACCTGCTTCTGCGACTTTCCGCAGAACGAGCACTTCAGCAGATCCGAATCCCCGAACTTCGCCATCTCTCCCGGCTCCCGACCCGTTCCTTCCGGCTCCGTTCTCCCGCCGTCCCCGGGCCAGGGACCGCGGTGAGTCCGCGTGTGATCCTACGA
>DATBHM010000161.1:0-16344 GCA_036557505.1 Actinomycetota bacterium | reverse complement strand
TGCTCCTGGCCGACGAGCCGACCGGCCACCAGGACGCGCAGTGGGGCCGCGGGGTGTTCGGTGTGATCCGCGAGGCCGCCGCCCAGGGAACATGCTGCTTCATCGCCACCCACAACCAGGAGGCGGTGAAGTTCGTGGACCGCATGATCGCGATCCAGGACGGCCACCTGGCCGACGTGGACGTGGAAGCAGCCCGGGCCGCCGTGGACTGATCCGCTCGGTCAGCGGGTCGCCCGGGCGATGCGCAGTGCCTCCCGAAGGTTCGACGCGCCCTCCAGTCGGAACGTGACGTCGCCGCGGGTCCAGACCAGGGTGTTGCCGGCCAGGCGGGAGTGGTCGATGAAGTGCATCCCGTCGTGGTCCACGTAGTCCAGCTCGTGGGGGGCACCGAACAGCCAGTAGCCCTGCTCGCCGTTCACCGACACCGTCCGGATGTGGCCGCCCCCGAGCACGACCTTCTTGATGTAGGGCTGGTACGGGTCGGCGTTGAACTCGGTGAGCAGCAGCTTCGGCTCGCCCTCCCGGACCCACACGAACGACACCCGTTGCACGACGTCGTCGCCACCGAGGAACACCGCGGGCGGTCCGAACCCCGCCACCGGCGGGGGAACCGCCACCGGAAAGCCCACCGCGGCGCGGGCGGCCGCGAGCGAGCTGGGGTCGCCCAGCTCCAGGCGGTCGCCGAGTCCGGGCAGGGTGGGACTGGCCGGCAGCGAGGGCGATGTCGAGGGGCCGGGTGAGCCGCCGGACGCGATCGGCGAGGTGCCGCCGCCGTTCTGGAACACGATCTCGATCCCCCGGACCCCGAAGTACGAGGCCCCCGCGGCGATCGCCGTCAGGGCGACGACCAGAAGGGCCACAACGAGCGCGCGCCGCAGCCCGCGTGGAGGCAGGAGGCCGCCGAGCCGTCTCCGCACGCCCTCGAGGCGGCGCCCCGCCGGACGGCGCACCCCCTCGAGCCGCCCGGCCACGACGGCGGCGAGGTTCGCCGGTGGCTCGGGGAAGGCCAGGTCCGGCGCCAACGCCGTCAGCGCCGCGCCGAGCTCGGCGTCGGACATCCGCCGCAGCCGTTCAGCCATCGGTGCCCCCTCCCGATGCGGCGACGTCGGTCTCCGACAACGTCGACCGCAAGCGAACGAGCGCCCGGGACAGCCGCGACTTCACCGTGCCCATGGGGACGCCGAGCGCCGCGGCCGTCTCGGCCTCGGACAGCCCGAGCAGGAAGCGGTACCCCACCACCAGCCGGTCCTCCTCGCGCAGCGCGTTGAGCGCCTCCACCAGCATCGTTCGTTCCTCGTCCAGCAGGGCCGCCGCCTCGGGGGATGGGGCCGCATCCCCCGAGGGGCGGACCTCGGCGACGCGGAGCGCGAGTCGGTCCGCCCGGGCGACGGAGCGCCGGCGGTTCCTCGCCTCGTTCGCGACGATGGTCAACAGCCACGGCCGGAAGGCCGCACCCTCCCGGAACCGGTCCAGCGCCCGGTAGGCCTTCACGAAGCCCTCCTGCACCGCGTCCTCGGCCTCGGTGGCGTTCCTCGTGACCAGCCACGCCGTCCGCATCGCGATCTGCTGATGCATCCGCACCAGCTCCTCGTACGCCGCGGCGTCCCCGGCCCGGGCCCGCCCGACGAGCTCGGCCTCCTCCAGTGGTCGGCCCTCCACGGAGTCGAATGATCGTTCGCGAACGGGTACGCCGCGAGGCCCTCGGAGGTTCCGGCCGCAGTCAGTCGTCGTCCGCGGAGGCTCCCCCGATGAAACGGGGTACGACGAGCCGCAGCGGGAACGTCAACAGCCACATGACGACCGCCGCGTACGGCGCGAACGCCGCGACCGGGATCGACAACGCGAACACCGTCGGCCCGACGAGCGCGCGGATCCGCCCGGCGCGGATCCAATCGGGTCCGGTTCCCGGCCGGAGCAGGGCGCGGTCGCCGGACGCGTACCACCAGAGCCCCGAGCTCAGGCAGCTCGTCACCGTCATGACCGACGCGTAGAACACCGTCGCGGTCGAGTTGTCCCCGAACTCGCCGAGGACCGCCGTCGGGAACGGCAGGAAGGCCACCCCCATCAGCAGCAGGAGGTTGATGATCAGTAGCGTCGTGTTGGTCCGCGCGATGCGGCGGAACACCAGCCGGTGGATCAGCCACAACGTCCCGATCGTGAAGAAGCTGAGCGCGTAGGCGAAATACTTCGGCCCGAGATCGCGGAGGTCCTGTCCGAGCGTCCGGGCCGTGGTCGTCGCCGGCAGCGCGATCTCGAGCACCAGGACGGTCAGCGCGATCGCGAACACGCCGTCCGAGAGCGCGAGGACGCGGCCGAGGTCGTGACCGCTCTCGTCGTCCTCGATCGACGCCACCGCCGGGTCCCGCCAGGGGCTCATCGGTACAGCTCGCGGGCCACGATCTCGCGCTGGATCTCGCTGGTTCCTTCGTAGACGCGGGGCGCCCGGACGTCCGCGTACAGGTGCGCCAGCCGGTGCGACGCCTCCAGCCCCGCCGCGCCGTGGATCTGCACGGCCGAGTCAACCACCCACTGCGCGGTCTCGGTGGCGAACAGCTTGGCCATCGCGGATGCCTTCGTCGAGCCCTCCCCGCGGTCGAATGCGGACGCCGCCGCGTACACCAGCAGCCGGGCTGCCTCGGTTCGCGTGGCCATCTCGCCGAGCAGCTGCGACACGGCCTGGTGCTCGCGGAGCAGCTTGCCGAACGAGCGCCGTTCGCCCGCGTGGGCCACCGCGAGGTCGAGCGCCGCCTGGGCCATGCCGACCGCGAACGCCCCGACGCTCGGCCGGAACAGGTCGAGCGTCCGCATGGCCACGCGGAACCCGCCGTCCAGCTCGCCGAGCACCTGCGACTCGTCGACCGGAACCCCGTCGAACTCGAGCCGCCCGACCGGGTGCGGGCTGATCAGCTCGATGGGCGTCCCGGACAGGCCCGGCGCGTCGCCCGGCACCGCGAACGCGGTCACGCCGCGCGACCCCCCGTTCGGCGTCGTCCGGGCGAACACGCTGTAGACGTCCGCGTCGGGCGCGTTGGAGATCCACGTCTTCACCCCGGACAGCCGCCACCCCTCGCCGTCGGATTCCGCCGTGAGCTCCAGGGCGCCGGCGTCGGAGCCGTGCTCGGGCTCGGACAGCGCGAACGCCGCCACCGACTCGCCGCCGGCCACGCGGGGGATCCACTCGGCGACCAGCTCCCGCGAACCGGCCATGAGGATCGGGTAGGCCCCCAGCCCCTGGAGCGCGAGCGCGGTCTCGGCCCCGGTCGACTCCTGCGCGAGGGCCTCGCGGAGCAGGCACAGATCCATCGCCGCGACGAGTCCGCCGTCGGGGAACACGTGCCCCAGCAGGCCGCTCGACCCCAGGGCGGCGACCAGCTCCCGGTTCACCCGGCCGGGCGTTCCGCGATCGGCGACCGGGCTCAGGCGCTCACGCGCGGCCGATCTCGCCCGCTCCGACAGCGCCCGCTGCTCCTTCGTCAGCTCGAACGACATGCGCAGGTGATACCACGCCGGGAGCCGTCCACGATGCGTCCCCCCCGCATCCATCGCTACGATGCGGTGGAACGACGGGTGAGGGAGGTCTGCATGGCGGAGTCGCCCTACTGGAACCCGCGGCACGAGACCATGCCGCGCGAGCAGCTCGAGGCGCTGCAGGTCCGGAAGCTCCGGAACCTCGTCGAATGGGCCGACGCGAGCGTTCCGTGGCAGTCGAAGCGCCTTCGCGACGCGGGCGTCACGGCGGATTCGATCACGAGGCCGGGCGACCTCCGGCGCATCCCGTTCCTCACGCGCGACGAGTGGATGGACGCGCAGATGGAGGACCCGCCGTTCGGCGCGATCCTCGCGGCCCCACCCCAACAGGCGGTCCGCTATCACATGACCTCCGGCACCACCGGCAAGACGCCGATCCGCGTGCTCGACTCCATGAAGGACTGGGAGTGGATCGCCGAGATGTGGTGCTACGGGCTGTGGGGGTTCGGCGTCCGCCCGGCCGACACGCTGTTCGTGGCCTTCGGGTACTCGAAGTTCATCGGATTCTGGGGCCTGCACTACGCGGGGGAGAAGCTGGGCTGCCTCGTGCTGCCGGGCGGCGCGATGACCACCGACCAGCGGGTCAAGGAGATCGTGGAGATGGGCGCGACGGTCGTCGCGTCCACGCCCACCTACGCGCTGCGGATGGCGCAGGAGGCTCGCAGCCTGGGTCTCGATCTTGCCGGGAGCGCCGTCCAGCGGGTGATCCTTTCCGGGGAGCCGGCGGGGTCGATCCCGGCGACCAAGGCGCTCATCGAGGAACAGTGGGGCGCGAAGGCGGGCGACACCGCCGGCATGACCGAGCTCGGCACGATCATGATCTTCGAGTGCTCCGAGCAGCCGGGCGGGACGCACATCATCGAGGACCACTACATCGAGGAGGTCGTCGACCCGGCCACCGACCAGCCCGTTCCGTACGGCGAGATGGGCGAACGGGTCGTCACGAGCTTCGGGCGCGGGTTCATCCCGGTGCTGCGCTACCGCACCCGCGACTTCGTGGTCCGGGTGCCGGGTTCGACCTGCGGCTGCGGGCGGACGTTCGACATCTACGAGGGCGGGATCCGGGGCCGCGTCGACGACATGAAGCTCGTCCGGGGGACCAACGTGTACCCGCGGGCGGTCGAGGCCCTGGTCCGTGAGCACCCCGAGGTCGACGAGTTCCAGATCCGGCTGTTCACGGCCGACGGCATCCGCGACGAGATCGAGGTGCTGATCGAGGTGCCCGACCGGTCGGTGGACGCGGACGCGGTGTGCCGGGACCTCGCGAAGCAGCTGGCCGACGCGCACGAGTCCCTGCGGTTCGGCGTCCGGTCGGTCGAGCTCGGGTCGTTGCCGCGGTTCGAGCTGAAGGCCAAGCGGGTGTCCGACGAACGCATCGTGATCGGCACCGAGGGCGAGCGGAGGACGACGTGAGCACGGAGAACATGGCGGGCGAGCATCTGAACGAGGCCGAAGCCAAGCTGGTCGACGTGTACCGCGAGCTGCACCGTGTGATCGAGATGCACGGCGACGAGCTGCCGCCGTTCGCCGCGCGGAACGCCACGAAGGCCCTGGCCGCCCTGTGGCAGGTCATGAACGGCCTCGACATGGACCCCGGCCAGTTGTACGACGTGGGCGCGTAACCTTTCAGGGTTCGATCCGCCCGATCCCGGAAAGGAACGTCCACATGAGAAACCGAACGTTGTCCGCGTTCGCCTGCGCTGCGGTGAGCGCGCTGGTGCTGTCCGGCTGCTCCAGCGGCGGCACGACCTCGACCACGAACACGGATCTCGCGCGGCTCGTCGCCGACTCGGCGACGAAGTCCACGGCGACGACCGCACGGCTCACGATCGACGTGAACGTGTCGCAGCCGGGTTCCCAGTCCGTCGACATCACCGGCAGTGGGCAGTTCGACTACGCGAACCACACCGGCCTGATCACCGAGACCATCCCCAGCGTGTCCGGCAATCCCGGCGGCACGGTGGAGATCCGCGAGATCGGTCAGACCGTGTACGTGAAGGTCCCGAACCCCCCGGATCCGAGCACGCCGTGGGTGAAGACCGATGCGAAGACGTTCGGCTCCGAGAACGGGAGCTCGGGCACGTCCGACCCGTCGCAGTTCCTCTCCTACCTCCGCGGCGCATCGAGCGGCATCACGGACGAGGGAACCGACACGGTCAGGGGAACGGAGACCCGGAAGCTGAAGGCGGACCTCGACCTGCACAAGGCGGCGGCCAAGCTGTCCGCGGACCAGCGCCAGGCCGTCGAGCAGGCCATCCAGCAGCTCGGCACGTCGACGATCCCGGCCGAGGTGTGGATCGACGACCAGGGGCGCCTGCGCAAGATGACGTTCTCCCTGCAGCTGAAGTCCGGCGGGCAGGGTTCGACGAGCGCGCCGAAGAGCGCCGAGTTCTCGTTGACGCTCGAGCTGTTCGACTACGGCGCGCCCGTCCACGTCAGCGCGCCGCCGTCCTCGCAGGTCTCCTCGCAGTCGGCCGCCTGACCGTGCGCTGAAGCTCGGGGCCGCGCCCGCCGATACCTGGTGATGGCGCGTGTCGTGTTCGGCGTGCCATGACCCGCGAGGAGGAGCAACGGCATGTCGAAGGCGGCGCGGTTCACGGGCGTGACGGGGCTGGCGGTCCTGCTGTTGCTGGCCCCGGCCTGCGGTTCGGGCGGTGACGCCGCATCGGCCCACGTGGCCCAGCTGCTGTCGGCCGCCGTGTCCAACACGAAGTCCTCCACGGCGAGGCTCGACCTGCGGATGAGCGTGAACGCCGACGGCCTCCCGTCGCCCGTGCAGTTCCGGGTGACCGGGGCGTTCGACTACGCCAAGCGCGTCGGCACGGTGAGCGTGCACCTGCCGGTCGGCGTCTCGGGGACCATGGGCCGGATGGACATGCGCGTGATCGGAACCACGGTGTTCATCCATGCCCCCGGGCTCGTGCAGAGCGCGAAGCCGTGGGTCGAGGTCGACACCGCGTCGCTCGGGGGCACCACCGCGTCGGTCAATCCGGCCGACCCGGGCGCGTTCCTCGACTACCTCAACGGGCTGTCCGGCGGGGTCACGGACCTCGGGCCCTCGACGGTGGGGGGTGTCCCCGCGGAGAAGCTCCACGCCGACATCGACCTGGAGAGGATCGCCGACCGCATCGGCGCCGACGGCTCCGACGTGGATTCGCTGAAGGAGATGGGGCTGACGTCGCTCCCGATGGACGTGTGGATCGACCACGCGAGCCGGGTTCGGCGGATGTTCGTGTACGCAACGATCAGCCACGAGGGACGCACCGGAACCATGATCATGGACCTCCGGATGACCGGATTCGGACTCCCCGTCCACGTGCACGCCCCGCCGCCCTCGCTGGTCGGCCACTCGGGGTTCACGCTGTAGTCAGTCCTCCGCCGTCTCGGACGCCGCCTCGCGACCGCGTGGCAGCTGGTCGACCACGTAGTAGCACGCCACGACGCCGTGGAACGCCAGCGCGGCGGGCGCGCTGATGAACGACACGAGGATGGCGAACGCGTAGATGAAGATGCCCACGCTGTAACGGCGGGCGGTGGCCTTGGCGACGGCGGGGTCGATGCTCTCGTGGAGGCGCGACGCGTCCTTGCGGATCCACCACCACAGCAGGTTGAACGAGAGCGCCATGCACAGCGCGTTCGTCGAGAACACCGCGGCGGCCACGTGCGAGTCGATGCCGCCCTCCAGCAGGTACTCGGCGAACAGGTCGGTCGCCCAGGGCACCGCCGCCACGAACAGCAGCAGGAGCAGGTTGATGAACAGCAGCGTCCGGTCGACCACCGCGACGCGGTTCATGAGGCTGTGGTGGTTCACCCAGATGATCCCGATGAACGCGAACGACACCGCATAGGCGGCGAGCTGCGGCCAGTCCTTCCCCAGCGCCGACCACAGGCCGTGGGCCTGCACCGCCGGGCTGCCCGGAAGGGGGATCGGCAGGTCGAGCGTCAGCAGCGTGATCGCGATGGCGAGCACGCCGTCGCTGAACGCCTCGAGCCGCCCCTTCGTCATCTTCGAGATGCCCCCAACCGGATCAGGCCGAAGGCTATTCCACTCCGCGGCCGCCGCCGGTCAGGTGGTGCCGTCGCGGACGGTGGGCCGGGCGCCGATCCGCGGATCCAGTACGACCAGGTCGGCCCGCCCGGCCGCGAGGATCGTGTTCGCCTCGTCCGCGGTGGTGAGGTTTCCGCTGGTCATGGTGGGCACGCCGACCTCGTTGCGGACGACGTCGCCGTAGGGCACGAGGAAGAACCGGCCGTAGACCGGACGCTGCTCCGCGACGGTTCCCCCGGCGACGACGTCGAGGAAGTCCGCGCCGCCCGCGGCGAACGCGTGGGCGGCGGCCAGCGAATCGTGGCGTGACAGCCCGCCGGGCGCCCAGTCCGTGGCCGAGTACCGCACGCCGAGCGGCCCGTCCCACGCCGAGCGGACCGCGGCGAGGACCTCGAGCGGGAACCGCAGCCGGGCCTCGACCGGTCCGCCCCATTCGTCGGCGCGGTGGTTGGCGAGCGGGGAGAGGAACGACGCCAGGAGGTACCCGCGCGAGCATTCCAGGAGCACCGCGCCGGCACCGGCCCGGCCGGCAACCGCGGCGCCCGCCACGAAGTCCTCGACGACCCGGTCCATCCCGGCGCGGTCGAGCTCCTTCGGCGTCCGCGACCGGGGGCCGAACGGCAGGGCCGACGCCGACACCAGGTCCCATCCGCCCTCCCGGAGCGGCCGGTCGGCGCCGTGCCGGCGGGGCATCACCGACCCCCGCCGACCGGCGTGCCCGAGCAGGACGCACACCGGTGACCGCTCGACGCCGGGGACGAACTCGGCCACGTCGTCGGCGACCGGGGTGTCCGGCGTGATCCGGCCGTCGGCGCACACGGCGACGAACGGCGTGAGGACCACCCCCGGCGCCTCGAGCAGGGCCGCCGCGACCGACGGGACGAGCGGGCCGTCGCCAGCGCGCAGGGCGATGCGGTTCTCGATCCGGACCCCGGCCAGGTCGAGCGGCGCCAGCAGCGGCGGCGGGGGCGTGGCCAGCGGGATCCGGCCGGTCCGTTCCGGCCGGGGCGCCCGCTGGACGGCATCGACACCGGACGCCCGCCGCGCGAACCACCGGTCGACCTCCGCGACGAACGCCGGGTCGCGCTTCTCGAGCTCGAGGTGCGTGATCCGGCCGCTCCGCGTGAGCAGCTGGAAGGCGAAGGGGAGCGGGTCGAACGTCGTGTACCGGATGACGTCCTCGAAGTACCGGGAGCTCTCCCGCGCGGCCTCCTGGAACCGCTCCACGACCGGCTGGCGTTCCAGCTCGTACTGCGTCAGGGCCGACTCGAGCGAGTCCGGGAAGACCTCGATGGCGTTCGCCAGCGAGATGGCGTCCTCCATGGCGAGCTTGGTCCCGCTGCCGATCGTGAAGTGCGCCGTGTGCGCCGCATCGCCGAGCAGCACGACGTTGCCGTCGTGCCACGACTCGCACCGCAGCGTCACGAAGGACACCCACAGCGAGCGGTTCGACATCAGGCGGTGGCCCTCGAGCTCGGGTCCGAACAGCTCCTCGCAGAACGCGATCGACTCCTCCTCGGTGACGCCCTCCAGCCCGGCGCGCTCCCAGGTGGCCTGGTTGCACTCCACGATGAACGTCGACGTCCGCGCGTCGAACGGGTACGCGTGCACCTGGAACAGCCCGTGCGGCGTCCTTCGGAAGATGAACGTGAACGCGTCGAACGACCGCGTCGTCCCGAACCACACGTACTTCGACCGGTGGACGTCGAGGCGCGGCCGGAACCGGTCCTCGAGCAGCCGACGGACGGTCGAGTTCACCCCGTCGGCGGCGACGACCAGGTCGCAGTCCTCGAACCGCGACAGGTCGGGCAGCTCGTCGAGGAACGACATCTCGACGCCGAGCGACCGGCATCGGTCCTGCAGGATCTGCAGCAGGTGCTTGCGCGCCACCCCGGAGAAGACGTGGCCGCCGGACCGGACGATCTTCCCTGCGTAGTGGACGTCGATGGCGCTCCATCGGGCGAACGACTCCGTGATGTCGAGGTAGCTCTCCCGGTCGGCGTCCCGGAGCGCCCCGAGCGTCTCCTCGCTGAACACGACCCCCCATCCGAACGTGGCGTCGGGCGCGTTGCGTTCGACCAGCCGGATGTCGTGCGCGGGGTTCGCCTTCTTGGCGAGCGCGGCGAAGTACAGACCCGCGGGCCCGCCGCCGAGGACGCCGATCCTCATCTGACCGGGGGGCGACCGCTCGGCCGGCGGCGTCCCGTGCTCGATCGCTCTCGGGCCTCGCTCATCCGCCGCCCGGGCCTCCTCACGGCGCGACGACCTCCGCCAGCCGGACGATCTGGTCGGCGTCCGCCACCGTCGGCAGCAGGATCAGGTGGTCGCACCCCGCGTCCTCGTATCCCCGGACGAAGTCCCGCACCGCGCCGGGCGTGGTGAGGTTCCCCGCCGCGATCTTCTCGGCGAACGGTCCGGTGAACGCGTAGTAGTCACGCAGGTAGGCGGCACCCCGGTCGACGACGTCGTCGTCGCCCAACCCGAAATACCCCTGCCCCCAGAGCTGGGGCCGGCCCGGCCGCTCGGCGTCGACCCAGGCCGCCGCGGCATCCGACGCGGCCCGGGCGAACGCCCGCGGGGGCCCGCCGCCGTGCACGTAGCCGTCCGCGAACCGGGCCATGCGCCACAGCGCCGGCCCGGCCAGCCCGCCCACCAGGAGGGGCGGCCCCCCGTCCTGCGCCGGCGGCGGGCACACGTCGGCGTCCTCGAAGTGGTCGCGCAGGGCCGCCAGCTGTTCTGAGAACCGCGCCGCGCGGTTCCGGGCGTCGGCGCCCGCGTACTCGTAGTCCTCGAGCCGCGCCCCGAGCGCCAGCCCCAGCACCAGCCGCCCCCCGCTGACCTGGTCCACCGACGCGGCCTGCTTGGCCAGCAGGGCCGTCGACCGGACCGGCCCGACGGCGACCATCGTCACCACCCGGACCCGCGATGTCACGGCCGCCGCGGCCGCGAGGGCGAGGAACGGGTCCAGGCTCCGGTACGCGACGCGGTCCAGCACGCCCACCGAGGCGAACGGTCCCTCCTCGGCCGCCCGCGACCAGTTCACCACGTCCGTGCCGCCCGGAACGGTGGTCGGCAGCCCGATTCCGATCTCCATCTCGACCGCCGAGGCTAGCGCAGGTCCGCGTACGCTACGGCACGTGGGCGACGGAGCGGCTTCGATCACGATCCAGCGCCGCATCGAGTGGACGGACACCGACGCGAGCGGCGCGTGGCACAACTCGGCCGCGTTCAACCTCATGGAATCCGCCGAGGTGGCCCTGGTCGACGCGCTCGGCATGCGCGAGGACGTCTACGGCCGGCATCCCCGTGTGCACATCGAGGCGGACTTCCTGGCGCCGCTGTGGTTCCGGGACGTGGTCGACTGCGAGGTCCGCGTCGCCACGGTGGGGCGAACCAGCGTCGCGTACGACGTCGAGATCCGCCGCGGCGACCAGGTGTGCGCCCGGGGACGGCTGGTCGCCGTGCTGCTCGACCACATCGGCGGCACACCCCAGCCCTGGCCGGACGACTACCGGCGGCGGCTCGAGACCGGCGGTCGGCAGCCCGGCGAGCGACTCGTCACCGGCGGCTAGGATCGCGGGCGGTGCGATGACCGACGAACGGCAGGAGCGGCACGATCGACGGCAGCGTTCCGTCCGCCGGATGGGCCGCGTCTCGCCCGCGGACGAGGGGCTGTCGTACGGGTCGTACCTGAAGGTCCCCGAGCTGATCTCGCTCCAGCAGCTGCTCTCGGACCCGCCGGCCCACGACGAGCTGCTGTTCATCGTGGTCCACCAGACCTACGAGCTGTGGTTCCGCCAGCTGCTGTTCGAGCTGGAGTCGGTTCGCGACTGCATGTTCGGACGCCGGTCCGAGACCGCCCGCCACTACCTCGAGCGCGTCCACACCATCGAGAACGTCCTCGTCGAGCAGATCGCCGTGCTCGAGACGATGTCGCCGCAGGACTTCCTGCAATTCCGATCGAACCTGTCGCCCGCGAGCGGGTTCCAGTCGGTGCAGTTCCGGGAGGTGGAGTTCCTGTCCGGGCTCAAGCAGCGCGGCTTCCTGGCGCACCTCGGCGAGACCACGGACGAACGCGACCGACTCGAGCGGCGCCTGGGCGAGCCGACGCTGTGGGACGCGTTCTGCGACCTGTTGGACGCGAACGGCCTTCCGATGCCGGCCGACGACGAGGCGACCCGTCGCGCCAGCCTCCTCGAGATGGCGCGGGAACGAGACCGCCACGCCGAGCTGTGGTACCTGTCGGAGGACCTCCTCACCCACGACGAGCTGTTCTCGCTGTGGCGGTACCGGCACATCCTCATGGTCATCCGCCAGATCGGGTCGAAGACCGGCACCGGCGGATCGTCGGGCGCCTCCTACCTCCAGTCGACGCTCGACAAGCGGTTCTTCCCCGAGCTCTGGGCGCTCCGCAGCGACCTGTAGCGACTCGCCGGGGGCTCAGCGCGGCATCGCGCCGAGCTGGCGGAGCATGCCCATCCAGTCCGCCTCGGTCCGCTCCTCCGCGAGCTTCCCGTCCTCGAGGCGCATGAAGCTCATGCCGCTCACGGAGAAGCTCCGACCGGATCCCTCCATCGTGGTGCCGTCGGGAAGCGGGAACGCCCCGGTGTGCGTGCCCGACATCGTCCACCGCGCGGCCACGCGGTCGTCCTCGCCGACCATGTCCTCCACGGCGATCGCGAACCCGCTCATGGCCGCGTGCATCCCCTTGGTGATCTGCTTGAGCGGCTCGAGGCCGCGGACCGGCTCGGGGAACACGGCGGCGATCAGGGTCATGTCCGGTGTGCAGAGCTCGTCCCAGAGCTCCGTGTTGTCACGGCCGTCGTGGTCGCCCTCGAAGTACCGCTTGACCGTGGCCTTGTTCTCCTCGACCGACACGGCGATCGCCTCCTCTCGAGAAACTGGTTCGGGCCAGAACCATTTCGATGGCCGCGAGGCTAGTGCGGACCCGGCCTGGGGGCAAGCCCCGTCCAGGGAGTCACGGGAATCGGTCGGACGGGACGTCGGGGCCGCCGGCCTGGACGACGGCGATCATCCGCAGCAGCCGCGCCTGGTCCTGCGGGGGCAGGGAGTCCATCCACGCCCGTTCGGCCCGGTGCAGGAGCGGCAGGATCCGACGAACCGCCCTGGTGCCGCTCGGCGTGATGCGAACGAGGCGAACGCGACCGTCCCGGTGGTGGGCCTCGCGGCGGACGAACCTCCGTCGCTCGAGGGTCCCGATGATGCCGGTCATGGTGCCGCGGCTCACGATCATCCGTTCGGCGATGGTCGATGGTGGGAGCGGCCCCCCCTCGCCGAACAGGATCGTGAGGACGTTGAAGGCAGCGATCGACGTGACCCCGTGGGCTCGGGCGATCGCCATGCCGTACGCCTCCATGCGGGACGTCAGGTTGAACATGTTGAGCACGCAGTCGGTGGCGAGCGCGCTCGAGTCGGGGAACTCGTCCTCCTGCTGCGCGCCGACGGAGATCTCGGGACGCGGAGCCTTCCTCGTCATCGCGAGGTGATGGTACGGGCCGGCACCATCGTCCGGCTCCCGGTGCGCGAGGCGCCGGCGGCGGCCCCTCTATGCTGTCCCGGCATCCGTTCGGGGGAGGTCGATCAGGTGGCGGAGCCGTCCACGTTCTCGATCGTCGCGGTCGACCCGGAGGCCGGGGAGGCAGGGGTCGCCGTCCAGTCGAAGTTCCTGGCCGCCGGCGCGGTCGTGCCGTGGGCTCGGGGCGGCGTCGGCGCGATCGCGACGCAGGCCCACGCCGAGGTGACGTTCGGGGTCCGCGGCCTCGACCTGCTGGCCGGTGGACTCGACCCGCAGGCCGTGCTCGACCGGCTGCTCGCCGACGACGACCGCCGCGAGCATCGCCAGGTCGGCATCGTCGACATGGCCGGGCGGTCGGTCTCGTTCACGGGAAGCGAGTGCTACGAGTGGGCCGGTGGCCAGACCGGTGAGGGGTTCTGCTGCCAGGGGAACATCCTCGCCGGTCCCGACGTGGTCGCCGGGATGGGCGAGGCGTACCGGCGCACGACTGCGGACGGCGCGCCGCTCGCCGACCGGCTGATCGAGGCGCTCCGGGCGGGCCAGGCGGCCGGCGGCGACCGCCGGGGACAGGAGGCGGCCGGCCTGGTGGTGGTCAAGCCGGGCGGCGGGTACGGCGGCACCCACGACCGGTGGATCGACCTCCGCGTCGACCACCACGACCGGCCGATCGAGGAGCTGGCCGCGCTGCTCGAGCTGCACCGGCTGTACTTCGGGCAGCCCGTGGAGTCCGAGCTGCTCACGGTGGACGACGCGCTCGAGGGCGAGATCCGCTCCGCCCTGTCGTCGCTGGGCAGGCTGCCGGAGGGCGACGGGCTCTGGGACGCCCTCGAGAGCTACATGGGCTGGGAGAACCTCGAGGAACGGTGGGCCGGTCCGGGGCGGATCGACCCCCGTGTGCTCGCGTACCTGCGGGCGCACGCGGCGCGCGCGGCGTGAGCCCGCTCGCGTTCGGCGTCGCCACGGCCGGGTTCCAGGTCGAGGGCGGCTTCAACGGGCCCGGTCAGCCGCGGAACAACTGGTTCGACCGCGAGTCCGGCGGGAGGGCGGAACCGAGCGGGGCGGCCTGCGACTCCTGGAACCGGTGGGAGGAGGATCTCGACGCGGTCGCGGCGATGGGCCTCGACTGGTACCGGCTGTCGGTGGAGTGGGCGCGGCTGCAGCCGAGCCCGCGCTCGGCGGAATCGTCCGAGCCTGCGTGGGACGACGAGGCCGTCGACCGGTATGTCGCGATGCTCGCCGGCGCGAAGGACCGATCGATCGAACCCGTGGTCACGCTCCACCACTTCACCCACCCCCGGTGGCTGGGGCTCGACCTGTGGCAGCGCCCGGAGGCGCCCGGGCTGTTCGCCGGGTACGCGGCCGAGGCCGCGCGGAGGCTGGGCGAGGGCCTGGCCGCCCGGGATCACACCCCGCCGCTGAAGTACGTGACGACGAACGAGCCGAACGTCCTGGCGTTCCAGACCTGGGCCTCGGGCATGTTCCCCGGCGGCGGGCCGGGACGGGTGCGGCCGATGCGGCGTGCGCTCGACCACCTGCTGGCGGCGCACGTCCTCGCATACGGGGCGATCCACCGCCTGCATCGGGACCGGGGCTGGCCGGCCCCGGTCGCCACGACGAACACCTACACGAACTCCGTCTACGAGTTCGACCGGGGGCTGGTGGACACCCTGCTCGCGCCGAGCCGGGGCATCGCCCCCGACGACCTCCCGGGGTACCTGGCGATGCGTCGAGACGAGTGGTTCGCGATCCGCCGCGGGCTGGCCGGCCCGGACCGTGCACCCGCCCAGCGCCTGGCCGATCGGGTCGGCCGCTGGGTCGGCGGGCCCGGCGAGACGGCGCTGGAGGCGGTGTACCGGGATGCGCCCGGCGGGGCGCTCGACGTGGTGGCCGTCGACCTGTACGCGTCGTGGGCGGCCGGCTACCTGCGGGTTCCCGGCCACCGTACCGCGGGCGGGCGCAGCCGGATGCCGTACCGCGACCTGTGGGAGGACCCGCCCCGGCCCCGCTCGTTCGCCGCGTTCGTCCGCGCGGCCACCGACCACGGCCCGCCCGTGTGGATCCTGGAGAACGGCCTGTGCAACCGGGTTCGGGACGGCGTGGGCCACCCGCGCTCGGACGGATGGACGCGTCCCCGGTATCTCGACGAGCACGTCCGGGCGGTCGCCTCGGTGGTGGCGTCCGGCGCGCCGGTCGAGGGCTACGTGCACTGGTCGCTGTACGACAACTACGAGTGGGGTTCGTACGAACCCCGGTTCGGCATCCACGGCGTGGACCGCACGGGCCCGGCGCCGAAGCGTCTGGCGCTCGACTCGATGGGCGACGACGCCGCGGGCGCGTACGCCCGGCTGGTCGCCGAGCTCAGGGAGGGGTGACCGAGAGGTCGGGACGGCGGGATTTGAACCCGCGACCTCAGCGTCCCGAACGCTGCGCGCTACCAAGCTGCGCTACGTCCCGTCGGTGCGGACAGGGCCGGACCGGCCGACAGTGTACCTACCAGCCGCCCGTGCCCGGCTCCCCCTTGAACGGCCCCACGACGTCGTCGGTGACCCACCCGCCGTAGTACCGGCCCGGCTGCGCCCGAACCCCTTCGCCGTCCAGCGTGCACCCGTCCGCCCGCCCCGGATAGAACGCCAGCCACCCCGCCGGCTCCGCGTACCGGCGGTTCGGCTCGGGGTAGGTCCACGCCGCCTCGACCGCGCGCCGTCCGCCTGCGACGACGTCGCGGTACGCGGCCCGGCCCATGATCTCGCGAGCGCGTCGCACGGTGACACCGGCTTGCTCCGCACGGGGCCGATGCATAGCGTCGGGGCGTCAGCCTTCGAAGGGACACCGGACATGTCCGACCGAGAGGTCCAGATGGTGAGCGCGGACGAGCTGGCGCCGTCCGACCACGTCACCCCGGGGATGCATCGGGAGGCGGCGTTCGCGAGCGAGGGGGTGTGGGTGGGAACGCTCCGAACCGAACCCGGCGTGCTCACCGGCTGGCACCACCACGGGCGCTACGACACGTACATCTACGTGACCGCCGGGCGGTTCCGCCTCGAATGGGGGCCCGGCGGCGGCCGCGCCCAGACCAGCGGGCCGGGGACGTTCATCTTCATCCCGGGCGGCGAGATCCACCGCGAGGCCAGCGCGAGCGACGACGGCGTCGAGGCCGTGCTGTTCCGGGTGGGCACCGGCGACGTGGTGATCAACACCGATGGCCCGGCCGCCGACTGAGACCGGGTTCAGC
>DATBHM010000160.1:0-10676 GCA_036557505.1 Actinomycetota bacterium | reverse complement strand
GGATGTGCCGAGGGGTGCGCCCTCTAGCCGAGCGGGCCGTTCCCGGGGGACTCCAGGATGTCGACGTTCGAGACCCGCCAGCCGGCGGTCGTCCGGAGCATCTCGACGTCGACCCGCAGCGTGCTGGTGTGGGGCGCCGAGTGCGCGCTGCGTACCGCCTCGTCAACGAGCCCGAACACCGACGCCTGCTGGCCGTCGATCGACTGCACGAACACCGACCGGACCTGTCCCACGCTCACGACCCTCCCGTTCTGGAGCGCGGTCGTGTTGGTCGGGCCGAAGAACTGGTCGACCTGCTGGGCGAAGTCGCCCACGGCGTACCGGCGGATCTTCGCGACGTCCGATCGGATCGTCGCACCCGAGAAGTTGGTCAGCGCCGTGAGGAACGAGGTCCCGGTCGCCGCCACCTGGGCGGTCCGGTGCTCGAGGGACTGCGCCGAGCTCAGCTGCGAGTCCGCGTTCCGCCACAGCAGGGCGAACACGACCGCGACGGCAGCTGCCACCGCCACCAGGACCCAGGGCAGGGAACGGCGGACGGGTCCGTGGCGGACGACCGTGGTGGCGCGGGCGGCGGGCGCGACGGTCCCGTCGGCGGGCGTGAGGTCTCGGTCGGTCCCGGGCTCGGGGATGGTGCCCTCGCCCGGGGCCTTCGGTGTCGATCGGAGCGCGTTCGTCATGTCGGTCTCCTCCGCGGGCTTCTCGGTGCCGCTACCGGTGTCCCATCACGAGGTGTGAGCCGCGGGCCAGCCACACCGGGCCGGGCTGGGTGACCCGGCCGACGCCTGGGCCGTACATGGAGCGGCAGGCGTCGCCGCCGTACACGTTCGGCGGCGGGCGCCGCTGCGAGTACTCGCGAGCAGCAGGCTCCTGGTGCGGCAGCAGCTGCACGCGGAACCACGCCAGCCCGTCCTTCCCCACCTGCACGGACTGCCACACCGCATCGAAGAAGTAGTGGTTCAGCTCGAGGACGTTCTTCAGGTTCTGCAGGTTGTTGGGGATCGCGAGGACCTCGTTCACGGTCCCGAACGAGTTGATGAGGCAGGCGATGTTCGCCTTCTCCGAGCTCAGCAGCCGGTTGTACAGCTCGGCGAACGACGCCCCGTTCCTCGACAGGGCCACCAGGTCGTGACGGCGATCCCGCAGGATGTCGGCGAGCACGGCCGTCTGCGCGATGTCGTCCCGCAGGGCGGAGGCGTTGCGGGCGAACGTCCCCGTCACCACCGGGCCGGTCCTGATCAGGTGGTCGAGCCGGCGCCGGACCTCCAGGATGCGCGCCGGGAGCTGCCCCGACACCTCCGACAGCTGCGCGAGGTCCCCGCCCCGGTCGTCGACCGCCAGCGCCAGCTGGTGCACGAGCGTGGACAGGTCGCTCGAGGGAACCGCGCCGAGCACCTTCGCCAGCTCGGCGATCGTCCGCTCGGGGTCGGGCGGGACCGTGGTGGACGACACCGGGATCGTCGCGCCGTCGGCCATCGTGGGGCCCGTCCCGGGGTCGAGATTGAGGGTGAGGTCGCCGATCGGGCTCCGACGGCTGATCTCGGCGTGCGATCCGGAGGGGACCTCGATGCCCGGCTGGAGCAGGACCACGACGTCGGCGACCCCCCTGGGAGTGAGCGTGACCGACTGGACCGAGCCCACGGGGACGCCGCGCATCGTCACGTCGTCGCGTGGCCCCAGGCCCGAGGCGTTGGAGAACTCCACCCGGACCGTCTTTCCGCCGCCCTGCTGCACGAGCAGCTGGGACACGCCGTACCAGACCAGCAGCACGGCGAGCGCGAGGAACACCACGAGGTTGAGCACGACGCGCCTGCCGATCACGGCGTGCTCCCTCCGCCCGGCCCGGGGAGGCCCGGGTCGCCGCTGTCGCCCCCGACGCACCGCCGGGCGGGGTCGGACGGATCGTCGTTGATGCCGCAGATCACGAAGTCCTGCAGCACCTGGTTGAACTCCTCGTACTCGACCATCTGGGTGTTCCGGTTGTGCAGCGGCGCGTACTTCAGGATGTTCACGAGGTCGGACTGTTGGGAGTGCAGCTCCCCCACGATCTGGCGGACCTGCCGGAAGAAGTCGCGCATCTCGTCCGAGTGCGCCTGCAGGAGGCTCCGGCCCCCGACGGAGAGCCGGTCGAGCTGGACGATCGCGGCCTTCAGGACCGGCATCTGGCGGCGCACCGCGGCGAGCGCCTTCTGCGTGTTGACCACCGACAACCCCTGCGCGGACGCGTGCGACGCGAGGGTCGTGTTGAGCTCGTCCAGGGAGGACACCACCGCCTCGATGTCGCCGGTCCGGCCGGCGTACGCGTGGACGATGTCGTGCAGGTTGTCCAGGAGTGTGCGGACGTCCCGGCCGCTCGAGCCGAACCCCTTGGCCCCCTCGTCGACCAGCGTGGCCACCTCGCCCGCGGCCACCGGGGCCAGGGCGGCGCTCCCCGACTTGACGAGGTCCTCGAGGTCGGGGCGGACCACCGTGTCCCGGATCGTGGCGCCGCTCCGCAGCAGTGGGGCGTTCGCCGGGAGGTGGTCGGGGACGACCAGGTCGATGATGCGTTCGCCGAGGAGCGACGTCCGCCGGGCCCTGGCGATCACGTCCCGGGGAACGTGCGCCGCGGGGTCGATCGTCATGGTGACCAGCGCCTCGTCGTGGTCGAGCGTGATCGAGTCGACCTTGCCGATCCGGACGTCGGCCATCATCACCGGCGCATCCGGGGAGAGGTCGGCCACGTCGGCGAACCGGGCCTTGACGGTGAGCCCCCTGGAACCGCACGCCGACAACGCCAGCGCGGCGACGGCTGCCCCGACGACCAGGAGCGCGATGGACCGGCGCGGCCTCACGGTGACGTCCCTCCCTGGGCCATCCACCGGTAGGGGTCCCCGACCGTCGAGTCGAGCAGGTCCTTCATGAGCGCGTTCACCGTGGTGTGCTCCGACGTCGCCCGGCGCCGCATGGCCGCCTTCGTCTTCGGCTGGTGGACGATGGCCCTCGTCACCTGCGTCGCGGCCGGGAGGGATGAGGCCGGGCAGCTCCCCGTGAAGCAGAACAGGCTGGGCGCGTGGACCGACCAGAAGTTCTGCGTGGCGCACGCCACGGAGCCGGTGCCGGCGCACAGCTCCATGAGGCGCTGCTCGAGCCGGAGCAGGATCAGCGAGGCCAGCTCCGCGCCCTGGTTCCCCAGCCGCAGCCAGTCGCGGTTGTAGTCGACGGCCCGGGAGGCCGCCTGGAACAGCAGCGTCGCCCAGTGACCGGTCTGCGCCAGCGCGTCGACGTTCTTCACCACGGTCTGGCCGGTCCGCGTGAGCGCCTCGACGTCGGCATGGAGCGGCCGGCGGTGGGCGAGCAGCAGGGCGGCGAGCTGGGTGGCGGCCTCGTTCAGGCCGGTGACCGTGCCCTCGAGCGCCCGGCGGTTGGCGTCGAGCGTCCCCGAGACCGCGTCGTAGTTCCGGATGAGCTGGCCGACGGCCCGCTGCCGCGACGCCAGCGTGGTCGTCACCTTGTCGAGCTGGACCACGAGGTCGGCGAGGTCGTCGCGCTTGGCGTTCAGCGTGGTGAGGAGCTCGGTGCCGTTGTGGATGAACCGGTTGACCTCCGTGCCGTTGCCCCGCAGGAGCGCGGCGCCGTTCTCGACGAACCTCGTCACCGTCTGCTTGTTCAGCCCGCCCAGGTAGTCCTGGAGCGACCCCAGCAGCTCGTCCGGCTCGGCCGGCACCGCGGTCCGGCGCACCGGGATCGTCGCGCCCGGCTGCAGGACGGCGCCGCCCGTGTACGCGGGGAACAGTTGGATGTACCGCTCGCCGAGGAGCGAGACCGGCACGACCGCCGCCTGGACCCCCGCGGGGAGCTTCGTCGTTGGGTCGTCGATCTCGAACGACACCTTCACGCCGTCCGCGGTGTTGGCCACCTCGGTGACGTGGCCGACGTCGACGCCGAGCACCCGGACCTTGATCCCGGGGAACACCTGCACGGCGCGGGTGAACTCCGCGGCGTAGCCGTGGGAGCCGCCGGAGCCGCACGCGGAGAGTTGGAGCAGCAGCACGCTCGCCGCCAGCAGTCCGCCGAACCCGCGCGCGAACCGCCTCACGACGCCTTCCCCTTCCTCCCGAGGAACCCGTTCATGAAGTCCCGGTAGGAGACGCCGAAGGCCCGGCGGCCCGCCGGCTGGTGCGCCCCGAGGTTCGCCCCCGGCAGGCCGATGCTCGGTGTCGGCAGCGGCGGGAGGCTCACGCCCGGCCCGTTGCCGCCGCCCGGCAGGGATGGGGTCGGCAGCGAGGGCAGGCTGGGGAGGCCCGTTGGGACCGGGACCGGCGCCGTGGGCACCGGGATCGGCGGCAGCGACGGCGTCGGCAGGCCGGGGAGCGACGGCGTGGGGACCGGCTCACCGGAGCCGCCGGTGCCGAGCTGGTCGCACCTCGTCCCGAGGACCTGGTCGATGAGCTGGTCGACGGCACCGCACTGGCCGAGGATCGCGTCGACCCCGGCCGGGCCGAGCGACTGCACGAAGATGTTCGCCCAGTGGTTGGGGAACCCGTTGGAGTACCCCACGCTCGAGTAGCCCTGGACGGCCTGGTTCAGGTACTGAATGGTCGCCGCGAGGTCCAGCTGGTGCTGGTCGAGCACCGCGAGATCCTGGTGCAGTGCGTCGAGCGTGACGTCGAGGGTGCCGCGGTTCCGCCTGACGAGATCGGCCGTCTCGTGCGCCGCCGAGTCGGTCGAGCGCAGCAGCGTGGCGATCGCGCCCTGGCGCTGGGCCAGGTTCCCCAGGACCGGCGTCAGGTTGTCGATGAGGCTGACGATCGTGGCGTCCTTGTCCGCGAGCGTGGTGGACAGGCTCCGCAGCGCGTCGATCAGGCTGCCCAGCTGCTGCCGCTTGGCGTCGACGGCCGAGGCCAGGTCGGCCAGCCCGGACACCAGGCGGTGCACGTCCGGCCCCTTGCCGGCGGCGACCTGGGATACCTCGGACATCAGGTCGTTCAGGGCCGTGGCGTCGGAGCGGTTCAGCAGCCGGACCGAGATGTCGTTCAGCTGTGTGATGTCGATCGGCGTGGTGGTCCGGGAGACGGGGATGGTGTCGCCGTCGGCGAGGAGCCGCTTCGACTCCCCCGCCACCAGGTTCACGGCCTCCTTGCCGAGCAGCGTCTGGACGACGATGTCCGCGGTCGAGTCGGCCGGCATCTTCACCGAGGAGTTGACCCCGAGGTCCATCGCGACCCGGCCCCCCTCGACGTGCAGCCCCTTCACGACCCCGGCCGGCAGCCCGGCCACCGTGACGGCGTCGCCCGGCTGGATGCCGGCCGCGTCGGTGAAGTACGCGGTCACCGTGTACCGGCTGGCGAACACCCCGCCGGTCAGCAGCAGCGCCACGGCGGATCCGCCGACGAGGAGCGCCAGGGCGAGCAGGCCGATGATGCGCTGGTTCCGTTCGAGGAACGACTTCCGCAGGGCCCCGCGCAGGCTAGGCATGCTTGACCCCCTGCAGGACGCCCTGCAGGAACCCGCCGAGGCCGGTGAAGCCCGACGAGTCGGTGCCGGGCAGTCCGCCGGGGATGCCGGGGACCCCGATCCCGCCGGGGCCGCCCTGGCCCTCGTTCGGGTTCGAACCCTCGCCCGGGATCACCGAGCCGCACGTGTACGGGCGCTGGGCCTTCGTGTCGCCGCGTTCCTGCGGCGCCTCCCCCGCGCTGAACAGCGTGTTGTCGTGGCTGTCCTTCAGCGTGATCCGGATGACGCGGACGTTGAACCACTCGCCCCAGGACGTGGTCTGGAAGTACGGCGAGACGCCGGCCGGGAGGCTGCACAGCGTCCTGGCCAGCTCGCCGCGCTTCGATGCGAGCAGCCTCGTCACCCACGCCAGCTGGCCGAGGGAGGAGTCGATGTTGCCGCGGTTCTCCTTCAGGAACCGGTCGAGCTCCTGCTGGACCCTCGCGAAGTTCACGATCAGCGAGTCGATGTTCCCGGTCATGCCCCGCAGGCCGCCGCCGACCGAGTCCAGGTCGTCGAGGATGCCCTTGATGGCCCGGTTCTGGCGGGCGTACGTCGAGATCACCGTGTTCGACGAGGTGATCAGGGTCTGGATCCGCCCGTCCATCCCGGCGAGGCGCTGGGCGAGCCCGCCGCCCTCGGTGAGCAGGTCGCGCACGGTGCCCTCGTTGTTCGTGAGCGCCTCGTTCATCGCGTCGAGGAACGCGTTCGCCTTGTCGGGGTCGATGGCCTTGAGGATCGGGCCGAGCTCGTTGAGCAGCTGGCCGAGGTCGCCGGCGTCCTCCGTGTGGTCGAGGCCGATCGTGTCCCCGTTCTCGAGCGGGGCGCCCCCGCCGGAGCCGGGGTACAGGTACAGGAACCGCTGCCCGAGCACGTTCCGCCATCGGATCGCGACGGTGGCGTCCCGGGTCAGCTTCACCGAGTCGTCCACCGTGAAGTCCACGACGCCGTGCCCGTCCTCGATGTGCGCGTCGCTCACCCGGCCCACGTCGACGCCGGCGAGCTTCACCGAGTCGCCCGTGAACACCCCCGTGGCGTCGGAGAAGACCGCGGAGAGCGCGTACTGGTGCTGGAAGAACTGGAGGTTCCCGATCCGCATCGCCAGCACCGCCGTGAACACCAGCGAGACGACGACGAACGCCAGCACCTTGAGGAGGGTCACCTTGGAGAACCGCGCCGACCGCGCCATCAGCCGTTCGCCCCCGGGAGGGTCGGCGCCGGAACCGGCAGGGTCGGAACGGGCACCGGGACCTGCGGCGGCGCCGGCAGGGGCAGCCCGCCGCTGCCGCCGCACAGCGGCACCCGCCGGCGGACGTCGACCGGCAGCGCGTAGCAGATCTCGCGGCGGGTCTCGGCGTCGGAGTTCCCCCCGACGAAATCGCTGAACGCCGCCGCGCCGCTGCCGTCGTGCAGGATGAACGGGTTCCCCGAGAGCCGGTACACGTAGCGGTACAGCCCCTGGATCAGGTCGTGGAGCCCGCCCGGTCGGTCGGCGATCGCCTGCAGGACCGTGTCCCCGTCGTCCATGAGCCGGTCCAGCTGCGCGCGGTTGAGGATCAGGAGATCCCCGAGGTTCCTGGCGAACGGCGTGATCGCGACCAGCGCGTGGTGCAGCTCCTCCGACGCCCTCGTCGAGGCGTACACGGGAACGCCCTGGTTGATCGCGTCTGCGAGGTTGTTGAGGTCGACGCCGGAGTGCCGCAGCGTTCCGAAGATCGTGCGGAAGTCGTGGAGCGCCTGCAGCTGCGACGGCAGCGTCTGCTGGAACTCGGTGGACAGCCGGGCGTTCTTGTCGAGCGAATACCGGATGTCGTCGCCGTGGCCGCGGGCGCCGGTGGCGAGCTCGTGGATCACGGTGGCCAGGTCGTTCGGGCGGATCGCGTCGAGGACGTTCACGCCGTCGGCGAGCGCGTCCTCGAGCTCGGGCCCGATGTGCGTCGCGGTGATCCGGGCGCCGTCCGCCAGGAACGGCGGGCCGAACGTCCCCGGTACGCGGAGGTCGACGAACTTCGCCCCCAGCAGCGTCTTCAGCGTGACGTAGGCCCGGGCGTCGCGGGGGATGCGGTACTGGTGCTCGATCTTGAGCGTCAGCCGGACGTCGCGGTCCTGCAGGCTGATCGCGTCGACCGTGCCGATCACGACGCCTCGGAGCCGCACGTCCGAGCCCACCTCGAGCTGCTGCCCGGCCCGGGGGAGCCGCATCGTCACGTCGTACGTGCGGTCGAACCCCCCGTAGGAGTCCTTCACGCCGAGGAACACCAGCGTGGCGATGATCGCCAGGATCACCGGGCCCTTGATCCACGTCGGGATTCGCATCCACGACGCCTTGACGAACGACCCCCGCTCGGACGCGGTGGGGTGGAAGCCGCGCCTCATCCGGCGATCCTCACGGTGTCGTTGCCGCCCCAGAAGATCAGCGACAGGACGAGGTTCACGATCACGACGACCACGATGGAGGTCCGGATCGCGCGCCCGCTCGCGACGCCCACCCCCGCCGGCCCGCCCGTCGCGTTGTAGCCGTAGTAGCAGTGGATGAGCACGACGAGGATCGCGAAGATCACGGCCTTGATCAGGCTGTAGATCACGTCGATCGGGGGCAGGAACAGCCGGAAGTAGTGGATGTACGTCCCGGGGTCGAGCGAGAAGAACCTCGTGACGATGGCCTCGGTCGCGAGATAGGACGAGAACAGCGCGGCGAGGTACAGCGGGATCATCGTGATCAGCGCTGCCCAGATCCGCGTGGACACCAGGTAGGTCAGCGACGGGACCGCCATGACCTCCAGGGCGTCGATCTCGTCGGAGATGCGCGCGGCGCCGAGCTCCGCGGTGAACGACGTCCCCACCTGCGCGGCCAGCGCCACGCCGGCGACGAGCGGCGTGATCTCGCGGGTGTTCGCCCATGACGACACCAGGCCGGTGAACGCCTGCGCCCCGATCTGGGACAGCCCCTGGAACCCCTCGAGGCCGACCTGCGTGCCGGTGAAGAACGACATCGCGAAGATCACGAAGAACGTGCCCGCCCCCACCACCAGCGCGCCGACGCCGATCGTGATGTCGGAGACGGTGCTGGCGATGACCTTCCGGTACCTGAGGGCGGCCGGCATGGCCGCGACTGCCCGCCGGTAGAAGCGAAGCTGGTCGACGAGGCGCTCGAACGGCGCGGACAGGATCCGGTTGGTCCGGGCGAGCGGCCGGAACCGCCGGGGCGTCATCGTCGCGGACGTGGAGGCCACCTAGAACCCGCTCCCCAGCTTCTGCGGGACGAAGTTGAAGTAGACGGCGGTGAGGATGAAGTTCAGGAAGAACAGCAGGAGGAAGGTGATGACGACGGCCTGGTTGACGGCGTCGCCGACGCCCTTCGGGCCGCCCTTCGCGTAGAAGCCCTTGTAGCAGGCCACCGTCCCGCCGACGAACCCGAAGATCGCGGCCTTGGTGAGCGCCATGAACAGGTCGGGCAGCTGGGACAGCTCGTTGAAGCTGGCGAAGTAGCTCGACGTGGTGCCGTGCTGGACGATCACCGCGAAGAACCACCCGCCGGCGATGCCGGCCACGCTGACGATCGCGTCGAGCAGCACGGCCACGACCGTCGCCGCGAGGATCCGGGGCATGATCAGCCGCTGGACCGGGTCGATGCCGAGGACCTCCATGGCGTCGATCTCCTCGCGGATGCGCCGCGAGCCCAGGTCGGCGCACATGGCCGAACCGCCCGCGCCGGCGATGAGCAGGGCGGTGGCCACCGGCGCCTCCTCCCGCACGACGGCCAGCACCATGGCCGCGCCCATGTGGGCCTGCGCCCCGAGCTGGGTGAGGAACGACCCGACGTGCAGCGAGATGACCATCCCGAACGGGATCGAGATGAGGATCACCGGGACCGTGGTGACCTTGGCCAGGAACCAGACCTGCTGGAGGAACTCCTCGAGCGGCCACGGCCGGCGGAGCACCGTGTGCATGGACTCCAGGCCGACGGAGAACATCCGTCCGACCTCGTCGACGAAGCGGAACGCGCGCCGGGGCGCGAGGCGGGCAGCCAACTACTCCTCCTTCCGCTCCTCACGCTGGGGCGGGGGCGCCGCGTCGTCGGGGTCGGACTCCTCGCCGTCGTCGCCGCCGGGAGGGCGCTCCGGCTCCGTCTGGGGTTCGGTCTCGGCGCGCGGCGCGCCGGCCTCCCGGCCGGCGGGGGCCGGGGCCCCGGCCTCGCGCTCGAGCGCCTCGGTCTCCTCGGCGGTCATGCCGTACGTGGACACGGCCCCGATCGGAGCGCCGCCGCCGCGGCCGGCGTCGGCCTCCTCGGACATCCCGATCGGGCCCTCGGTGGCCCCGGCCAGGAACTGCCGGACCACCGGGATGTCCGAGTTGAACATGTTCTCCTTGGTGTCGAACCGCACGAGGTTCCGCAGGTAGAGCATCCCGATGAAGTCGGCGACGCGCCGCGCGGTGGCGATGTCGTGCGTGACGACGATGAACGTCGCGTGCAGCTGACGGTTCAGGTCGAGGATGAGCTCGTTGAGGAACGCCGTCCGGACGGGGTCGAGGCCGGAGTCGGGTTCGTCGAACATCACGATCTCGGGATCGAGCACCAGCGCGCGGGCCAGCCCGGCCCGCTTCTTCATCCCGCCGGAGATCTCGCCGGGGAGCTTCTTCTCGGCCCCCTGGAGGCCGACCATCGCCAGCTTGTCGTCGACGATCTGGCGGATCTCGCGTTCGGGCTTGCGGGTGTGTTCACGCAGCGGGAACGCGACGTTGTCGAAGATGTTCATCGAGCCGAACAGCGCGCCGTCCTGGAACAGGACGCCGAACTTCCGCCGGACCTTGTAGAGCTCCCTGCTGGACAGGCGGACGATGTCCTTGCCGTCGATCCAGATCTCGCCGCGCTCGGGCTTCAGCAGGCCCATGATGTTCTTGAGGAACACCGACTTGCCGGTCCCCGAGGGGCCGAGCATCAGCGTGATCCTGCCCTTGGGGATGTCGCAGGTGACGTCGTCGAGGATCGTCTGCGACCCGAACGACTTCGTCAGGCCCCGGATCGAGATCTCCACGTCCCACGGGATCTCCCCGGGCCCGTTGCTCGACGTCCGGCCGGGATGCGGCAGCACCACCGTCTCAGTGGATGTCACGATCTCCCCCTGTCCTCGAGCCTCAGGGGTTCGCGAATGCGGGCTCGGGACTTGTTTCCCCGTTCCCGCGTGACAGAAACCACGACACGC
>DATBHM010000159.1:0-10180 GCA_036557505.1 Actinomycetota bacterium | reverse complement strand
CGGAACGCTCCCTCGGTGGGCCGGTAGGTTGCTCGGAACACTTGGGCCCGAGAGGCCGATGGTGACCGCAGGCTTCGGTCGGCGGTGAGCCGGAAGTCTCTCGGGCCCTCTCGCGTCCCGGCCGGACAATCCCTCGCGTCGCCGGGACGCCGGTGCGTCACTCGACCGTGACCGCGCGGAGGACGTCGAGCTTGGCGGCCCGCCGGGCCGGCCAGACGGCGGCGAGGATCCCCGCGAAGCCGGCCAGGATCACGTACAGCACCAGCTGCCCGACCGGGATGGCGAACACCGTGATGCCCTGGTCCTTGAGCGCCTGCACGAGCGCCCACCCGAAGAAGATCCCCAGGGCGACGCCCAGCACCGCGCCGAACACCGCGATGACAACCGCCTCCCACCGGATCATCCCCCGCACCTGGCGCCGGCTCATCCCGACCGCCCGGAGCAGCCCGATCTCGCGGGTTCGTTCGAAGATCGACAGCGCAAGGGTGTTCACGATGCCGACGAGGGCGATGATGATCGCCAGCAGCAGCAGCGCGGTGACGAGCCCGAGCAGCGTGTCGATCTGGTCCTCCTGCTGCTGCCGGAACTCGGCCTGGTCCTGGACCTCCACGTTGGGGAACGGCCTCATGGCCTCGTCGATGCCGCCGCGGACGGCGGTGAGCGACGCGCCGGGCTCCGCCACGATCAGCACCTGCTGGTCGAGCTGCTGGGTGAACCGCTGTTCGAACGTGTGGATCGACAGCAGGTAGTCGCCGACGAAGGTGTTCGCGTCGAACACCGCCACGAGCGGCATCCGCTGCACGCCGCCGGTCGGGAATCGCACGGGGATCGTGTCGCCGAGCCTCCAGCCCTTGTCGTCGGCCGTCTGTCCCTTGATCGCGATACCGCCGCTCTGCAGGCCCGCGAGGGAGCTCCCCGGCCGGAGCTCGAGGTTGAGGACCCTGTCGATGGTGGCGGGATCGACGCCCGACGGGAAATGCGTCGATCCGTCGATCTTGATCTGCGCGTCCTGTCCGCCCCGGAGCTCCGAGACGATCCCGACGCCCTGCACACCGCGTGCGGCCTGGGCCGCCTCGGGCGAGAAGCCGGCGAACTGGTTGGTGGACAGGATGTAGTCGGCCTTCAGCGTCCGTTCGAGCAGGTCGGCCACCGAGGACTTCAGAGACTGGGCGAAGATGCTGGTGAACGCGACCAGCGCGAGCCCGATCATGAGCGCCGACGCCGTCGAGGACGTCCGTCTGGGGTTCCGGGCCGCGTTCTCCCGGCCGAGGCGCCCCGGCATCCGGAACAGGGCGGCGAAGGGCGCGCCGATACCCCGCGCCAGCGGCCGGGCGATCAGCGGTGCGAGCATCGCGACGCCGACGAAGATCAGCGCCACCCCCAGCCCGACGTTGTTGATGGGCGTCTTCACGTTCCCGAACAGCCCGAACAGCAGCTCGGCGAGCCCGATCGCCGTGACGACCGTGCCGACGATGGACCGCCGGCGGAGCGAGGCGGCGGGTGGGGGCACGTCGCGCATCGCCGCGATGGGCGGAATCGACGCGGCGCGCCGCGCCGGCGAGAACGCCGCGAGCACGGTCACGATCGTCCCGATCGCGAGCGACACCCAGATCGTCCGGGGCAGGAACACGAGGCCCGACGAGGGCAGCGAGATCCCGAACCCCCGCAGCAGGCTCTGCAGCCCCACCGCCATCAACACGCCCAGGCCGAGTCCCAGCGCCGAGGCGACGAGCCCAGTGATCACCGCCTCGACCAGGACCGAGGTGGTGACCTGGCGTCCGGTCGCCCCGAGCGCCCGGAGCAGCCCGAGCTCGCGCGTTCGCTGCGCGACGATGATCGAGAACGTGTTGAAGATGATGAACGTGCCCACGAACAGGGCGATGCCGGCGAACACCAGCAGCGCCGTCTTGAAGAACCCCAGCCCGTCCTTCACCTGCTGGGCGTTCTCCTGGGCCGCCTTCGCGCCGGTGACGGCCTCGACGCCGCCCGGAAGGACGCCCGCGATACGGTTCCGCAGGGCGATGTCCGACACGCCGGGGGCCGCGACCGCGTCGATGGCGTCGAACTTGCCTTTGGCGTCGAGCACGTTCTGCGCGGTGGCCGTGTCGAACGCCGAGATCGTGGCCCCGGCGAGGTTGTCGGCGTTCCCGAACCCCGTCAGCCCGACCAGGGTGAACCGCCGGGGTGGGCCGAGGAACAGGATCTCCACCCGGTCGCCCACCTCCAGATCCGCCTTCTCGGCGGTGCCGACGTCGATCGCCACCTCGTCGGGCCCGTTCGGCGCCCGGCCCGAACGGAGGGTGAGCGGGTTCTCGGGGGCGTTCACCCAGTTGACCCCGAACGTCGGCGCCCCGCCCGTGGCCACCGCCTTGCCGTCGGACCCCACCACCTGGGCGTAGCCCTGCACGATGCCGTCGGCGCGCGCCACGCCCTCGACCGACTTGATGGTCGGAAGCAGCGAGTCGGAGATCCGGCCGTGCTCGTTGCCGAAGTTCGACTTGGCCCGGACGGTGACGGCCACGCCCTTGGAGACCTGGGAGAACAGCTGGTCGAACGTGTGCCCGAGCGTGTCGGTCAGCACGAGGGTGCCCGCGACGAAGGCCACCCCCAGCACGACCGCCAGGGCGGTCAGGCCCAGGCGCAGCTTGTGGGCGACGAGGCCCTTGATCGTGGCGCGCCACACGGTGGATCAGCCCCCGAGTTCCTTCATGCGGTCGAGGACGCGGTCGGCGGTCGGATCGCGCATCTCGGACGCGATCCTCCCGTCGGCCAGGAACAGCACCCGGTCGCTGTACGCGGCGGCCGCCGGGTCGTGGGTCACCATCACGATCGTCTGCCCGAACTCGCCGGTGGCCTTCTTCATGAACTCCAGGAGCTCGTTGCCGGCCCTGGAGTCGAGGTTCCCGGTGGGCTCGTCCGCGAAGATGATCTCGGGGCGGCTGGCGAGCGCCCTGGCCGCGGCGACGCGCTGCTGCTGACCCCCGGACAGTTCCGCGGGGTGGTGCTTGAGCCGCTGCTGCAGGCCCACGGTCTCGACGACCGTGCCGATCCACCCGTCGTCGGGCTTCTCGCCGGCGATGTCGAGCGGGAGCGTGATGTTCTCGCCCGCCGTCAGGGTTCCGACCAGGTTGTACGCCTGGAAGATGAACCCGACCTTCTCCCGCCGCAGCAGGGTGAGCTTCTTCTCGTTGAGGGTTCCGAGGTCGACGTCGCCGATGAATGCCCGTCCGCTCGTCAGACGATCGAGCCCGGCCAGGCAGTGCAGGAGCGTCGACTTGCCCGACCCCGAGGGTCCCATGATCGCGGTGAACTGGCGCTTCGGGAACTCCGCCGTCACGCCGTCCAGCGCGCGGACCTCGGCGTCGCCCTCGCCGTACACCTTCACGGCGTCGACGGATCGGGCGGCGATCGTCGACGTCGTGGGCTCCTGGATCTCGGTGCTCATCGGTTCCTCCGTCTCGTCGTCACTGGCGGCGGCCGGGTCCCAACCTACCGGCCTCTGTGCGTGGCGGCCATGAACCTTCCGTGAAGGACTTGTGAGGCTCAGCCCGACGCCGCGCCGGGCTCGGATGCCTCCCGCCAGGCCTGGCGGAGTTTGAGGCGGGGGCCGATGCGCAGGATCGCATGGGCGTAGATCCGGCCCGCGAGCCGAATCAGCCACAGCGTCGCCGCAAGGGTGAGCGCAACCGAGATCGCGATCTGCCACCACGGGACGTTCCCCGCGATGGCTCGGACGCCCATGATCATCGGCGCGGTCGGGGGGAAGAACGACAGGACCTGGATCAGGGGCGCGTCGGGCGTGCTGAGCGCCGTGAAGATCGCCAGGAGGTACACGAGCAGCAACAGGACCTGGAGCGGCGCCGCGACCGCCTGGGCGTCCTGGGACTTCGAGCCGAGGGAGCCCGCCGCCGCGTACATGCTGGAGTAGAACGCGAACCCCACCAGGAACCACATGAGGGCGGACAGGATCGAGAGCGGCGATCCCGAGGGGAGGACGCCGTTCCCGACGGCGACCGCGGTGAGCAGGGCCGCGATGGTGATGCCGGAGAACTGCAACAACCCGCACACCCCGATCCCGATGACCTTGCCCGCAAGCAGGGTGGCCGGACGGACTGCGGAGAGCAGGATCTCGACGATGCGGCTCGATTTCTCTTCGAGCACCCCGACGGCGACCCATCCCCCATAGGTGACCAGCGAGACGTACAGGAGGATCAGGCCGGCGAACGCGATGGCCCTGCGCTTGGGGAGGTCGCTCGCGGCGTGCTCGACGGTTCCCACCGGCAACGGGGGGGCGTTCAGGGCGCGCTCGGCCCTGTCGGGCGGGAGCCCGGCCTCCGACAGGGCCCTCGTCAGGCCGATGGCGCGCGAGAGGCCGGCCGTCAGGCGACCCAAGTTGGACGTGGGCTGGTCGATCGTCGATTTCACCAGCAGCCGGCGTCCGTCGACGACCGCGAGGTCGAGCCGGCCGTTGCGGAGGGCCTGTTCCGCGGCGGACAGGTCGCGTTCGTGGTGGAGGCGGACCCGGACGCCGACCGTTCCCCCCACGTCCGTCATCGTCCGCTGCAGCACGGCCGGGTATGAGCCGACCAGCCCGACGTCCATGACCGGGGGCGTGGAGTTCGACGTGGCCGCGGGGATGGCCACGGCGCCGATCCCGATCGCGATCAGCACGACCGTCACGATTCGGAACGACCGCGACCTCGTCCGTTCGCGGATCTCCCGCGCCGCGATCATGCGGATCCCCTCGCCGGTGGGGAGCGCACCCGCTCCGGCCGGGGTGGCGGCGCGGTCGCCGTCGTTCGCCGCGCTCATGCGGCCACGGCCTCCAGGAACAGCTCGGACAGGCGGGGCTGCTCGACCGCGAAGCGCGCCACCGTGCCCGCCGACTCCGCCGCCCTCAGGACGCGCTGGGTGTCGACGTCGTCGTCCAGGCGCAGCACCACGCGGCCACCGCGGCGCTCGAGGACCTCCGCGCCCGGCAGCCGGTCGGCCCAGTCGGTGCGCGCGTTCCCCAACTCGACGACCAGGCGGCGCCGGCCGGACGAGCGCAGGTCGTCCAGCGGGCCGGTCATCACCAGACGGCCTCGATCGATGATCGCCACCGAGTCGCACAGGTGTTCCACCAGGTCGAGCTGATGGCTCGAGAACAGCACGGTGGCGCCCGCCCCCGCGTGTTCCAGAAGCATCTTGCCGAGGGTGTCCACGGCGATCGGGTCGAGGCCGGAGAACGCCTCGTCGAGCACCAGGAGGTCGGGTTCGTGGACGAGTGCCGCCGCCAGCTGCACACGCTGCTGGTTCCCCAGCGACAGCTCCTCCACCTTCGAATCCGCGCGCTGCGACAGCTCGAACGTCGCGAGCCACCGGTCGGTGTTCGCCTGGGCCCGCGACGCGGACAGACCGTGCAGCCGGGCCAGGTAGACCAGCTGTTCGCGAACCTGCATCTTGGGATACAGGCCGCGTTCCTCGGGCATGTAGCCGAACCGCACCCGGTCGTCCTGCGTGACCTCGTGCCCGTTCCACCGGACCTCGCCGCCGTCCGTGGCCGCCACGCCCATCACGATGCGCATGGCCGTGGTCTTGCCGGCTCCGTTCGCCCCGAGGAAGCCGAACATCTGTCCGGGGGCCACGTCGAACGTGAGCCCGTCGAGCGCCGTGACGGCGCCGTAGCGCTTCGTCAGTTGGTCGAGTTCGAGCACGCGGCCTGCCTTTCGGGAAGAGCGCGGGCGAACTCCAACAGTAGCGCAGGCCGCGCTCCCTATACTCGGCGCGGTGGACACTCGCCGAGGACGCCCGTGAACGGACCGCTCCTGCGAGCTCCCGTCCTGTGGCTGACCGGGCAGGGGTGGTTCCGGTCGATGATCACCGAGCACTCGATCGGGAGGAAGGTCGCGCTGCGGTTCGTCGCCGGCGAGGGGCTCGACGCGTCGATGGAAGTCGCGAGGGACCTCGACCGGCGCGGGATCGCGACGATGCTCGACCACCTCGGGGAGAACGTGGTCTCCAAGGAGCAGGCCGGCGCGGCCGCCGACGCGTACGTGGAGGCGCTCCGTCGCGTGCACCGGGCCGAGGAGCTCGACGCCAACATCTCCGTGAAGCTGACCCAGCTGGGGCTCGACCTCTCGTACGACCTCGCCCTCGAGAACGCCGAACGCGTGCTCCAGGAGGCCGCGCCGCGGGGGACGCTCGTGATGATCGACATGGAGTCCCACGAGTACGTCGACCCGACGCTCCGGGCGCACGCCGAACTGCGGTCGCGGTTCGACCACGTGGGGCTGGCCATCCAGACCTACCTGTACCGGACGCGCGTGGACGTCGACGCCCTGCCCGAACGCTCGACCGTGCGGCTGGTCAAGGGGGCATATCTCGAGCCCCACGACGTCGCCTATCCGGGCCGGGCCGACGTCGACCGCAACTTCGCACGGGTCTTCGCGACGCTGATGGCCCGTGGGCACACCGTGCACGTGGCGAGCCACGACCCCCGGATGACCGAGGGGGCAAGGCGGTACGTCGAGTCGCACGGCGTCGACTGGGGACGGGTGGAGTTCCAGTTCCTGTACGGGATCCGTCGCGACCTTCAGGCCTCGCTGGCTCGGGCCCGCTATCCGGTCCGGGTGTACGTGCCCTACGGGGACGAGTGGTACCCGTACCTGACGCGCCGCATGGCCGAGCGGCCTGCGAACATGTGGTTCTTCGTGTCGCAGTTCCTTCGGTTCGGTGGAGTGGGGTGAGCGGGTGAGCGGGGGGCGGAACGTCGCGTTCCTGGGCGGTGGCAAGATGGGCGAGGCGCTGGTCTCCGGATTGATCCGGAGCGGGGCGCGAACGCCGGACGAGCTCATGGTCACCTGCCGGCGTGAAGAACGCGCGCACGAGCTGGCCGAACGTCACGGCGTGGCGACCGGGACGTCGAACCCCGACGCCGTCGCCTGGGCCGACACGCTGGTGCTCATGGTCAAACCCCAGGACATGGAGACGTTGCTCGGGCAGATCGTCGATCACGTGCGCTCCGAGCAGCTGGTGATCACGTTCGCCGCCGGGATCCGCACGACCTTCATCGAGAGCCGCCTGCGCCAGCCGGCGCCGGTCGTCCGCGTGATGTCGAACGTCCCCGTGCTCGTGGACGAGGCCATGTCGGTCGTGTCGCCGGGCACCCGCGCCGGCGACGAGCACCTCGCGGTGGCCGAGGAGCTGCTCGGGGCCGTGGGGAGGGTGATCCGCCTGCCCGAAACGCACCAGGACGCCGTGACGGCCACGAGCGGCTCGGGGCCGGCGTACTTCTTCCTTCTGGCGGAGGCGATGATCGAGGCCTGCATCCTGCTCGGGCTGTCCCGGGACGTGGCCGGCGACCTCATCATCCAGACGATGCTGGGGTCAGCCAAGATGCTCCGCGACACCGGCAAGCACCCGGTCGAACTCCGCGAGATGGTCACGTCGCCGGGCGGCACGACGATCGCCGCGATCCGACACCTGGAGCAGGCCGGCGTGCGTGCGGCGTTCCTCAACGCGATCGACGCGGCCCGCCAGCGGAGCGCAGAGCTCGCCCGGGGCGACGAGCCCGAAGCTCGCTAGCCGTTCGAAATTCGCGCGGCCGGAGGAGGCTCCGGCGCCGCATCCCCGGGAGCGGTCGCCGGACGTTCGCTCGCAGCCGGCGGCGACGTGGCCGTGGAGCGGTTCCTTCCGTAGGCTCTTTGGGTCGGACGCGGTCGGCCGTTCGGCATCTCCCGAAAGGAGCACCGCGTGGGACGTGGAGACAGGAACAAGATCCGCTGGGCGCACGACCGCGAACGGGCGCACAAGGCGCGTGAGACGCGCCAGGCGGAGGCGAGGAAGGCCGAACGGAAGGCCGCCGGCCGCGCCGGCCGGTCGTCCAGGACTTCGTCCTCGCGGACGCGGGCCTCGAGCGCCGCGGCGGTCTCGGCCGCAACCGAGGCGACCGCCGTCGCGACGGCCGAGGCCGAGTCGCCCGCCGTGGCCACCGAGGCTCCCGCCGCGGTCCTGTCGCCCGAGGCCGCGGCCGGCGAGGCCTCGGCGCCCGAAGAGTCCGGTGCCCCCGAGCAGGCCGGCCCCGCCGCCGAGGGCCCGGCCCCCGACGAGCCCACACCGGATCCCAAGGAGGAGCCGGCGGGGGACGAGTCCTCCGACACCAGCGCCGAGGCCACGGTCACGGCGAACGTCGAGCAGGAGGTCGCCGACGCCGAGAACCCGGCGGAGGCGGAGTCGGGGCCCACGACGAGCGCGGACGACCTGGTCGAGGAGTCCTAGGCTCTTCCCGGGCCGCCGGTTCCGGTGGGCTCCGGGTTCGAGCCGGGTGATCGGGAAGGGGTGACCGCGATGTTCCCGCTGTCCAAGGGCCTGGTGGCGAGGCAGGCCCACGTCGGGCTGCCCGACGGCACCTACGAGGAGGAGCACGGCCGGGAGGCGTTCGACGGCCGGGCCTCGCACCTGTACCGGACGCATTTCCCCACCGGGTGGATCCGGATCGAGGGGCCGCTGAAGCCGCGGGCGTACGACCTCAACGGGATCAAGCCGGCCGATCTCACCGAGGCGGCCGGGGACTGGCAGCGGATCCTGCACAACGACGACCTCGCCGTCTACGTCTCGCGCCGGGCGGAGGCGGCCCCGTGGTACCTCCGCGACGCCGATGGTGACCTGTGCTACTTCGTGCACCATGGTGCCGGCACGCTCGAGACCGACTACGGCCCGCTGCGGTATCGGGACGGCGACTTCCTGGTCCTGCCGAAGGGGACCACACACCGCGTGGTGCCGGACGGCTCGCAGGAGACCTTCCTCTACGTCGTGGAGTCGAGGGGCGAGTACCGCCTCCCGGACAAGGGCATCCTCGGCCGCCACGCGCTGTTCGACCCCGGCGTCCTCGAGACGCCCGACCCCGACCCCCACGACGAGCGGGGGGAGTTCGAGGTCCGCGTGAAGCGGAACGACGAGTACACGTCGCTCACGTACCCGTTCCACCCGCTCGACGTCGTGGGGTGGCAGGGCGACCTCTGCCCGATCCGGATCAATCGCGAGGACTTCCGGCCGGTGGTGTCGCCTCGCTACCACCTGCCGCCGTCGGTGCACGCGGTGTTCAAGAGCGATGGGTTCGAGATCGGGCTGTTCGCGCCCCGGCCGACCGAGACCGGCGACCCCACGGCGCTCCGCGTGCCGTTCTTCCACTCGAACATCGACAAGGACGAGGTGCTCTTCTACCACCGGGGGGAGTTCTTCTCGCGGGCGGGGATCGGCGAGGCCTACATCACGCACCACCCGCAGGGGCTGCATCACGGGCCGCAGGCGCCGGCGTTCGAGGCGGGCAAGACCAAGGAGTTCGCCGACGAGTACGCGGTGATGGTGGAGTGCGACCTCCCGCTGGAACGCGACGACGCGCTCGAGGCCGTCGAGATCGACGGCTACGCGACGTCGTGGGCCCGGGGGCTCGGCTACCTGAAGGACTGACCGGGGTCAGCGGTCTCCGCGCGGCATCTCACGGGCCCACCCGGAACGCCGCCAGCGAGATTCCCGAGATCTCGAAGTCCCGGGCGGTCAGGGCCACCTCCCGGTCGTGCGTGAGGGCGTCGCGTGCGGCCTCCGTGATGAGGATCTCGTCGCACTCGGCGAGGTCCTCGCCCAGCTTCGAGGCCAGGTTCATCTCGTGGCCCCAGGCGTCGTCGGGACCGACGAGCAGCAGCTCCCCGAACCCGATCCCGATCGAGACGCCCACCTCCTCGTCCTCGGGCAGGGCCTCGTTCGCCGCGCGGACGTCGCGCTGGATCAGCTGCGCTGCCCGCAGGGCGTGGTCGGCCGTGTCGAACACCGCGTAGAGGTTGTCCGCCTCCCGCCGGAGGATCCGCCCGTGCTGCTCCTCGACGCACGGCCGGACCAGCCGCTCGAGGCGTTCCAGCAGGGCCAGGAAGTGCACGATCCCGCGCCCCTTGACCGTCCGCGAGAACCCGCAGGCGTCGAGCACGAGGACGGCGACGTCACGACGGAACTTGGCGTCGATCTCCGACAACACGTCCGACCGGCGCTCGGGGTGCTCGTTGTAGTCGAACAGCAGCGGCCGCAGCTCCGACCGGTCGGGCATGGGCAGCTCGGTGGGACGTCGCGGTTCGTCGCTCACGTCGTCGATTCTCACCGGTGAGCCCTGGCCACGTCACATCGACATCGAGCGGAAGGACCCGAGAGG
>DATBHM010000158.1:0-11887 GCA_036557505.1 Actinomycetota bacterium | reverse complement strand
AGCGGCCAATCCAACCTGACCGACGATTCGAAGGGTGACACCAATCCCGCCTGGTCGCCCGACGGCGCCACGATCGCCTTCGCCAGCAATCGTGGGGACAAGGGGAACTGGCAGATCTACACGATGAACGCGGACGGTACGAACGTGAAGCGTCTGACCGGCTCGGACTCGACCAGCTCGAACCCGACCTGGGCGCCCGACGGGTCGCAGATCGCGTTCGAGAGCAACCGGAACGGCTCGTACGACATCCTGGCCATGAATGCCGACGGCTCCGACCAGCATCATGTCGCGGGCGGCGCGGCCAACGACACGTCGCCCGCGTGGTCGCCCGACGGATCGACGATCCTGTTCTCCAGCACACGAACGGGCGGAGGTGACCTGTACGCCGTGCGCCCCGACGGCACCGGGCTCACGCGGATCACCTCGTCCACGGCGACCGAGGACGATCCCGCCTGGGTGCCGGCGCAGCCGCAGGAGGTCGCGTTCTCGGGCGGCGCGACCGGCGGCGGCGACCTGTACCTGGCGACGGTGGGGGGTCGATCGGTCCACCGGACGACGACGAGCCCGGCGCTCGACGCCGACCCCGCCTGGTCGCCCGACGGGTCCAGGATCGCGTTCGCCAGCGCGCGGACGGGCGGCGGCGACGTGTATACGATCCCGGCCGCCGGCGGGCCGGCCCACCGGGTCACGACCGGCGACGGGGAGGACGGCTCGCCGTCCTGGTCGCCCGACGGCACGCGGATCGCGTTCACGAGCGACCGGGCCGGCAACGCCGACGTGTACACGATCGATCCCCATCGGTCGGGGCTCGCGCGGCTGACCGATGACCGGGGGTTCGACGGCGACTCGGCCTGGGGGCCCGGCGCGTCGGGGATCGCGTTCGCCAGCGACCGCGCCGGGACGATGGACATCTGGACGATGCGCGCGGATGGGTCACACCCCCGGCGGCTGACGATGAACGCCGCCGCCGACAGCCACCCGGCGTGGTCGCCCGACGGGACGAGGATCGCCTTCCAACGGGTCCACGACGGCAACACCGACGTCTTCGTCGTCGTGGTGGCGACCCGGGCGGTGCGGCGGCTCACCACCGATCCGGCGTTCGACGGCGACCCGGCGTGGGATCCCAACGACCGGATCGCGTTCGTCAGCACCCGATCGCGGAACCGGGAGATCTGGAGCGTCCGGCCGAACGGCACCGGCCTCTCGCTGATCGTGCACCACAGGGGCCCGGACGTCGACCCGGCCTGGGCGCCTCCGCGGTGAACCGCCGACGTCGACGATAGGCTCGGACCCGAGATGCGGTGGGCGGCGTTCCGTGGTGCCGACGGCGAGCACCGTCTGGGCGTGGTGCTCGGCGAGACCGTCGGCGCCCTCGAGCCCGGACTTCGCCTCACGGACCTCCTCGGCGACGACGGAGCGCGGTTGCGGGAGGCCGGCGAGCGCGCGACGACCGAGCCCGCGGGGATGTTCGCGCTGGCGGAGGTGACCCTGCTTCCGCCGATCTCGCGGCCCCCGTCGGTCCGCGACTTCTACGCGTTCGAACAGCACGTGAAGACGGCGCGCCGGCGGCGCGGGCTGGAGATGGACCCGGACTGGTACGAGCTGCCGGTGTTCTACTTCTCGAACCCCGCGGCGGTGATCGGGCCGGACGACGACGTGGCGGCCCCGCCGGGTTCGTCGCAGCTGGACTTCGAGCTCGAGGTGGCGGCCGTGGTCGGGCTCGGGGGCACCGATCTCATGCCCCAGGAGGCCGAACGTCACATCGCCGGGTACACCGTGATGAACGACTGGAGCGCCCGCGACGTGCAGCGTCGCGAGATGAAGCTCAGCATGGGGCCGGTGAAGGGCAAGGACTTCGCGACGTCGCTCGGGCCGTTCCTCGTCACGCCGGACGAGCTGGAGCCGTTTCGAACGGGACGCGCGTTCGACCTCCGGATGACCGCGACGGTGAACGGCCGCGAGTACAGCCACGCCTCGCTCGCGGACATCTACTGGTCGTTCGGCGAGATGCTCGCCTACGCCAGCCGGGGAACCGAGCTCGTCCCGGGCGACGTGGTCGGGAGCGGCACGTGCGGCACCGGTTGCATCCTCGAGCTCTCGCTGGTCCACGGCGAGGAGGCCTACCCGTGGCTGCAAACCGGCGACGAGGTGGAGCTCGAGGTCGAACACCTCGGCCGCCAGCGCGCCCGCGTCACCGACGGGAAGCCGCTGGTGCCGCTCCGGGAGGCGTCGTGACCACCACGAAGGCGGAGCCGTTCCTCGAACGGCTCGAGGCCGAGCGGGCGCACCTCGAACGGCTCGCGAAGAAGCCGCCGCCCGAGGGCCCGCTCACGCAGGCGGACGAACCGAGCGGCGAGCAGTGGGACTGGGGCCAGGTGTGGGCGCACATGGCCGAGTTCCCGGCCTACTGGATGGCGCGCCTCCGGGAGGTGTTCGCGCAGCCGCCGGCCAGGGACCCGCTGCCGTTCGGCCGCACGAAGGCCGACCCCGACCGCATCGCCGCGATCGAATGGGATCGGCACGTGCCCACCCACGAGCTGATGGTCCGGCTGGGCGGCGACCTCGACGACCTCCGCGACCTGCTCTCCGACATGTCCGCGACGGACTGGAGCCGGCGGGTTCGCCACATCTCGCTGGGCGAGATGGACATGCCGCGCGTGTTCGAGGAGTTCTTCGTCGGGCACCTCGAGGCCCACACGAAGCAGCTCGACGGCCTCCTGCCACCGGGCTGATTCACTCCGCGAACGGCGCGGGCCGTACCCGCGACCACCGGTGGCCGTCCCAGTGGAGGATCAGCGCGGCGGACGGGGAACGGCCGGTGACGTCGGTGTGTCCCGCGGTCACCCCGACCGCCCAGACGTCGCCCGGCGACGACGCATCGATCCCGGTGAGGTCCCCGCGGACGTTCCGGCGCACGCCGAGGCGTGCCCCCTCGATCGGCGTCCACACCGTGCCGTTCCAGTGCTCCACGGAGGGGACGTTGGGGTTCGTTCCCGCGGTCCATGCGTCGTTCCGGCTGAGGGCCACGACGTCGCTGGGGAGGCGTTCCCGTTGCCCACCGGCGGGCCCCGACGGTGCCGGTTGCCACGACGCCCCGTTCCAATGCAGGAACACTGGCTGGTCGAACCCGTTCGCCGGGATGTATTCACCGACCAACCAGCCGTCGTCGGCCCCCGTCATGCTGATGGCTCCCGTCGACGTATCCGGACCGGGATCGTGCGTGGGCACGATCGTCCAGGTCCTCCCGTTCCAATGCACGGCGATGGATCGGTCGTGGGCCGGGGGGCCGTTCGCGCAGCCGTTCCCGGGGCGTGTCGGTGGGACATCGGTTTCGTACGTGCCGCCGATCCAGACGTCGGACGAGGAGGTGCCCTCGACCTTGGCCAGGAACGTCAGATGCACGGGCGGCCTCGGAATCGGCACGACATGCCAGCGTGCGCCGTCCCAGTGTTCGACGAGGGGGAGCTCCTCGCTCCGGTGCTCCCCACACTCGGCGGCGTAGGTGTCGCCGCTGCGCCACCCCACCAGCCAGGCGTCGTCGGGGGCCAGGGCGAACACATCGTTGAAGTTGTCCCGGAGCTTCGGCGTGGGCACCTGTCGCCATTCCGCGCCGTCATAGTGGATCAACCGTGCGCCGTTGAGTGCCCACACATCAGCCGGACCACTCGCTGCGACGGCTGCCAGGGGGCCGACATCAGGGACCTCGACCCGGAGCCACCGGTTCCCGTTCCAGCGTTCCACGAGCGACTCCAGCGCCAACCCGCCCGAGGCCGGATACCGCGTCCCGACCGCCCAGGCGTCATCGGGCGCGATCGCCACGACATCGGACAGTTGGTCTCCGACCGGGAACGGGGCTGGACCGGGCGCCGGGGCTGTTCCGGAGGGAGCCACCGAGGGTCCCGGTATCGCCGCAGTGCGGTGGGGCCTCGCTCCGGGTGACGCCGAGCCCGGCGCGCTCGGGGTCGCCACGCGCTGTCGCGCCGAATGTGTGGGTGCCCGGTCGTGGAACCCGACGAAGAGCAGCGCGAACGCCGCCGCGGCCACTGCCACCGAGGCGGTCGCCACGGCGACCCGATGGGTGCGCCGGCGAAGGACAGCTCCACGCGGGGCGGCCCTCGCGGCGTGATCGAGATGATCCCGGAGCTTGTTCAGGTACGGGAACCGGTCATCAGGCATGGGTCGAACCTCCGGTCTCGAGGTGCGCTGCGAGGCGCCGGAGCCCGCGACTCACCCGTGCCCGTACGACCTGCTCGCTGCAGGACAGCGCCGCGGCGGCTTCCGCGTAGGAGCGGCCCTCGATCACACGAAGCCGAAGCGCTTCCCGCTGGTCGTCGCTGAGCCTCGAGAACGCGGCGGCGACCGCCCTGCCGATCGCCTCGAAGTCGATGAGCGCCTCGATCCGTTCGAGGTCCTCGTCCTCCAGCGCGATCCGTGGGATGCCCAAGTGCCGTCGGGCCCGGTCCGCCACGCGCAGCCGACGCCAGTAGTGCGACAGCTGCCGGCGGGCGATCGTCGCGAGCCATGCCTCCGCCGGGCCGCGACCGACGACGAAGCGAGCCCGCGACTCGAACGCCTGGGCGAACGTCTCGGCTGCGAGCTCTGCGGCGACCTCGGCGTCGAGGGTCCGACGCGCGAAATACCCGAGGACGTCGCGGGCATGGCGATCGTAGAAGTCGGTGAACAGCTCCGGTCGTTCGACGGAGTCCGCGAGCAACTCGTCGTTCCCGGGAACGGTTTCCATCCTCTTCTCCTGCCGCGCCGGCGGATCCTGTGACGGGAGGCGGGCGTCCCGGGATCCGGGACGGATGGGAATCCGATGCCGGCTCAAGCTCGGTTCGGGCGGCTCATGAGCCCCTGTAGCGGTGCAGGTCGCGGTTCAGGGAGTCGCAGGTCGCCTGCACGAACCTCCCGGCGCCGTCCCGCATCATCGTTGGCTTCAGCCACACGCTCCGGCCGGTGATGCTCATCGACACGGCAGGGCCTCCGTACCTTCCGCCGGGCACGCGCTCGACGCTGAACGTGTACACCTCCGACCACGCGAAGTGCTTCGAGCGCCCCAGGAACGGCACGATCGTGATGCCGTTCGGAGACGTGATCACCCGCGACCGCGCGTTCCAGCCGAGCAGTCCGGCGCCCAGCGCCACCATCACGACGAGGACGTCGATGCCTCCGGCCGGCTGAACGACGGTCAGCACGACGCCGAGCGCCACGAACACCCCGACCATGATCACCAGGGGCCGCCACGGCCGCCGGTACACCTTCGTCCCGTCCGATCGTGATCGCACGAACGCAGATTGTGCAGCCGCCGACGGGAAGTCCGCACGTGCTCATCATCGGCTTCGCGCGCTGAGACCGACTCGACCGCGGATCACGCGGGGAACGGCGCGGCCGGCACCTGCGACCAGGCGGTCCCGTTCCAGTGGACGATGACCGCGGCGCTCGGCGATCCGTCGCCGTCCGATCCGGTCGTCCCCACCGACCAGACATCGGCCGGAGCGGACGCGTCGATGCCCCCGAACGACGCGCCGGCCGTGTCGCCGGGCAAACCGGCGACGCTCCAGCCCGAGCCGTCCCAATGCTCGATCGAGCCGCCCGCTGCCCACAGGTCGTCGGGCGACAGCGCGAGCAGGCGGGAGACCGTCCCCGGGCGTCCGGGGGGCGACTCCCCGGGGGGAAGCTCCGTCCACGCGGCGCCGTTCCAGTGGAACACGGGACCGGCGCCCTGCACCGTCTGCGAGCCGCCGATCGCCCAGGCGTCGTCCTGCCGGTCCACCGAGATCGAGCGGACCTCCGCGTCGCGGCCGGGGCTCGGAACGGGTGCCATCGACCACGCCGACCCGTCCCAGTGCAGCATGACGGTGCCCGATCCCGGGTCGGGAACGTTCGCGCACCCGTTGCCGGGCCCGGTCGGAGGGGTGTCGCGGGCGTACCCGCCGGTGGCCCACACGTCGTTGGGCCCCAACGCGGCCACGGCGATGAGCTGCGACTGGTGGACCGGGGGACGCGGGACGTCGATCCGTACCCATGACGAGCCGTCCCAGTGCTCGACGAGCGGAAGGTTCTCGCGATCCGGATCGCCGCACAGGCCCGGGAACATCGCGCCGTAGCGAACGCCCACCATCCAGGCGTCGTGTGGGGACACGGCGACCAGGGCCTGGGGCTGGTTCACGCCGAACTCCGGCGTGGGGGTCGTGTGCCAGCTCCCGTCGAAATGGAGAACGCCCCGGCTTCCAAGGGCCCAGACGTCGTCGGGCCCGCTCGCGGACACCGCGAGCACGGCGGAGACGTCCGGCACCGACACCGACGTCCAGGCGGTCCCGTCCCAGTGCTCGACGAGCGAGACGCCGACGGTAGGGCCATCGATCGGGTACCGAACCCCGACCGCCCACGCGTCGTCCGGTCCGATCGATGCGACGTCGTACATGACATCGCCGGCCGGAGGCTCACCCGACACGCTCGACACGCTCGATGGGCCCGAGACTCCGGTGGGCGCGAGCGGCGAGGTCGCTCCGGTCGCTGCCGCGGGATGTGACGAGCCCCGTCCGCAGGCCGATGCCGCGAGGAGGAGCACGGCGATGAACCCGGTGCTCGCCAGCCGCCGTCGCGTCACGCGCTGCGCCTCTCTCGTCGAACCGCCGGGGGGGTGGGCCGAATCGGCTTCCGGAACTATGACGGATGATGGACGCAACCACGTTCCCATGTGAAGGAGATACCGAATGAAGTACCGCACGCTGGGACGGACCGGGGTCGAGGTCAGCGAACTGTGCTTCGGCGCCATGATGTTCGGCGACTGGGGGAACACCGACGAGGCCGAGGCCGTCCGCATGGTGCACGCGGCGATCGACGCCGGGATCAACTTCGTCGACACGGCCGACGTGTACTCGCAGGGGAGGAGCGAGGAAACCGTCGGGAAGGCGCTCAAGGACCGCCGCGACGAGGTCGTGCTGGCCACGAAGGTCCACGGCCCGATGGGGGAGGGCCGCAACCGGCAGGGCGCGTCACGGTTGTGGATCACCAGGGAGGTCGAGGACTCGCTGCGGCGCCTCCAGACCGACCACATCGACCTCTATCAGATCCACCGGCCCGTCCCGTCGACCGACCTCGAGGAGACGCTCGGCGTCCTCACCGACCTCCAGCGCCAGGGCAAGATCAATTACGCGGGGTGCAGCACGTACCCGGCGTGGATGGTCGTGGAGTCGCACTGGGTGGCCGAGCGCCGGGGCCTCACGCGGTTCGTCACCGAGCAGCCGCCGTACTCGATCTTCGTGCGGCACAACGAGATCGACCTGTTCCCCGTGACGCAGCGCTACGGGATGGGCGTGCTGTCGTGGAGCCCGCTCGCGGGCGGATGGCTCACCGGGAAGTACCGCCGCGACCAGGACGTGCCGGAGGGCTCGCGGGCCGACCGGTACACGAAGCGGTTCGCCGGCTCGCCGGTGGCGCGGCGGTTCGACATGAGCCACCCGGACAACCAGCGGAAGCTCGAGCTCATCGAGCAGCTGGCCAAGGTGGCTGCCGACGCCGGGATCTCGATGACCCACATGGCCCACGCGTTCGCGCTGTCGCATCCCGCCGTTACATCGATCATCATCGGGCCGAAGTCGATGGAACAGCTCGACGAGGCGCTCGCCGGCGCGGAGGTCCGGCTGGACCAGGCGACGCTCGACGCGATCGACGAGATCGTCCCGCCGGGGACCACGATCCACGACGCCGACCGTGGCTGGGTCTCGCCCTGGCTGGAGGCATCGAAGCGCCGCATCTGATGATGACGCGCCGTTCGGAGCGGGGAAGTAACCTTCCCGCCGTGACCGTTCCGGCGACCATGCGCGCGCTCCGGAAGTCCGCACCCGGCCCGGGGCTGGAGCTGGTCGAGGTTCCCGTTCCGACGCCCGGGCCCGGGGAGGTCCTGGTCGAGGTGGCGGCAGCGTCGATATGCGGCACCGACCTCCACATCTACGAGTGGAACCCCTGGGCGGAGAAACGGCTGCATCCGCCGGTCATCCCCGGCCACGAGGTCGCGGGGCACATCGTCGCGACCGGCCCGGAGGTCCACCACATCAGGCCGGGCACCTTCGTCTCCGCCGAGGGGCATGTGTTCTGCGGGTTCTGTCCCCAGTGCCGGCGCGGCCGGATGCACACCTGTGAACGGATGCGCATCCTCGGCGTGGACTTCGACGGCGGATTCGCACAGTACGTGGTGTTCCCCGAGCGGAACGCCTGGGAGGTCGACCGTCGCATCCCGCCGGACATCGCGTCGATCCACGACCCGTTCGGCAACGCGGTCCACACGGCGTTCGTCCACGGCGGCGCGGACGACATCGTGGGGGCCACGGTCGTCGTGCTCGGATGCGGACCGATCGGCCTGTTCGCGGTGGGGATCGTCCGCGCCGCCGGCGCCCGGCAGGTGGTGGCCGTCGAGCCCAACGAGTTCCGCCAGGGCCTGGCCAAGCAGATGGGCGCCGACGTCGTGATCGACCCGGTGAACGAGGACGCGGTGGCCGCCGTGATGGAGGCGACCGACGGGCACGGTGCCGAGGTCGTCCTGGAGATGTCCGGCGTCCCCACGGTGATCCGGCAGGCCACCGAGATGGTGTGCGGCGGCGGCCGGGTCGTGCTGCTGGGGCTCCCGACGGAGCCCGTGCCGCTCGAGCTCACCGACCACGTGATCTTCAAGGAGGCCCGGATCTACGGCGTGACCGGGCGGGTGCTGTTCCGGACCTGGGAGACGGTGTCGAACCTCCTCGCCAGCGGCACGGTCGACGTCACGCCCGTCATCACGCACCGGTTCCCGCTGGAGGACTTCGAGCGGGCGTTCGAGGCCATGGACTCCGGGAAGAGCGGCAAGGTCCTGCTGCTGCCGAACGGCGACCCCGCCCAGCGCCCGGCCTGAGCCTGCGCTGCTCTTTGTTCCCCCGGACTCAGGCCGGGATCACGGCAAGGCTGTCCTCGTCCGCTTCGACCACGGCTCCAACATGGATGCTGCGGTCGAACGTGGCCAACCGGCCCGCTCGCGCCGCGGCCAGGGCCAGGAGGTAGACGTCGGTGAGCTGCCGGTGTGTCACCCTCGAGAGTCGGAATCGCTCGTCGCGGATCGAGAGCTCGTCCGGCCAGAACACGTGATCGCCGCTTCCGCAGAACGTTCCCAGGCGACTCCGAATCGCGTCGGAGGTCGCGTGCGTCCCCGTATAGGCGGTCTTCGACAAGATGCCCACCAGCCCGTTCTCTGTCATCGGGCATGTCGCCCATCCGGCCTCGCGGTCGATGGCAAACCACGCGTGCGCGGGTTCGTGGTGGACATGATCCGGGTCGAAGAGCGCCACCAGGACGTTGACGTCCAGGAGGGCGACCCGAGCCATCAGTCTCCGTCGCGCAGGCGATTGACGTCCCGCATCGTCGGCCTGGGGCTCACCTCTGGACGAGGGGGCATCAGCGGAACCCCGTTCCGGACTCCGCCGATCACGTCCGGGGCGAGGGCCTTGCGCGCCAGCTCGGACAACACTCGCCCCGCGGTGGTCCCGCGGTTTGCGCCGATCTCCTTGGCCGCCTGGAGCACGTCATCGTCGATGTCGAGCGTCGTTCTCATGTCGATAGCATCACGCATCAGACTGTCAACGGGTTCGGCGTTCGACCGTCCTCACTAGACTCGCTGGAGCAATCGTCGAGTCCCGATCGGGCTCCAAGAGGGAGGCGCACCACGTGGCGAACGATCCGCTTGCGTACCTGCGGGAACAGCTGGAGGAGCTCGAGGCGGCGGGTTCGGCCATCCATCCCCGCACGCTGGAGGGCGAACAGCTGCCGCGCGCCCGGTTCGACGGCCGCGACGTCATCAACCTGGCGTCGAACAACTACCTCGGGCTGGCGGCCGACCCCCGGCTGAAGAAGGCTGCGAGCGAGGCCGCCGCAGAGCTCGGGGCCGGGAGCGGGGCGGTCCGGACGATCGCCGGCACGATGTCTGCCCATCGCGAGCTCGAGAAGCGGTTCGCGGCGTTCAAGGGCGCCGAGGACGCCCTGATGTTCCAGTCGGGATTCACCTCGAACGCCGGGACGGTCGCGGCGATCCTGTCCAAGGAGGACGTGATCGTCTCGGACGAGCTCAACCACGCATCGATCATCGACGGCGCTCGACTGTCCCGGGCCGAGATCAAGGTGTTCCCGCACAAGGACGCCGAGGCCGCGGGCAGGCTGCTGGAGGAGACCGCCGGGCCCGGACGGCACCAACTGTTGATCACCGACGGCGTCTTCTCGATGGACGGCGACATCGCGCCGCTGCCCGACCTGGTCGAGGTGGCCGAACGCCACGGCGCGATCATGATGATCGACGACGCCCACGCGTCCGGCGTGCTGGGCAAGAGCGGCAAGGGTACCGTCAGCCACTTCGGTCTCGACCCGCTCCGTGTGGACATCCAGGTCGGAACCCTCTCGAAGGCGATCGGCGTGCTGGGCGGGTTCATCGCCGGACGAACGCATCTGGTCGAGTGGCTGGTGAACCGGGGACGGCCGTTCCTGTTCTCGACATCGGCGCCTCCGGCCGTGACCGCCGCCTGCATCGCCGCGCTCGACGTCCTGGAGTCCGAGCCCGACCGTGTCGAACGCCTGTGGGAGCGGACGCGGTTCTTCAAGCAGGGGCTCCAGGACCTGGGATTCGACACGGGTGACAGCGAGACGCCGATCACGCCGGTCATCGCCGGGGAGGATCAGGCGGCGCAGGACCTCTCGAGGCTGCTGTGGGACGAGGGCGTGTTCACGCCGCCGATCGTGTTCCCGACCGTGGCGAAGGGAAGGGCCCGCGTCCGTACGATCGTGACCAGCGAGCACTCGGAGGAGGACCTCCGGGAGGCGCTCGACGCGTTCGAACGCGTGGGCCGCAAGCTGGGCCTGATCTGAGATGTCGCAGGCCGACCGTCGGCCGATGACATCGTGACGATCTACCTTTGCCTGCTGCGCGCGGTCAACGTCGGCGGCAGGAACAAGGTCGACATGGCCAGGCTCCGCGCGGCGTTCGAACGCTTGGGCTTCACATCCGTGCGCACGTACATCAACTCCGGGAACGTCGTCTTCGCTGGCCCCTGCCGGGACACGGCGGAGCTGACCGCCGGCATCGAAGCGGAGATCGAGCGGGAGTTCGGCCTCGCGATCGCCGTCGTCGTGTGGGATCTCGAACGGCTGACGGCACTGGTCGACACGCTGCCCGCCGAGTGGGTCGACGACTCCGAGTCGAGGTGCAATGTCTTGTTCCTGTGGCCCGAGGTGGATCGCGCGGACATCGTGGACGACCTGCCGCTCAATCGCGAGGTCGAGAATGCGCGCTACCTCCCCGGTGCGGTGATCTGGCGGGTCGACCGCTCGAGGGCGACGTCGAGCCGGATGACCCGGCTGGTCGGCACGGACCTGTACAGAAAGCTGACGATCCGCACCCCGAACACCATCCGGAAGTTGCACGACCTGATGCGGGCGGGCGTTCCGGATTGACCGGCGTCCCCCCACTGCGGCACCGTTGCGCCCGTACGGCGTCACCGACGGCGGCGGTCGACTGGACCGATGGGACGCCCGGGTGGTTGCATGGCGCCGTCACCGACGACGGGAGGAGGTTCGGCAATGGCGACGTATATCGCCCTGTGCAACTGGACGGAGAAGGGGATCGCGAGCTATCCGGAGACGGTGGACCTGGCGATGCCGCCAACGAGGCCTTCGGCAAGCTCGGCGGGCGGCTGGTCGACCTGTACTGGACGCTCGGACAGTATGACGTCGTTGCCATCATGGAGTTCCCCGACGACGAGACGGCGACGGCCGCGGCCGTTGCGCTGGGGGGGCAGGGGAACATCCGCACGCAGACGCTCCGCGCGTTCGGGCGCGAGGAGATGACGGCGATCCTGTCCAAGCTCCCCGG
>DATBHM010000157.1:0-13050 GCA_036557505.1 Actinomycetota bacterium | reverse complement strand
GTGAGCCGAACTCGGAGGACGGGATGGCGCTGAGGTACAGCAGGGCCCCCCTCGCGCCCGGCCGGCGCTGGGCCAGGTACTGGGCCGGCATCACGCCGAGCGAGAACCCCGCGTACACCAGGTCGTTCGGGAGCTCGTCCGCCGCCTGGGCGCCGCGGCGGACGACCTCGTCGAATCCCGTCTCCTCCGCGTGCCCGATTCCCTCGTCGAGATCGGTGAACGTACGTCCCTGGTACAGATCCGGGGTGTGCACGGTGTGGCCCGCACTCCGCAGCTCGTCGGCGAACTCGAGGAACCCGGCCGTCCGTCCGAGGGCATGATGGAACAGCACCACGGTGGTCATGCTCCGAACCTAGCAGGGTCGCAGCCCCGGTGCCGCCGTCGGTCAGAAGACGTAGTCACCGAGCCGCGAGCCGTCGTTGGCGTCGATGACCACCAGGATGTGCGGCTGGCCCGTCCACGGGACGATCACGCCGGTCACGTACACGAGCCACGCGAGTTCGTCATCCCGCCCGAAGTCGCTGAAGCGGACCAGACTCGCCCAGAGGTGTGCCGTGGAGCGCCACACACCGACCCTCACGAGCCATCGTCTCGCGGAGATGACCGCCGCCCGTCTGGGAACGTTGGCATCCGATCCCGGGGAGGTCGGCGTGGCCCGCAGGTGCAGGGACGACACGACGGAAGCGACCGGTCCGGGCGGGCGGGACTGCTGGTCCGGTCCCGAGCCCGACGAGGATCCGGAGCACGCCGCCAGGATCGCGACCGTGAACGCGAGGAGCGGGTTCCGCCACGAGGTTCGCATCCCGGAGAAGTCTGGCATCTCCCCGGACACCAGGTACCGGCGTCGAGCAGGGGCTGCCGGCTCCTCGAGCAATCGGTCTCGGAATGGTCGGCGTGACCCGGTGCGGCTCAGTCGTCGGACGGGGCGGCGGTCCCCGATCCCGCGGCGGCGGCTTGCTTCTGCTTCTCCTCGTCGAGGAGCACCCGTCGGAGCACCTTGCCCACCAGCGTCTCCGGGAGTGAGTCGCGGAACTCGATCTGCTTGGGCACGCGGTAGCCGGTCAGCTCGCTCCGGCTCCACGCGATGATCTCCTCCGGAGTGGCCGTCTCGCCCTTGCGCAGCACGATGAACGCCTTCACGGCCTCGCCGGTGGTGGCGTCGGGAACGCCGACCACCGCGACCTTCTCGACCTTGGGGTTGCGGTACAGGACCTGCTCGATGTCGGTGGGGTACACGTTGAACCCGGAGACGATGATCATCTCCTTCTTGCGGTCGACGATCTTGAACCAGCCCGTCTCGTCGATCTGCGCGATGTCGCCGCTGTACAGCCAGCGGACGCCGTCCTCCTCCTTGATCATCCCGGCCGTCTCGTCGGGCTTGTTCCAGTACCCCAGCATCACCTGGGGGCCGCTGATCGCGAGCTCGCCCGGCTGGCCGGGCTCGGCTTCCTTGGCCGGATCGTCGAGGTCGACCAGCTTGCAGTCGGTGTCCGGGATCGGGATCCCGATGAACCCCTCCCTCCGCTCACCGGTGATGGGGTTCGCGTGGGTGATCGGCGAGGTCTCGGTCAGCCCGTACCCCTCGACCACCCTCGAGCCGGTGAGCCGCTCGAACTTCTCGGCCACCGCCAGCGGCAGCGCTGCCGCTCCCGAGAAGCACGCCGTGATCGACGTGATGTCGTAGCCCTTCGTCTCCTCGGCCTCGTTCAGCGCGATGTACAGGCGGGGGACGCCGGGGAACATCGTGGGGCGCTCGGACTGGATGGCCTTGAGCGTGTTCACCAGCTCGAATCGCGGCACGAGCACGAGCTTCCCCGCCCTGAGGATCCCGACGTTCATGCACACGGTCATGCCGTAGGAATGGAAGAAGGGCAGCACGCACATCATCGAGTCCGTGCCGTCGCCGAGATCGGGGAACCACGCGGCGCCCTGCATCGCGTTCGACACCAGGTTGAAGTGCGAGAGCATCGCGCCCTTCGACAGTCCGGTCGTCCCGCCCGTGTAGATGAACCCCGCCGGGTCGTTTTTCGCGTCGACCTCGGCGACCGGCGGCGGCGATCCGGCCGACGACATCACCCGCTTCCACTGCCTGACGGCCGCGTCCTTCGGAACCGGCGGCCACGGGTGTCCCTCGTGCTTCGCCTCCTTCTTCAGCTTCATCGGGGCGAGGACATTGACGGGGAACTTCATGTAGTCGGTGACGCTCGTGGCGACGGTCTCGCGGGGCCGGTAGTCCTGCTCGATGTTCTTCAGGTTGGGCCACAGGGAGTCGAGGACGACGACCACCTCTGCGCCGCAGTCGTTGAGCTGGTGGGCCAGCTCGCGGGCGGTGTAGAGCGGGTTGTTGCCGACGATCACACCGCCGATCCGAACCGTCGCGTAGTAGGCGATCACGTACTGCGGGCAGTTGGGGAGAATGAGCGCGACCCGGTCGCCCTTCTTCACACCGAGCTTGGTCAGGACCGCGGAGAACCGCTCGGTCTCCGCCTTCAGCTGCGCATAGGTCAGCGTCTTGCCGCCCGGCACGGCCCACACCACGGCCGGGGCGTTCGGGTGACGCTCCGCGGCCTCCGACAGCAGCGAGTACAGGTTCTTCTCGGGGTAGGGCGCGAGCGTGCGCGGAACGCCCTCCGGGTAGTGGGCGAGCCAGGGCCGGTGCTCGGTCATTCGACGGCTCCTCGGTCGGACCAGAGCCGCATTCTCGCAGGGCAGCGACCCCGCCGCGCAACGGCGGCCCACCCCGCGTGACGGTCAGGTGCCCGGCGGCCTCCCCGGCCACGAGGCTCGCCATCCGGCTTCGCCAGGGCCGCACGAGGCACCGGACCGCTCGGTCGCTAGGCTGGGACCGAGACCGGGAACGAGGTGGGCGATCGTGGGCGACTGGGCCGAAGAGCTGATGGAGCAGGCGGGAGAGGCGCTCCCGCCGGTAGAGGGCTCGGTCGACGTTCCCGGCCTCGACGCGCCGGTCGAGGTGGTGCGCGACCGGTGGGGCGTTCCCCACATCTACGCCACGTCGCTGCCCGACGTGTTCCTGGCGCAGGGCTTCGTGATGGGGCAGGAGCGGACGTTCCAGACCGACTTCCTCCTGCGCCTGTCGACCGGGCGGCTCGCGGAGCTGATCGGGGAGTTCGCGGTGGCGATCGACCGGTTCTTCCGCACCGTCGGGCTGCACCGCGCGGGGCGGCGGCTGATGGCCGGATACGACGCGCGGTCGATGATGATGGTGCGATCGATGCTCGCGGGATACCGGGCCGGCGTGGCGGCGCTGCCCGCCGTGCCCGTCGAGTACCGGATCCTCGAGCTCGAACCGAGCTTGTTCGCCGAGGAGGACGACGACGAGGCCCTCGCTGCCGGGGCGGCCATGGCGGCGTTCATGTCGTGGCAGCTCTCTGGGAACTGGGACGCGGAGCTGCTTCGAGTCGAGATCGCCGACCGGGTGGGGTACGAGGCGATGCTCGCGCTGTTCCCCGACTCGGCGGGGGAGCCCTCGGTGATCGTGCCCGGGAAGGACCCCCAGCGGCGCCGTGCGCTCGAGATCCTCCGGTCCGCGCCGCTCACGCCGAAGGGCCAGGGTTCGAACAACTGGGTCGTGGCGGGATCGCGCACGGCGAGCGGGCGGCCGCTGCTGGCGAACGACCCCCACCTTCGGGCGATGCTGCCGTCGATCTGGTTCGAGTGCCACCTCGTGGCCCCGGGGCTCGACGTCCGGGGGGTGACCATCCCCTGCGCGCCCGGCGTGATCATCGGCCACACCCCGCACCACGCCTGGGGCGAGACGAACGTCGGCGGCGACACGCAGGACCTGTATCTGGAGCGTCTGTCCGACGACGGGACGGCGGCGCGGCACGAGGACGCGTGGGAGCTGCTCACCGTCCACCGCGAGGAGATCTCCGTCCGCGGGCGCGACGAGCCGGAGGTCCTCGAGGTCCGGGAGTCACGGCACGGGCCGATCCTCGACTCGTACATGGTGGGGATCGGGACTCCGCACGTGGTGGAGGGCGGCATCCGGGAGACGTACGCGCTGGGGTGGGTCGGGGCGGATCACGGCGTCCAGCCGTCGGTGCTCCTCGACCTGGCGCAGGCGACCGACTTCGCGTCGTTCCGGTCCGCGCTCCGCGGATGGGAGTCGCCCGGACAGAACTTCGTCTACGCCGACGTGGACGGGAACATCGGCTACCAGTGCACCGGGCTGCACCCGATCCGGCGGCACGGGCACGACGGCACGCTCCCGGTCCCCGGATGGACGGCCGAGTTCGAATGGGACGGGTGGGTGCCGTTCGACGAGCTGCCGTGGTCGCAGAACCCGCCGCAGGGGTTCATCGCGACGGCCAACCAGCGGGTCCACGACGATTCGTACCCGTACTCGCTCGGGAAGGACTTCCTGCCGAACGTCCGCGCCCGGCGCATCGTTCGTCTGCTCGGCGAGACCTCGCTGCACTCGGCGGAGTCGTTCGCCCGGATCCACCGCGACACGCAGTCCGAACCGGCGCGCGAGATCGGGAGTGTGATGGCCTCGATCGAACCCGGCGACGAACGGCAGAAGGCCGCGCTGGGGTTCCTCGACGGGTGGGACGGCGACCTGGGGGCCGACTCGGTGGCGGCGGGGATCTACGAGGTGTGGTGCAAGCACATCGCGACGGCGTTGCTGCTGCCGAAGCTCGGGGAGGAGCTGTTCGAGCACTTCTACGGGCGGCGGCAGTGGACCAACGAGTTCCAGGTGTCGGTGCTGCCGGCGCTGCTCCGATATCCCGTCGCGCCGTGGTTCGAGCCGGGGGGCGTGGAGGTTCGCGACGCGATGCTGCGGGCGACGCTGGACCGGGCGCTCGACGAACTGACGGGTGTGCTCGGTGAGGAGATGGAGGGGTGGCGGTGGGGAGCGTTGCATCGGATCACCTTCGCCCACCCGCTGGCCATCCTTCCGGGGCTCGAGTCGCTGTTCGTGGCGGGTGGCCACGAGTGGGGTGGGGACGAGCAGACCGTGAGCCAGGGGATGTTCGAGCCGGGTGAGGGCTGGGACACCGTCGTCGTGTCGTCGTGGCGCCAGATCGTGGACCTCGCGGACGTCGATGCCAGCACGGTCACCAACACCGTCGGGCAATCGGGCAACCCGGCCTCACGGCATTACGCGGACCAGGTGGAGGACTGGGCCCACGTCCGGTATCACCCCGCTCCCCTGTCCCGCGAGGCGGTCGACGAGATCGCCGAATCGAGGCTGACCCTTCGACCCGGGCCCTGAGGTCGCTCGCGCGCGTTCCCGCATGCCGGCCGTCGGGCGACGTCCCCGGATGCATGTCGCCGTTCGGCGACATGAGATGTCACGATTCGTCAACAGCCTCGGGGCCCCGGGTCCAGTGCCGAGCACAATGCCGCGTGTGGGGCCGTCGATCTGGTCGAAGCCATGTCAGCGTTCATCGACTTGCGAAGTCACAGTTCGGCGACATGCCCGGGCAGAAGTTCCCCCCTGGTTTGAGAGAAAGCCCACCGCCTCGATCCTGATGAAACCCCGGGTGGAGCTTCCGGGAGCCGGATGCCGCAGCGTGGATGAACATGCCCCTGTGCAGGGCTTTTCCGCGGCCCGGCCGGTATCATCGCAAGGCCATGCCCAAGTCCAAGTCGAAGCGGCGGACCTATCAGCCGCCGCCGCGCAAGAAGCCGAAGCCGTCGCCGAAGTGGTACGGCGTGGTGATCCTGTGCCTGCTCTTCGGGGGCGCGCTGATCATCGTGCTCAACTACCTCAGCCTGCTCGGCGGGCCCGCGAAGAACCTCTACCTGTTCGTCGGGCTCGGGATGATCGCGCTCGGGTTCCTCGGCGCGACCCAGTGGCGCTGACGGCCGCTACGGCTTCTGGTTGACCACGCCCGGCCGGTCGGAGCCCAGCCCCGGGAACACCGTGGAGACGCCGCTCGCCCGGCACCGCTTCTCGAGGATCTCCGCCAGGATCGACCGGTAGTCGGTCGTCACGGCGAGGTCCATCTCGTCGACCAGCTGGTCCATCGCGAGCCCCGGCCACTGCCCGTGGACCCGTCCGCCGATGACCCCGCCGCCGAGCAGCAGCACCGCCTGCCCGTACCCGTGGTCGCATCCTCCCGACCCGTTCTCCCCGACGCACCGCCCGAACTCGGTCAGCGTCGCGAGGGTCACACCCTGCATGGCGTCCGAACCGAGATCGGTCGCGAAGGCGGCCAGGGTTCCCGACAGCTCGGTCAGGTGGTCGTGCATCCAACCCGAGTCCGGGTCACCCATGCCCTCGTGCATGTCCCAGTCGCCGTAGTCGATGGCCGCCACCTGCAGCCCGACCCCGGCCCTGATCAGGCGGGCCAGGTCGCTGAACGCGTGCCCCAGGTCGGTGTCCGGGTAGACGGCGCCGTTCGACGGCGTGGAGCCGGCGTCCTTGAGCGTCTGCATCGTCCCGATCGCGTCGAGGGTGGTGGTGGCCGGACCGCGCAGCACGTCCGGCGCCCCCGTGTACATCCCCCGGAGCGCCTTGTTCCACCGGGTCAGCTCGTCGGCGTCCCACGCCGCGTCCAGGCCGAACGAGTCCACCGAGTAGATCGCGAGCTCCGGCGCGGGCCCCCGGAAGGCCGGCGCGGCCATGCCCGAGCCCACCTGCATCCCCTGGAACGCCGTCCCCCCGGCCCGCCCCCCCAGCACGCGGTCGATCCAGCCCGTCCGGAGCGAGGTGCCGGGCGCCGCGCGCTCCATCTCCTCCATGGCCTCGAAGTGCGACCGGTTCGGCGACGGCTGGCCGGCCGCGTGCACCACGCCGAACACCCCGGAGTCGTAGAACGGCTGCAGCGGCGCCATCGCCGGATGCATCCCGAACATCTGGTCCAGCTGGACCAGCGCGGACGGCTGGATCCCGATGTTCGGCCGCATCATGAGGTAGTCGGGGTCGCCGGCCGGCACGATCACGTTCACGCCGTCCATCCCCCCCCGGAGGGACAGCAGCACCAGCACGTCGCCCGTGTAGGACGAATCGGCGAACGCGAGCTGGGTGGACAGCATCTCCGTCCCGGCCAGGCCGGCCAGGATGCCCGTGGCGGCCGCCCCCTTCAGGAACGTCCGGCGCGAGAAGCGCGGCGCCGCGCGACGGTAGTCCGGGCACCCGCAGGCCTTGCGCGGCACGGCGTTCGTCGGGTCCATGCGGTCCTCCCTCATCGCGTCATGTGGCACGGCGAATCGAGGATCAACGACAGCAGGTACGGCAGCCGCCACGTGACCGCTTCGTCCTGCTTGTGGAGCGGGTCGGAGGCCTTCCTGCCCACCAGGGAAAGGACCGCGTTGCGCTGTCCCGTCGGCAGGGTCCGGTACACCAGCCGCTTGGCGAGCGCCTGGACGAGCGCACCGTGCGTGGCGGGCAGCGGCGAGGGCAGGAACGACTTCGGGTCGGGCGCCACCAGCTTGTCCGGCCACCAGTGGGCCGCGAGCGACATGTGCGCGTTCCAGGTCCCGAGCATCCCGCCGGCCGACGCCCACGCGAGGGCGTAGTCCGGATAGCCGTCGGGCGGCGACCACGCCCCCGGCGCGTTCCCCAGGCCGTCGACCATCCAGTACAGGCCCTCCATGCCGTCCCGCCCCGACACGTCCGGCTTGACGCCGAGCGTCCGCACCGTGGCCACGACGTCCTCCATCGGACGGCGGGTCTTGTCACCGATGGACGCCGCGAACTCCGCCGAGTGGAACAGCTGCCGGAGCACCGGCACGATCGCCGTCCCCTTCGCCACATACGTCCTCGCGAGCGCGTTGACGAGGCCGTTGGTCGGTGTGTCGGACACGAATCGGAGACAGAGCTTCCGGGCGATGTGGGCGGCGGTCATCGGGTGCCGCGCGAGGTACCTGAGGTAGTCGAGCACCAGCTGGTAGCCGCCGGCCCGGGAGCCGTTCTTCGCGCTGAACCCCAGGATCTTCACGGGGCCGGTGTAGTGGTCGTCCTTCCAGTAGTGGAACTCGCCGGTGTCCCAGTCGATGCCGTATCCGGTCAGCAGCAGGACCGAGCTCCGCATCTCGTCCTCGGAGTAGCCGGCGTCGACGCTCACCGTGTGCAGCTCGAGGAGCTCCCGGCCGTAGTTCTCGTTCGGCAGGTCCCTGTTGGACTCCGCGTTGTTCAGGTACAGGAGCATCGCGGGGTGCTGCGCGGACGCGATGAGCAGGTTCTCGAACGTCCCCAGCGCGTGGGCTCGGATCACCTTGCGGTCGTAGTCGTGGCGACAGTTCCAGACGTCGCTGGACGGGTTGGTCACGTTGAGGTGGTTGGACCAGAAGTCGACCATCACCTCGAGCAGCTGCCGCTTGCTCCAGCAGGCGCGGGCCAGCGTCGCCACCCCGAGGTCGAACATCAGGTCCCAGGCCCCGCCGTCCAGCCGTTGGTTGGCCTGCTGGATCGTCCAGGTGAGGTGCGGGAACCGGCTCGTGATCAACGCGTCGCACGCGGTGTCGTCGATCGTGCCGGGGCGGAGCTGCTGTTCCAGCCACGCGGTCGTCCCCATCGAGTGGACCTTCGCGGCCAGCGTCGGCGTGGGCCCGTAGGTGGCCCTGCGCAGGAGGTGCAGTGCCGGGTCGTTCGCCGGCTGCACGCGCCCGGAGCCGGGTGCGGCCGATGCGCCCGGCGCCCGGAGCGCCCCGGAGGCGATCCCGGCCGCGGCCAGCGCGGCGGCGCCCCTGCCCGCCGAGCGCAGGAACCCGCGCCGGGACAGGTCGGACGCGGGGGCGGCGGCGGAAGGCATCGAAAGCGGTATCGGCGGCGTCCGCCCGAAATCTTGAACCGGCGGCGTTACCGGCGGGGGATGAGCACCACCGCGGGGTCGGCCTGCTGGCGCCGGCGGACGTACATCAGGCTCGCCGCCACGCCGAGGCCGGTGATCAGCAGGTGCATCGGTCCGTCGAGCGTCATGACGATCCCCGGCGGCAGCGTCAGTGCCACCGTGGCCTGTTCGACGGCCTGGAGCAGGAGCAGCACGCCCCATCCGATGGACAGCACCTGGAACACCTGGACGACGCTCGGATGGCGCCACCGCTCGGCCAGGTGCCGCCGCCCTTCGGCGTGCGAGGCACCGAACCGCACCGCGATCGTGCGGGTGAGCGGCCGGCGGATCGCCGCCGACAGCGCGAACGCCACGCCCAGCAGCGCGCTCACGACCGCACCCTTCGCCAGGATGAACATCCCCGATCCCGACCAGAAGGCCAGCGCGATCGAGACGGCGGTCCCCAGCACGAACAGCGCCGTCGCGGCGTTCGGGGGGCGGCGCCGGACCAGCCGGACCACCGCGTCGATCAGGGGAACGCTGGATGCCGCGGCGAGTGACACCAGCACGGGGGCGCGTCGCGACACCAGGAAGTAGATCAGACCCGGGAACACCATCCCGGGGAGCACCTGCCAGGCGATGGCGGAGCAGCGGACCCCGCCGAAGGCGGCCTCGGGCTCCGTCACGGAGGCTGGCGGTGTCATGTACCCGGTTTCGGGGACTTTGGGATCCCCCTTGACCCGGCTCTTGGTCCTAAGCCTCAATCCGACGGGCACGGTACCGGTTGCACGACTGACACCGCTGTAATTCTCCCCATGGGATTTCCCCACTGGGGACGCCTTCCGGCCGTTCCTGTGGACGGGCTGGGGATACTCTGTGGATCGTGCCGATCTACGGGTATCGCTGTGCCGCGTGCGGGCACGAGCTCGAGGAGCTCCAGCCGATGGGCGCGGATCCGCCGGGGCCCTGTCCCGCGTGCGGCGGGGACCTCCGCCGCACGTACGGCCGGGTCGGCGTGGTGTTCGCGGGGTGGGGCTTCAACGCCAACGACCGTCTGCTGCCGGGCGACCGCCCCCGGAAGGACTTCCGCACCCTGAAGGAACGGGCCGAGCGCATCCGCGAGGGCGACTAGGACGCCCTGACGGGCCGTCCAGCCTCCGCCGGGCAAACCGTCCAAAATCCCCTTCCCCGCGGGACGGTCACGGTGTTAGCGTCTTGCGCCGGAGGTCCGCGCTTTCGGGGATTCCCGTGCCGGCCGCCCCGGCGGCCGGTTGATTCGTCTTTTCGGTTGGTCGACTTGTCGGTACTGGCCCGGCACCTCGCCGCGGCCCGGCCCGCGTTGGGAGGGAGTTCATGCATCACCCCGTTCGTCGAACGAGAACGCTCGCGTCGCTCGCCGTGGCAGCCGCGGTGGTCATGGCCTTCCTGGCCGGCATCCCGGCGGCCGGGGCGGGGTCCTCGACGCCGGCCGCACGCACGCCCGCGTCCACCACGCCGCAGTACCGGGGGAACGCTCCGATCGACGTCCGCAACGAGCAGGCCTTCGCCGTCACGCCGACGGCCGACCAGGTCAGCGCCCGGGCCGGGCTGATCGGCTCGCTCGGCGAAGAAGGCGTCGTCGACATCGACGCGCACACCGGGACGCCCCGCGTGATCGCCCGCCTGGACGGGTTCCTCACGCTCCCCTCGCGGAAGACGCCCGCGAGGATCGTGACCGACTACGTGCGCGGCCACATCGACGCGTTCGGCCTCGCCGCGTCCGATCTCTCGACGCTCCATCTGGTCCGCGACTACGTGGACATCCTGGGGACGCACCACATGTACTGGGTGCAGTCGTTCCAAGGGGTGCCCTCCTTCGACCACGGGCTTGAGGCATCGGTCACCCGCAGCGGCCAGCTGATCAACGTGCTGGGCTCGCCGATGTCGGGGCTCTCCGTCCCCTCTACCCAGCCAAGGCTCTCCGCGAACTCCGCGGTGAGCCTGGCGCTGCAGAACTCCGGCGCGGCCGACACCACCCCGGCCCCGCTCATGCACCAGGGCCGCGCCGCGACCCGCACGGCGACGTACGCCAACGGCGACAGCGCCACGCTCGTGCTGTTCGGCGACGCCCGCGGAACGCACCTCAGCTGGCAGGTCGACGCGCAGGCCTCCTCGACGGAGCGCGACCTGTCGGTCGTGGACGCCTCCACGGGCGCCGTCCTGTGGCGGACCAACCAGGTCCAGTACGCCGACGTGACCGGCCACGGCCTGGCGTGGCAGTACATGGACTCCTCGCTCCTTCCGCCGGGCGTCGGCAAGCAGGCCAGCCACACGTTCCCGGTCAAGGACGGCAAGCGGCTGTTCGGCAACAACGCGCACGTGTTCGCCGACGTGAACGACGACAACCACCCCAAGCCCGGCGCGTTCCCGAACGGCGACGAGATCCCGGCGTCGAGCGGCCGGTCGTGGAACTACCACGTGCAGGCCAACACCTCGACCCCATCGCGGAACTGCAACGCCAAGTTCCCCTGCACCTGGAACAGCAACCAGGCCGGGTCCTGGAAGCAGAACATCCGCCAGGACGCGACGCAGGTGTACTTCTATCTGAACAACTACCACAACCACCTGCAGGCCCCGCCGATCGGGTTCACCGAGGCGGCCGGCAACTTCCAGTTGGTCAACAAGTCCGGCCACGGGAAGGGCAACGACGCCGTGCAGGCCAACGTGGACGACGGCGCCAACACGGCGCACGGGCTCCCCGACATCAACCACCAGGCCAACGCCAACATGTCCACGCCGCCGGACGGTCACGCCCCGACCATGCAGATGTACCTGTTCGAGGCGAACACGCTGTCCGCCAACAACCCGGACTCCGACGGCGGGGACGACGCCTCGATCGTCTACCACGAGTACACCCACGGCCTGTCGAACCGGATGATCACCGACCCCCGGGGCGTCCCGGCGCTCAACGCGTTCGAGTCGGGCGCCATGGGCGAGGCCTGGAGCGACTGGTACGCGATGGACTTCCTGGCCAAGCAGGGGTTCGTGAAGGACACCTCGAAGGTGGGCGACGTCCAGGTCGGGTTCTTCACCGGAGGCGGGTCCACGAAGCCCATCCGGACCGAGGGGATGGACTGCCCGGTCGGCCCCTCCAAACCGCTCTGCAAGGGCGCCGGCACGGCCGGCGGCGGCGGCTACACCCTCGGCGACATGGGGCACATCGCCCTGGGCCAGTTCGGGACGTTCCCGGAGGTCCACGCCGACGGTGAGATCTGGGGTCAGACGCTCTGGCAGATCCGCCAGCGCCTGATCGCTTCGATGGGCGCCGCGAACGGCATCAAGCGGGCCGAGTCCATCGTCACGCGGGCCATGGAGCTCTCACCGCCGGACCCGAGCATGCTCGACGAGCGCAACGCGATCCTCCAGGCCGACCAGGTGGTGGCCGGCGGGCACGACCGCACCCTCCTGTGGAGCGTGTTCGCCAACCGGGGCATGGGGTTCTTCGCCCACGTCGACGGCGCCAACGACGTCACGCCGACGCAGAACTTCGCGACGCCCCCGGGCTGCGGCAACCCGGCCAACTGCGGGACCATCCAGGGCGTCATCACCGACGCCGTGACGCACAACCCGATCGCCGGCGCCACGGTCGGGATCGTCGACCACCTCACCAACAGCAAGCAGACGTCCCCGGACAACCTCGTGGACGTCACGGCCGGTGACGGCTCGTTCTCGATCCCGAACGTCCCCCGGCACTCCGGCTACACGCTGGAGGTCCTCGGCTACGACCCGACCGTGACGGTGAATGTCAACGCGGCCACGGTGAACCTGGGCGAGGTGGACGTGAACCGCGACTGGGCCGCGCTCTCGGGCGGGGCGACGATCCAGTCCGTCGACCCACCGGACTTCAGCGCGGCCGGGTGCGGCCCGATCGGGGCGTTCGACCTCGACACCGTGAGCGGGTGGGGCAGCGCGCTCCCGACCCCCCGGCAGATCACGGTCCGGCTTCCGCACGCCGTGAACATCACGAACTTCGCGCTCGATCCCGACCCGGTCTGCGGCGATCCTTCGTCCGCGGCCGTGAAGGGGTTCAGGATCGAGACGAAGACGGCGTCCGGCGGGTTCGTCACGGCGGTGAACCACGCGGCGGGGGTCCCGCTCGGCGGCTTCACCACGGTGACCCCGTCCGCCGGCTCGCACAACGTGCTGTTCGTGCGGTTCACCATGCTGTCGAACCGCGGCGAGCCGCACTTCGTGGACCTGACCGAGCTGCTGGTCCACGGCACCGCCGCGTAGCGGTTCGCTCGAGGGGTACCCCGGGGGCCGCCCGCCC
>DATBHM010000156.1:0-2807 GCA_036557505.1 Actinomycetota bacterium | reverse complement strand
CGGCGCTGTTTCCCATCCACCGCTGTGCCGCCCTCGGACTGTCGGCCCCCCTTCGCATCCTGTGCGCGGCGCTCCAGATCTACTGGCTGATCCTGCTGGTCCGCATCCTGCTGTCGTGGTTCCCGATGCCGAGGTCCGGCGCGGGGGCGCGGCTCGTGAGCATCCTGTTCGAGTTGACGGACCCGATCCTCCGCCCGCTGCGGAACCTGATCCCCCCCGCCCGGGCCGGAGCGATGGCCATCGACTTCTCCCCGATCCTGGTGTTCATCGGGATCGGTGTGATCCAGCGGGTCATCGGCTGCTTCTGACGGACCCGTCCGAGCGCGCGGGGTGCCGGTGGGGGGCTCCGTCGCTATCCTGTCCCGGATCTCCCGACGGGCGGCGGAAGGACCCGATATGGCCAGGAAGAAGGACGAGGGCACCGCGGGCGGCTCCGGCAGGCTCACCCCGGTCGACGTGCAACAGGTCCAGTTCCGGCGCGCGCTGCGCGGGTACGACGAGCAGGAGGTCGACGACTTCCTCGACCGCGTGACCGAGGAGCTGACCCTGCTGATCGACGAGCGCCGTTCCGCGGCGGAACGGGCGGGGAGCCTCCCCACCGTCCGCGTCGCGAGCGCCGGCGACGCGACGGCGGCCAACCGCGAGGCCGAGGAGCTCCTCCGGCAGGCCCGGGAGCGCGCGGACGCGATCGTCCGCGAGGCGAACCAGCGGGCTACGGCCACGATCCGCGACGCGGAGGCCCGCAGCACCGCCGCTCCGGCCGCCGCCGCGGCCGGCGCCGGCGTCGGGGTGGGCGCGTTCCTCGCCAAGGAACGGGAGTTCCTGCAGCGGCTGGCCGCGCTGGTCCAGGGCCACGCCGAGGGTGTGAAGGGCATGGTCGCGGCGAGCCGCGAGTCCGCCGGGACGGCCGCCGCCGCGAGCTCCGGCGCGACGTCGGCTTCGGACACCTCCGCGTCCGGATCGCCGGCCGACGAGGCCGGCGACCCCGGGTCCCAGGACCCGTCCGGTGGATCGTCGGGCGGGGCGGGCGCCACCGGTGGGTCGGGCCCCCCGCCGTCGGCGGCATCGGGTTCGGGGGGGCCGGGCGCCGTGTCCGTCGCCGGCGGCGCGGCGGTGGCGACGGCGACGGCGACGCGGGAGGTGGACGAGCCCACCGTGATCCTCGACGAGGACGCCGGCCCGTCGACCGCAGCCTCCGGAGCCGCCGCGGGCCCCGGGCTGCCCGACCTTCCGCAGCAGCCCCCGGAGCTCTCCACGCCGATCGAGGGTTCGGCCGGCGTCCGCGGGCGCCCCGCCACCGGGACGACCGGGACCGGGTCGAGCGATGCCGTCGCTCCGTCCGCCGAGCGCACGCCGGCGTCCACGGGCGGAGACGACGCGACGTCGGGGCCCCGGGAGGACGCCTCGCTCCGGGAGCTCTTCTGGGGCGAGGACTAGCCGGACGCCGCCCGGGCCTCGGTCCGGCGGAGGGCGACGACCACGCGGCCGCCCTCGATCGACGCGTCGGCCGTGTGGACGCCGGACGCGTCGATCCCACCGGTGAGGATCGAGGTCGCCAGCGTCTCCTGCGCGACGACGTCCCCGTGATCGGCCAGGGCGGCCCGGACCTCCTCCGGCCCGTCGACCCACAGCTCGATGCGGTCGCTCACGTCGAGCCCAGCTCCCTTCCGGGCGTCCTGGACCACCCGGACCAGTTCCCGGGCCAGGCCCTCCCGGCGCAACGCGTCGTCCAGCTCGAGGTCGAGGGCGACCGTCATCCCGCCCTCCGCGGCGACCCCCCAGCCCTCCCGGACGTCCTGCGACAGCTCCACGTCCGCGGGGTCCAGCTCCACGGGTTCGCCGTCGACCACGACCGATGCCGTCTCGCCCGCGGCCAGCCGCGCGGCCACGGATCCGTCGTCGCCCGCCAGCTCGGCCGCCAGTGACTTCACCCGGGGCCCGAGGCGGGGGCCCAACGCGCGGAAGTTCGGCCGGGCCCGCCACCCGGCCAGCTGCTGGGCCGACTCCGCGAACTCGACGGTCTTGACGTTGAGCTCGTCCACGACGAGCGGCAGCAGCGGCCGCAGCGCCTCCCGGTCGCCGGCGAAGTGCACCACCGCGCGGCGGAGTGGCTGGCGGACCTTCACCTTGGTGTCCGACCGGACCGTCCGCCCCAGCGTCACGATCGTCCGGGCGGCTGTCATCGCCGACTCGAGCCCCCCGTCCACGAGGGACGGGTCGGCGGACGGGTAGTCGGCCAGGTGCACCGAGTCCGGCCGGCCGCGCCGGCCGGCCGCCAGGTTCCTCCAGATCTCCTCGGTCAGAAACGGCGTGAACGGGGCGAGCAGCGCCGCCACGGTGACCAGGGCTTCGTGCAGCGTCTGGTGGGCCGCCGCCTTGTCGGCGGACGATCGCGTCGCCGATCGCGGGTCCGAGCTGCGTTCGCTCGACCAGAACCGGCGCCGGGCCCGTCGGACGTACCAGTTCGACAGGTCGTCGACGAACCCCGCCAGCTCGCGCGCTGCCCCGGTGGCGTCGAACGCGTCCATCCGGCGCCGGGCGTCCGCGCAGAGACGGTGCAGGCGGGACAACAGCCACCGGTCGAGCGGTGGCCGGTCGGCCACCGGCACCCGCTCACCGGCGTCCGGGTCGAACCCGTCCGCGTTGGCGTAGGTCACGAAGAACGCGTAGACGTTCCAGAGCGTGAGCAGGAACTGCCGCACGACGTCCGAGATCGCATCCTCGGACGCCCGGCGCGCGGCCCACGGGGACCCTCCGGCCAGCATGAACCACCGCACGGCGTCGGCCCCGTACGCATCGAGCAGCGT
>DATBHM010000155.1:0-29657 GCA_036557505.1 Actinomycetota bacterium | reverse complement strand
CTCGCCCTGTCGAAGATCTTCGACGTGGCCCGGGGGGTCGACGCCAACACCATGAGCCTCCAGTACCTCGAGGCCCTGAAGCAGATCGGGTCGTCCCCATCCACGAAGTTCGTCGTGCCTCTCGAGGTGTCCGAGCTGCTGTCCGGACTGGGTGGGATGTTCAAGGCGTTCGGCAACGGCAACGGCGCCGGGCCACGTGGGAAGGGCGAGTTCCAGCCGGCCCCCGAGCCGGCCGCCGGTCTGCCGGCCGCGCCACCCGAGCCGCCGGCACCGGCTTCGGCCTCGTAGCGACCCGGAGCCGCTAGGCCGCCGGCGTCACGCCGGCCTGCTGGAGCATGAGCTGGAAGTCGTGCGGCTCGGAGGCGACACCCAGGGCGTCCTCCAGCGTGACGGCTCCGTCCCGCACCAGCGCCAGCAGGTGCTGGTCGAACGACTGCATGCCGTAGTACGCGCCCTGGGCGATGACCTCGGGGATCTCGGAGGTCGCCCCGGCCTCGACGATCCGCTCCGCGATGCGGCCGGTGTTCACCAGGACCTCGATGGCCGGCGTCTGACCTCCATCGGTGGAGGGCACCAGCCGCTGGCTGATGATGCCCCGTAGCGCGCCTGCCAGGGTCACCCGCACCTGGTGGTGCTGTTCCGCGGGGAAGAAGTCGACGACGCGGTTCACGGTCTCGGTCGCGTCGACGGTGTGGAGCGTCGACAGCACCAGGTGCCCCGTCTCCGCCGCCTGGAGCGCCGCGCGGACCGTCTCGGTGTCGCGCATCTCGCCGATGAGGATGACGTCGGGGTCCTGGCGGAGCGCTGCGCGGATGGCCGTGAGGAACGTCTCGGTGTCCTGGCCGACCTCGCGCTGGTTCACCGAGGCCTCCTTGTCCGGGTGGAGCACCTCGATGGGGTCCTCGATCGTGACGATGTGGACCGGACGGGTTCGGTTGATGTGCTCGATCATCGAGGCGAGCGTGGTGGTCTTCCCCGATCCGGTCGGGCCCGTGACCAGCACCAGGCCCCGGGGCTCCTCCGCCAGGCCCTGGACGATGGGGGGGAGGCCGATCTCGGCGATCTGGGGGCCGCCGATCCGGAGCTGCCGCATCACGATGCTGCACGATCCCCGCTGCCGGAACGCGTTCACCCGGAACCGTCCGACGCCTGGCATCGAGTAGGCGAAGTCGATCTCGCCCCGCTCGTCGAACCGCTCCCGCCGGTTGGCCGGAACGATCGCGTCCACGAGGGCCTCGGTGTCCTGCACCGTGAGCGGCGCGTGCTCGAGGCGGCGGAGCCGGCCGCGCACCCGGAGCTTGGGCGGCGAGTCGACCTTGATGTGCAGATCGGAGCCGCCGGACTCGACGAGCGCGCGGAGCCAGCTCGACAGCTCCGTCCGCTCGCGCGCCTCGGCGGGCGCCGTCATGTCGACCTCGTTCATCGCAACCTCCCTGCCGCGGGCGGACCGGCCGCCCGGTCCCTTGCAACCCTGCTGAGCTCCATACCGGGGCTACTCGACCGGCTGGCGTTCCTCTCGATTCGCGGGCGGGAACTCCGCCCTCGGCGGTCGGATCCGGCGCAGCAGATGCGCCTGGACCCCGCCGTCCTCCTCCGTTCGCAGCGGCAGCGTCTCCACCAGGCCCTCGCAGGCCAGGCGGGCGCCCTCGGACATCAGGATCTGCCCGGGCGCCGCGGTCTCGCGCAGCCGGTGGAGCAACACGTCCGGTCCGCCGACGGTCATCGCGACCCCGCCGGGTCCCGCCCCGGCCAGGCCCGCGGTGATCGCCCCGACCACCTGGAACTCGTTCTCCGCCGCGCGCTGGACGCGCCGCACCGCCGCGAGCACCTCGCACGCCGAGTGCGCCGCCCGCAGGGGCGCGTGCTCGCCGTCGAAGCGGGCCTCGACCACCGGACGAACCTCGGTGCCGGTGACCGTCACCTCGGCCCTCGCCGCCGTCAGCACCTCGAGCGCGGCGATCACACACCGGTTCACCACCATCTCGGCGACCTCCGGCGTGATCCGCGAGCCCGGGCGCATCTCGCGACGGAGCTCGAACAACAGCATGCCCACGTCGTGGACGGTTCCGGGCATGGCGACGCCCGGGGTGGTCGGAACCATGCTCGCTTCCATCTTCGATCCGGTTATCGACCCCCTCCGGGGGGGACTGAACACGCCGGATGGCGGAGATTGGGCTGGCATTCGCCCGAGGGCGGGACCGAAGGTCGGATTCCGGCGCCGGGACGCCGTCAGGCCGGTCGGCCGGGACGCTGGGGCTCGGCGGCGACCGCCGTCAGCCGGCAGATCGAGCGCTCGGCCAGGGGGTGGAACTCGCGAAGCGCGAACGCCGGCTGGAGGCTCGACAGCATGCCCTCGATCAGGCCGCGGTGGACGGAGCAGGCCAGATCCCGGTGGTCCTCCACCAGGTCGCGGAACGGGCAGTCGCGCAGGGCCACCTCGACCGACGCCCGGCCCCGCCGCCGGAACCGGGGGTCGAACCCGGCGGCCGCCAGCGCCTCCTGGAGCAGCGCGAGGTTCCGGGCGGCCGCCAGCCGGACCCCCGGGCGGGGCCCGGACCGGATCACCAGGTACCGGCCCCACTCCTCCGCCAGGGCCCGGGCCCGCTCCGATCCCCGTTTACCGGACACGAGCGGCGCCAGGATCTCGGCCAGGAGGCGGTAGTCCCTCCCGGCCGTCGGGGGCGCCTCGATCGCCGTGTACAGCGTCTGGGGCCGGCCGACGGTCGACCCCCGCCGGATCTCCCTCGCGACCAGCCCCGCCTCCTCGAGTCGGCGGAGGTGGGGACGGAGCGTGTTCGGATGCAGGGAGAGCCGCCGGGCCAGCTCCCGAACGGAGACCGCCCGGCCGGAGAGCCCGAGGTATCGGTACAACCGGAACCGCGTGTCGTCGGCGAGCGCCTTGTGGATCTCGAGCGAGCGGTCGCCGGCCACTCAGGCCGCCAGGGGATCGGGCGGTCGTATCATCGAGGTCGAACTTCGCACGCTTCGCACGGTTCGAATCAGGATAATCCGCGCCCACCCACCGAGGAGCTTCGTTCGAATGGTCACCGAGGAACAGGTCCGCCAGGCGCTCCGGCAGGTCAACGACCCCGAGATCGGCAAGCCGATCGAGGACCTCGGCATGCTCCAGGCCGTCCGCGTGGACGACGGCACCGTGACCGTGCAGATCCTGCTCACCGTGGCGGGCTGCCCGCTCAAGGACCGCATCGACAGCGACGTCCGCGCCGCGCTCGCGCCGCTCGAGGGAATCCGCCACGTCCAGGTCCTGCTCGGCGAGATGACCGGCGACCAGCGCCAGGAGCTCGTGTCGTCGCTCCGGGGCGGACAGCAGCAGCAGACGTTCTTCACCGACGGGAAGACCCAGGTGGTGGCCGTCGCGTCCGGCAAGGGCGGCGTCGGGAAGTCCTCCGTCACGGTGAACCTGGCCGCGGCCCTCGCGGCAGAGGGACACCGCGTCGGCGTGCTCGATGCGGACGTCTGGGGGTTCAGCGTCCCCCGGATGATCGGTGTGTCCGGCCAGCCGGTTGGGTTCAACAATATGATCCTGCCCCTCGAGGCGTACGGCGTGCGGGTGATCTCGATGGGGTTCTTCGTCCCCGAGGACCAACCGGTGATCTGGCGGGGGCCCATGCTGCACAAGGCGGTGCAGCAGTTCCTCGGCGACGTCTACTGGGGCGAGCTCGACTTCCTGCTGTGCGACCTGCCGCCTGGCACCGGCGACGTCTCGCTGTCGATGGCCTCGTTCCTGCCGGGGGCGTCGATGCTCGTCGTGACCACGCCGCAGGAGGCCGCCCGCCGCGTAGCCGAGCGCGCGGGGAAGATGGCCGCGCAGGTCCGCCAGCGCGTCGTCGGCGTGATCGAGAACATGTCGTGGTTCGAGTGCCCGCACTGCGGCGAGCGCGAGCCGATCTTCGGTGAGGGTGGCGGGCAGGAGGCCGCGGAAACGCTCGGCGTTCCGCTCCTCGGGCAGGTCCCGCTGTACCCGCCGCTCCGCAGGGGCGGCGACGAGGGGAGGCCGATCGTGGTGGCCGATCCCGACTCACCGGCCGGGCGGGCGCTCCGCGACGCGGCACGGCAGCTCGCCAAGAGCCTCAGGACCGTGGTGGGCAAGCCCCTCAACCTGATGGTCGCGCCGGGCTCGGGTGGCGGGAACGGCCACGGCAACGGCCACGCCGGCCACGACCACGCCGCGCACGCAGGGCACGATCACTCGTCGCACGCAGGGCACGATCACTCGTCGCACGCCCAAGGGCCCGCCGGCCACCAGCACTAGCGATTCCGACGGTCTGCGGAGCGTCAGTTCGCCGGACGGCCCTTGACGGACCTCGCCGCGATCCACGGGATCGGCGCCTGGAAGATCCAGCAGATGAACAGCGGCACGTAGGAGTGGGTGGCCGCGGCCAGGGCGACCACCCCCACGGTGGCCGCGACCAGCGCCAGGACCACCCAGAGCGCGGCCCTGCGGCTCACGGCCCGCTCCCCGGTTCGCGCGGGGGATCGAAGTGCGTGGTCGGCCCGTCGGGTCCCGCCGCCGATGACGCGGCCACGGCGAGCGGCTTCGGACCGGGCCTCGGACGGATCGCCCACAGAATCAGCGTCACGACCGACGCCGTCACCACCGCGATCGAGGTCCACTGGCTGCCGGTCAGCCCGAAGAACCGCTTGTCGACCCGCAGGAAGTCCGTGACGATCCGCACGCTCCCGTACCAGATCGCCCACGTCATGATCATCACTCCCTCGCGGCGCGGCTTGCGGTTCATCACGATCAGGAGGAACAGCAGCAGCAGCGCGGCGCTCACGAAGTCGTACATCGCGGTCTGATGGACTCCCACGCCGTGCCCCAGCATCTCGCCGTTGGGACCGACCAGGGTCGCGCCCGTCTTCGTGATCGTGAGCGTGTGCGAGCCCTGCAGGAGCGTCTCGGTGCACACCCCGGGCCGGCTGGTGCAGTCGAAGGCCGAGAGGTTCCCCCCTCCGTACCGGAACGCCCACGGCACGTCGGTCGGCTTGCCGAGGTGGTCGCCGATGATGAGGTCCCCGATCCGGCCGACGAACACCCCCAGTGCCAGCCCGACCGCCGCGTTGTCCATCACCTGGAAGAACCGGTAGCGGTGGCGCCGCATGACGGGATAGGCGAACCCCACCGCACCCGCGATCCCGCCCAGCAGCGAGATGCCGCCCTTGTAGATGGCCAGCATGTCCCCGATGCCGTTGAACTCGGAGTAGTGCGCGATGACGTAGAACAGCCGTGCCCCGACGATGGTCCCGATCAGGGCCCAGAACAGCATCGAGGACATGTGCTCCTCGCGGATGCCCCGGCGGGGGCAGTCCTTGAGGACCCACACCGACCCCAGCAGGAATCCCAGCGCGATGCCCAGCCCGTGCGGGGACAGCGCGAGCTTGCTCCCGAAGTGGATCCGGTCGAGCACGGGCCAACTGACGGAGGCGAGGAGGGAGGTCATCCGGGGGCCGAGTCTACCGGCCGGCGGGGGCCGGACCGCCGGCCGGTTCGTCCGTGGCCGACGACCCGGCCGCCGCGAGCCAGGTCTGGCCGACGGCCCGCCCGAGCAGCAGGCCGGCCACGACGTCCGACGGGTAGTGCACGCCCAGGTAGACCCGGGAGACGGCCACCAGCCCGGCGAGGGTGTTCACCGCGGTCCGTTCGATGCGGGACAACCCCAGCTCCTGGCCGGCGACCGTGAGGAACGCCAGGATGACCGCCGGGTGGGAGCTCGGCCACGACGTCCCCGGCGGACGGCCGATGAGCAGCCGGACCAGATCGGGCAGCCGATCGTAGGGCCGCATCCGGTCGTAGAGCTTCTTCAGCCCCTGCCCCACCAGCCACATCGAACCCGCGGCCCCGGCGCCCAGCATCGCGGCCCTGCGCCGGCCGCCCACGGCGAGTGCGACCGCCGCCGAGGCCGACCCGGTGATCGACCCGAGCTCCGTCAGCCGCCCGAAGAACGCGTCGGCCGCCGGCCCGTGCCCCCGGTTGACCGCGCGGAACACCGCAACGTCGGCCCGATGGCCGCGCCCGGTGGAGGACGCGAACTCGACGAGGAGCGCGGCCCCGGTGAGCAGTCCCGCCTCGCGCAGCCGGTCCCCTGGTGACCTGGCCACGGCGTCCGGCAGACTGGGCGAGTCGGTCGGATCGGTCATGAGCCTCGCATTCAACCCCGCGGCGCGCCTCCCGGACAAGGCGCACCGGGTGCTGTGCGAGAATCCGGCCCAGGCGACCGGAGGAGGAACCCGTGCGCAGGGAGCACCGGGAGGGCGGCGACCCGGAGGACCCTCGCCACCGCGACGACCAGGAGCGGATGCGCCAGCTGCAGCATCACCGGCAGACGCGCGCCGCCAAGACGATCGTCCTGCTGGTCCTCATCACGATCCTGCTGCTGTTCATCGTGTGGAACGCCCACCAGGTGCCCGTGAGCTTCGTGTTCCTGACGCGGCGGATCGGGCTGATCTGGGTGATGCTGGCGTGCGCGGTGATCGGCGGGGTGGTCGGGTACTTCATCGGCCGGCCCGGACGTGCGTTCCGGTTCCGTCGCGACGACGACGAGAAGGACTAGCCGGGCCGGCGGCGGCGGACCATCTCCTCGATCTGGCGCTTCTGCGCCATGACGCCCCGGCGGAGCACCACGCCGGGCCCGCCGGTCAGCTCGAGCCCCTGGGTGGCGAACGCCGCCAGTCCCCCGCCCCGGAAGTGGTACTCGACATCGTGCTCGAGGAGCGAGCGCCTGCCCCCCGAGAGCGGGCTTACGCTGGTGTTGACCGTGGCGTCGAGGAGGCCGCGAAGCCTGATCCGCGAGCGCTTGGGCGGGTCCATCTCGAGGACCTCCGCCTCGACGGTTCCCCTGACGCCGAACATGCGCAGCTCGGTCGTGTAGTGGTCGCCCGTCGTCAGGCCGTCGTCCGGCACCCCGTGCACCGACGAGATGTGGCGGTCCCAGCGAGGCAGGTTCCGGGGGTCGCACACGACGGTCCACACCTCTTCGGGGGTGGCCTCGATCTCCATGTCGATGCTCACGTGCCCCATATCGGTTCCCGACTGCCTCCACCTGAAACGCGACCCCTCGAATCGAGGGTCACGGTATCGCTGGTCCAGCCCCTCCACCATACGAGGCGGCGTGGACGGATCCGGACGAGCGCCATGCCGTCCGGGAGGGCGCCGGCCCGCTCGACCAGGCGCTCCGCGGACCTCCGGCCCGACCGGAGTCGCGACAGGACGTGGATCGAGCCCGTTCCTCGGACCAGCACGCCGGTCATGTCGGCGGCCCGCCACCGGGATGCGTGGTCGACGGCCAGGCCGACCGGCGCCTCGGGCCCCGTCTCGGCCAGAGCGAGGGAGCGCGCGTCCGCGGCCGCGTACAGCACGCCGCGCTCCACGACGAACAGGACCGGCAGCACCACCGGGCCGTCGCCGCCATCGATGGCCAGGACGGCCTGGCCCCCGTGCTCGATCCTTTCGGACACGGCGTCCGGCACGAGCTGCAGGGGGGATCGGGCCGCCCGGCCCGGACGGAACGAGCCGTGCGAGTGGACCGCCTCCCCCATCACGCCCCACGTGACCGGAGGTTCGCCCCAGTCCTCGATGCGCGCGGCGGCATCGATCGTCAGCTCGGCGAACACGCGGCCGGGCGGGGTCCACGACAACGGCACGCGTCGGGCGTCCACCGCATAGCCGCCGAAGAAGGGGGCGTTCCGCTTCGTGAACACCAGCGACGCGGCCGCCACGGTGGGCAGCTCGATCGCCGTCGTCATCCAGGTGGACGGGTCGAGGAGGTCGTGGAGCCGGACGCTCCCGACGAACGACACCGAGTGATCCCCGGCGCGGACCAGCCCGGCGACCCGGGGCCGGATCCGCCACACCCCGCCCTTCACCGTCCTGCGGGCCGTGGTCACCCACATGCGAGAGGCGAACATCGCGTAGACGACCGGCGTCACGTGCGGGCCGGCCCGGGTCCCGACGGCCAGGTACGCCAGGGACCCGTGATCGAGCACGGCGTCGACCTGCGGCGGGATCGGCTTCACGCTCGGACCGTCGACGGTCGCCGGTTCACCCGCGCCCCCGCGGTCTCGGCTTCGGCGTCAGGTCGATGGCGTTCTCGGTCGCCGCCGGCGGCGGCGCGAGGATCATCAGGCCGGTGAACACGGCGTGCGAGCAGATGGGCGAGAGCACGCCGCCCGTCCACACGAACAGCACGGACCACAGGCCGCCCCCGACGAGCGCGCCGGCCACGACTGCCAGGTTCCAGCTGAACCCGCACACCGCCACGTACCCGGCGAGCGCGATCGCGGCGCCGACCACCGCGGACCCGACCACGTCCCCGAACCGGCCGCCCACCAGCCCCCGCCAGAACAGCTCCTCGCCGGGCACCGACAGCCCGACGGCGACGCCGAGCGCCACGGGGAGCGAGACCTGGTCGCGGTTCCCGTAGATCGCGACCGTCTGGCGGCGGAACATCTCCCACGCCGACGCGATCGCCACGAACACCCGGGTGGCCAGGTACAGCAGCAGCCCGGACCCCAGGCCGACGGCAACAGAGGGCGGGATGTCGACCTTCGGAGTCAGGTGGATCTCGCCCGTGAACAGCGAGAACAGTCCGAGGGCGCCCATCGTGACGCCCATGCCGATCCAGATCGAGACCCGCCCCGCCCTGACCTCGCGCCACGTCCCCACCTGCCCGACGACGCCGGCCGCGATCAGGATGGCGACCGGCTCCAGCGCGGCCAGCACCGGGGACGCGGTCACGGCAGGAACCGGATCTTGGCCGCGAGCTCCGCGGTGAACGCGGTGATCACGGCGAGGTAGAAGAAGCCGGTCGCCGCCTGCACGGCACTCGGTCGTTCGCCCTTCAACGTTGCCCGGATCATGACGGCGATCAGGCCGGTCACGGCGACCATGCCGATCGCCACGTACGATGCCACGCCGGCCGCGGTGAACAGCGGGCTCAGCGCGCGCGATGTGCCGCCGCCCCCGAACCCGCTGACGAGCACGGCGACCGCCTCCAGCGCCACGGCGACGAGCAGCGCCACCGTGAACCGGTTGATCGGTCTGCGGGTCAGGCGGCGGTCGGTGAGGTACCAGTGGCCGAGGAGCAGCCCGTCCATGACGGCCCCCATGAAGGCCGCGCCGGCCAGCAGCTGGAAGAAGGCCACGGCTTGGGCCCGGTCGGAGGTCCCCGCCAGCGCGAACAGCCACGCCACCGAGAGCGGCACCGTGAGCAGGCCGATCACCCGGGCGGGCCGGTCGAGCCGCGCGTACATGAGCACGACCCAGATCACCGTCGCCGCCAGCAGCGCGAGCGCCACCCACCACGACCAGTCGCCCGCGGTCGACAGCGGCCGCCGGGCCGCGGCGATCGCCCCCCACGCCGAGAGCGCGAGCACGGCCAGCACGATTCCCGTGAGCTTGAAGAACCCCCGCCGGACCTCGTTCCACAACGGGGAGCAGAAGAGCAGGCAGATGCCGCCGGCGACCGTCTCGGCGAGGACCAGGGCGAGGACGCCCGCGGGGCCCCTCAGCGCCCGCTCCGGTCGCTCGTGGCAAGCTGCGCGTCGGCCATATCGGCCACCAAGCGTACCGGCGGCGGTCGCCGTCGCCGGTGGAACCGGGGAGCGGACCATGGGCGACGAGGAACGCTGGGACCTGACGCCGGGACTCACCGGCCGGGTCGCCGTCGAGGTCGACGAGGGCCGCACCGCGCGGTGGCTCGGGTCGGGCGACCTCGACGTCCTCGGCACACCGTCGGTGGTGGCGCTCGCCGAGGCGGCGGCCTGCGCCGCCGTCGCCGGGCGGCTCCCGGAGGGCAACACGTCGGTCGGGACGCGGGTTGAGCTCGACCACGTCGCGCCCACGGTCCCCGGCCGGGTGGTCACCGCCGCGGCGACGCTCACGTCCGTCGACGGTCGGACGCTCGAGTTCGGAGTGACCGTCGAAGACGAGGCCGGCGTCGTCGCCCGGGGACGGCACTGGCGGACGATCGTCGACCGGGAGCGGTTCCTGGTCTCGGCGCGCCGGCGGGGCGGGTCGCCGGCGTGAGGCGGCGGCCGGGAAGCCTCCGCCTCCCGCCTCCCGCCTACGAGGGCGAGGCCGGGGCTCGCGCGGACCGCGTCGGGGCGTGCGCGGACGCCGTCGGAGCCGGAGAAGACGTCGTGGGGGCGGGCCCGGAACCCTGCGGCGGGCGGTACCAGTCGGTGACGTCGCTCCACTGCTGATGGCCGCCCGGGCCCGGCGCGGAGCCAACGGCGATGCCGAGGTCGGCCACCTGCAGGCGCCGCCCGGTGGCCGGGTCGATCTCAACCAGGGCGAGCGTGCCGGGCTCGGTCCAGTCGTTCCTGGCCCGGAACACCACGAGCACCGTTCGCCCGTCCCGAGCCCACCGGGGCGTCTCGTACGCGCCGACGCCGGGGGGTTCGATCTTGGTGCGCTTCCCGCGGCCGGTCGGGATGATCCAGAGCGCCCGGATGCTGCTCGAGAACTTCGACTCCGCGCGGTTCGCCGTCGACGTCGCGGCCAGCCAGCGGGCGTTCGGCGAACAGGCCGGCCAGGCCCACGACCGGAAGTAGTCGTTCGTCAGGTTGTGGAACCGCCAGTCAGGCGGGCCCGTCCGCAGGATCTGCTTGCCCTCGCTCACCTGGGGCCGGCCCCCGCCCGAGAGCACCACGTCACGCCCGCACGGGCTGAGGAAGTCCCGATAGGGCAGCATGGAGTCCCACACGTTCCGCCAGTCGCCGCCCGCCGCGGGAACCGTGTTCAGGGCCCGGCCGGATTCCCTGCGCGCCTCCCTCGACAGGGGCCGCGACCAGAACAGCACCCACTTGGAGTCGGGTGACCAATCCGCCACCTCCGGACTCGGCCCGGAGGTCTGGAACACGATGCGGGCCTCGAACGTGCGCGCGTCCACCACGGCGATCCGTCCGGGCAGGTCGACGGCGACCAGGGCGCCGTCGGGGCTCCACAGGACGTGCCCGGCCCGGCCCGCGCTCGATGTGAGGATGGCCTGGGTCTTCCCGCCTGGCTGCGCCACCGACACCCCGCCGTTCTTCGTGACGAACACCAGCCGATCGCCGCGGGGCGACCAGGCCCAGGCGCGGGTCCCACCGGGCACCTCGACCGGCTTGCCCCCGGTCGAGCTGACGTAGGACAGTCCGCCGTACGCCACCCACCTCCCGTCCGCGCTGAACCGGACCGGCCCCGCTGCGCCGGTCGGCACCAGCACCTTCTGCCGGCACGTCGGGAGGTCCACGAGCCGGACCGTTCCGGAGGTGACCCAGACGACCTGGCCCAGCGACTGGAAGTCGGGGAACCCCGGGGACCGGCATCCCGGCAGCGGGTCGATGGTCGAGGCCGAGGGGCCGGGCGCCACTGTGGACGCCGCATCGGGACCGCGAAGCCACTTCGGCACCTCGACGACCGCGAGGTAGGTGGCCACGGCCGCAACGGCGACCAGGACGAGCGCGAGCACGGTGTGCATCCCGGTCCGGCGGCGGACCCGTTTGCTCGCCCAGGGACCCTGCTGCATCCGCCCGATTCTCCTCCCGACGATCGCGGTGGACCAGGAAGCGCGATCAGGCGCCGAGGTATCGGGCCGCGAGCGCGGCGTCGATGGGAATGCTCGGCATCCCGGTGAACTCGATGCCGACCACCACGATCTTGTGGGTTCCGTTGTTGACGGCGATGCCCGTGGGCTCCGCGTCCTCCGGGAACGCGGTCAGCACCCCCCCGCCGTGGAACCCGTTGTCGAGGGCGCCGTTCGCATTGAGCCGGGCAACCGCGAACTCGTCCGTCTGCCCGGCGGACATCCCCGCCACGACGATCCTGCCGTCCGACTGCGTGGCGATGCCGGACGCGAGGTCGTCCCGGGGGTGGCCGCCGGTCACGAAGCCGATCGGGACGATGCCGTCGCCGCCGCCGAAGGAGGTGTCGAACGCACCGGTCCTCGTGTACTTCTCGACGAGGAACTGCCCCTTCGCCTGTCCCGAACGGGTGGTGCCGGCGACCAGGATCCGGCCACTCGCCAGGATGGCGATGGCCGCGAGGCCGCCGCGGGTCGAGGTCACGCGGATCATCTTCCCGTCCTGGCTGAAGGTGTGGTCGAGGTCGCCCGACTTCGTGTACGCCGCGAGGACGAGGTCGTGGGGGCCGGTGCCGGAGTCGAACGTCCCACCGACCACGATGCGTCCGTTCGTGGGGTCGATGCCCACGGTTCGGGCCTCGGCCTCCTGGACGAACGCCGTGCGGTCCGACCCGTCGTTCGAGAAGCTCGGGTCGGGAGCGCCGTTCGCCAGGCGCCGGACGACGAGGAACTCGCCGTCCGAGGTCCCCGCCACCACGATCCTCCCGTCGCCCTGGATGGCGACGTCCTCGCCGGTGCTCTCCGAGCCCACGCGGAGGAGCTGCCGTCCGTCGCCCGAGAACGAATGATCGAGGGTCCCGTCGGAGTCGAGCCTGAGGATCGCCGTGGCGAACCCGGAGTCGCTCTGCCGGACACTGGTGCCGACCACCACGATCTTGCCCAGATGGATCGCGACGGCGTTGGCGAAGTCGGTGCGTCCCTGGCCCGTGGTGAGGTGGGCCACGCCGTCGCCCGAGAACGTGTGATCGAGGGTCCCGTCGCGATCGAACCGCATGACCGTGATGTGGCCGTGGCTCGCCCCGACGGCCACGGTCTTCCCGTCCGGCTGGATCGCGACGTCCGACGCGCCGTCGGTGCTGCTCACCCTGACCTTCCCGTCGTGACCGAACGTCGGATCGAGATCGCCCGCGGACGCGAGCGCGGGCAGCGCGGACGCGACGACGACCGCGATGGCGATCGGGAACACGAGGACTGCACGCCGTGGGGCCATCGGGCACCTCCTGGTGCTGGGGGGAACGCAGATGCTAGGTCGGCATCAGGTCGAGGGCAAGGGATTCGGGGGTCAGTCGAGGGGAGGAAGGTCGTCGAGGCCGGGGCCGGAGGGAGGCGTCGGCTCGGACCCCGGCGGCCGGTCCCGGCGGTACTCCTTCATCCTCTTCGGGTAGCCGACGCGGGCGGCCTCGTAGATCGGGACGCCCAGCCCCTGCACCGAGCGTTCGTCGGGAACCGTGAATCGCAGCCACTCGCCGTCGTGCGCGACCAGCACGACCGACATGGGCTGCTGCATGGTGCGGGGCTCGACGTACGCCTCGACGCCGGCGCGGGAGGCGGCGAACTCCTTCATCCCCTTGACGTCGACGTCTCCCGACCGGACCTCGCCCGCCCGGCGGCGGAACAGCCCCCGCCGGGGCTTGCGCGGCATCCGGAACCGTTCGTCGTCGCCCGCTCGCATGCCGCTTCCGATCCTACGGCCTTCGAACGGGAACCCCCGGCCGGCCGCTCACGAGGGCTCCGAGGTGATCATGGGCTCGGGCTTCCCCGACTGCGCCGGCAGCCGCGAGCAGTCCCTCGCCTTGAGGACCAAGGGCGTCAGCATCTGCGCCGGGGTCTTCGAGAAGTTGAACGCCGGCACCGTGCCGTTCGACCCCAACAGGTCGTTGGCGGCCGGGTCGGCCTGGTCGGTCGGGCTGTCGGGAACCCGCTGCTGCGGAAGCGGCGCCACGCCCGCCCAGTGCTCGATGAAGTTCAGCACCGAGTCGAACGACAGCACCTGGTGGTTCACGGTCCACCGCGCCCAGGGGGACATGATGATGGCAGGGACCCGCGGCCCCAGGCCGTAGATGTCCGGGTGCGGCGGCGGGACGTGGTCGTAGAACCCGCCGTCGTCGTCCCAGGTGAGGATCACGACGGTGCTGCTCCAGTAGCGGCTGCGCATCACCGCGTTGACCATGTTCACGGTCCAGTTCTCCCCGCCGCAGATGCTCCCGGGCGGATGGTCGGAGACCCCGAGCGGCGGGGTCAGCCACGACACGGCGGGGAGGGTTCCCGCGCTGAGGTCGTGCAGGAACGTCTGCGGCGTGGCGACATGCGAGGTGCCGACGTAGTGCTGGTAGTCGTACTGGATCTGGTACTCGGGCCGGACGTACGCGTTGAGGCCCAGGTATTCCTTCCACGGGATCGGGTGCGGCTTGTGCAGCGACAGCTCATGCGGGAGCGAGACGAACGACGCGCTCGTGCAGGCCGGCGAGCGCTCGTACCAGAACTGACGGACCGAACGGGGGTCGTTCGCCTCGACCGACAGGACGTCCGGGTCGTCGGGTGCGATGCCCGGCTTGAACGAGAGATCGCTCTCACCACCCTTGCCCGTGTCGCCGCAGAACTGCCGGCCGGGCTTGTTGCCCTGCTGGGAGACGTTCTCGTGGTCGACGAACCGGTCGCTCGAGCCGCCGAGCGTCCACAGGTGCTCCACGCCGGATGGGCCGTAGATGGGCGTGAAGAAGTGGTCGGCCAGCTGGAAGTGCGAGGCGTACTGCCAGTAGTTCGGGATGCCGACGAAGCCCGGCGGGGCCGGCAGCTTCGGCGGCCGCTGGTACTGCAGGTAGCTCGGGCACGTGTCCGGGCACGTGTGGTTCGGGGAGCTCGAGTACAGCTTGTTGAAGCAATCCATGCGACCGTCGTCGATCGAGACCAGCCCGCCGATGAAGTCGTGCTGGATGTCGGGCGCCTCGTCCGGCTCGGGGAGCAGGGGCAGCGTGTGCTTGATTCCGGCTCCGCAGGCCGCCCCGGTGGTGGCGCCGGCCGCGCCGGGGAACCGGCCGAACATCGAGTCGAACGACCGGTTCTCCTTGGTGATCCAGATGATGTGCTTGATGTGATGGCGGGCAGCGGTGACGGTGGGCGTGGCGCGGAACCCGCCGGCGCCTGCGGTGCCCGTGGCGGCCGGACCGGGGAGGAGGCCCGCCGAGGCGAACGCCACGACCACGGCGATCGCCGCGAGCGCGGAGCGGAGGCGCGGGCCATGGCGGGCGCGCGCGGGCCGGCGAGGGGATCGGTCGGGGGCGCGGAGCATCCGTCCGATCAAAACCGACGAGGCGTCGTTCCGTCAACGAACGGACAGCCGGGCGGGCCTCCGCCGCGACCTCCGAGCGGGAGGGCATCCGTCACCCGGCGGGGGGCTCAGCCGAGATACGAGCTGCGCTGCATCAGTGTCGGGTCGACGATGACGTTCACGCAGGCGGCCACGCCGGCGTCGAAGGCCCGCTCGAGCGCCGGCCGGATCTCGTTGGGCTTCTCGACGCGCTCGCCGTGGCCGCCCAGGCCCTCCACCATCCGTTCGTACGGCGAGTCGCCGAGCTCGCTCGCGGGGGCGTTGCCCGGCCCGTACAGCGCCTCCTGGGCCACTTTGATCTGCCCCCACGCGCCGTCGTTCCCGATGATGCCGACGAACGGCAGGCGCTTGCGGATCGCCGTGTCGTACTCCATGGCGTTCAGGCCGAACGACCCGTCGCCGTACACGATGGCGACCTGCTTGTCGGGGCGGGCGAGGCGCGCGGCCAGCGCAAAGGAAGGCCCGACGCCGAGGCATCCGAACGGGCCCGGGTCGAGCCACTGGCCGGGGCCGTTCGCCGGGATGATCGACGCACTGATCCCGACGATGTCGCCGCCGTCGCCGACAACGATCGCGTCGGGGTCGAGGAAGTCACGGATCTCGCGGGCGAATCGCTGGGGGTGGATCGGCACGGCGTCGGATTCCATGCCCTCCCTGGCCTTGGCCTGCAGGCGCTGTTCCTCCTCCCGGACCTGCTGCGTCCACTGCGGCTCCTCGGCGCGGCCCACGCCGGCTGCCAGGAGCTGTTCGATGACCTTGCCGGGATCGCCGACGATGCCGACGTCCACCGGACGGTTCCGCCCGATGTGGGTGCCGTCGACGTCGACCTGGATCACCTTCGCGTCGGGGTTGACGTTCCGGCGGCCGAAGCCCAGCCGGAAGTCCCAGTCCACGCCGAGCGTCAGCAGCACGTCGCACTGCTGGAGCGCGAACTTCCGCGCGGCCGCGGCGTACGACGGGTGCGTCGGCGGGAGCGAACCCCGCCCGAGCGAGTTGAGGAACACCGGGAGCTTCGTGGCGTCGGCCAGCTCCTTCAGCGCCTCGTGCGCGCCGGACCACCGGACCCCGCTGCCGGCGAAGACCACGGGATGCTCGGCGCCGTTCAGCAGCTCCGCGGCCCTGGCCACGAAGTCCGGATCGCCGAGCGGCCGGGCGGTGGTGCGCGACATCCGTGGGGCCTCCACACCCTGGGCCGAGTTGAACTGCACGTCGAGCGGCACGTCGAGGAACGCCGGCCCTGACCGTCCCGCCAGCGCCTGGCGCAGCGCGGTGGTGGTGAAATCGCCGAGGGACCTGGTGTCGTAGCAGGTCTTCGCCCACTTGGTGACGGAACGAACCAGCGTCACCTGGTCCATCTCCTGCAGCGAGCCCATCTCGAACTCCATGATCGGGTTCTTGCCCGAGAGCACGAGGATCGGGGAGTTCGCGTAGAAGGCGTTCGCGATGCCGGTGACGGCGTCTGTCAGGCCGGGTCCGGCGGTGACGGCGGCGATGCCGGGTTCGAGCGTGACCCGGGCCCACCCGTCGGCCGCGTGGGTCGCGGCCTGCTCGTGCCGGAAGTCGACCACCTCGATCCCCACATCAACGCAACCGTCGTAGATCGGGGCGATGTGCCCGCCCGAAAGGGTGAACAGGTACCGAACCCCCTCGTTCTTCAGTGCCTCCGCGATAAGGTGTCCGCCATGTCTGGGCTTTTCCATCGTCGTCCTCGCACGGGAAACGGGGCAGCATCCACTGTACCCGGGGCCTCCACGGGCAATGCAACCGCGGCCAATGCCGCGGCGCTCGCCAACGACTGGCGGACGTACGACACGGTGGCGGCGACCTACGAGCGCGTCCACGGCCGCCGGACGGGCGCCATCGCAGCGGACCTCGTCGCGATGGCCGGCGTGGTGCCGGGACAGCGGGTGCTGGACGTCGGGACGGGAACCGGCGTCGTGGCGGCCGCCGCGCTGGCCGCCGGCGCCAAGGCCGTGGGTGTCGACCCCTCCCTCGAGATGCTGCGCGTCGGCCGCCGGGCCCGGCCGGACGTCCCGGTCGCGGCGGCCGTGGCCATCGACCTGCCGTTCCACGACGGGACGTTCGACGTGGTCACCGGGGGGTTCGTCCTCTCCCTCTTCGCTCACCTCGACACCGCCCTGTTCGACCTCATCCGGGTGACCCGGCCCGGCGGGACGATCGCCCTGAGCACGTGGGGAGAGACCGAGGACGAGTTCCAGCGGACGTGGCGCGAGCTGGTCGAGGACGTGGCCACCCACGAGATGCTCCAGGACGCGATGACCCGGGCCATGCCGAACGAGGACCGGTTCCACGACCGCCACCGCCTGGAGGAGGCGCTCCGGGACGCGGACCTCCACCCGGTGCGCGTGGAGGTGCGCGAGTACCGGTTCCAGATGTCGCTCGACGACTACGTGGACGGCCGGACGACGGCGGCGTCGGGGCGGTTCCTGCGCGACATGCTCGGCGACGAGGACTGGGCGTCGTTCCTCGAACGGGCCCGCGCGGTGTTCCGGGAGCGGTTCCCCGACCCGCTGACGGACTTCCGCGAGGTCAACCTCGCCATCGCCAGCAAGCCCGCCGACTACGCCGCCGGCGACGTGCAGGGGCATTCGGGCGGCCGGTCCGGCTAACGGAGCTCGAGACGGCGGAACGACTCGGCGTGCTCGACGCCGATGGACTTCCCTGCTTCGGCGGATTCGAGCGGCAGCCACTCCTCGAAGAAGCCGAGCATGTCGCCCTCCACCTGGCTCTCGTGCGCCGCGAGGGCGTCGAGCTTGGCGCGGAGGAACCCGGTGATGTCCTCGTGGTGGTTCGGCTCCATCGACCACGAGAGCCAGACCTCCGGCACGTCCCACGGCTCGAGCCCCTCGGCGATCTGGTCCTCGAAGAACTGCGGGTTGCCGGCGCCGGGGAACACGGAGTCGCACGCGATCGCGCCCGCCGCACGGTGGTCGGCATGGTTGATGTAGCGGCTGCCCACGAACCACGTGGTGGGGTCGCACGACAGGACGACCACCGGCCGAATCTCGCGGATGCGGCGGGCGACGGCCGCCCGGACGCCGTGGACGTTCTCGAGCTCGCCGTCGGGCGTCTCGAGCACGCGCACGTCCTTGAGGCCGAGCGTTCGCCCGGCGGCGGCGGTCTCGGAGGCGCGGGTGCGGGCGAGCTCGTCGGGGTCCTGACCGATGACCTGGGAACCCTTGTTGCCGTTGGTGAGGATGAGCAGGTGGACGTCGCGGCCCTGCGAGGCCCACTTCGCCATGGTGCCGCCTGCGCCGATCTCCGCGTCGTCCGGGTGAGCGAAGACGCCGAGCACCGGGCCGGTCCGCCGCTCCTCCGCCGTCGGATTCGCCGCCCGCTCCTCGTCGGCGGCCGGCTCGGCATGGCGCTCTCCGGCCACGGGACGGTCCGCTGATTCGTCCGTCATCGACGCGACGGGCTCAGCGCGCGCCGGCGCGGTCGCGCGAACGGGTTCGCGTCTCCCGGTCCGACGACCTGCCCCCCTTGGCCTTGGCCCCGCTCTTGGCCTTCGCCGAGGACTTGGAGCCCGTGCGGCTCTCGCCGGCAGCAGCGGCCGACCTGGAGGATGCGACCCGCTTCGAGGCCGACCTGGCCCGGCTCGACTCGGCCGCCCGGTCGAGCACGTAGCGGACGATCGTCCGCGCGGGGGAGCCGGTCGCGCCGCGCGGCCAGTAGTCGCCGGCCTTCTCCCAGAACGCCGTTCCGGCCACGTCGAGGTGGCACCACGGCGTGTCGCCGACGAACTCGGACAGGAACAGCGCGGCCGTGATGGCGCCGCCGTACCGGTCGCCGATGTTCTTCACGTCGGCGACGGGGGAATCGATCTTCGTGCGGTATCGGCGCCACAGCGGCAGCTCCCACCCGGGCTCGCCGACCGCGTCGCCGGCGGCGATCACGTCCCGGATGAGGCGTCGGTCGTTCCCCATGACGCCCCAGATCTCGTCGCCGAGGGCGATCATGCAGGCGCCGGTGAGGGTCGCGGCGTCGATGATCACGCGGGGCTCCTTCTCGGACAGGTACGCGAGCGCATCGGCGAGGATCAGCCGGCCCTCGGCGTCGGTGTTCAGGACCTCGGAGGTCTTGCCGCCGCGGTGCGTGAGGACATCGCCCGGGCGGAGCGCCGAGCCGCTCGGGAGGTTCTCGCTCGAGGGGATCGCCGCGATGACGTTGATCTTCGGCTTCAGCAGGGCGATCGACCGCATGGCGGCGAGCATGGCGGCGGCACCGCCCATGTCGGCCTTCATCCACTCCATGCCTTTGGCGTCCTTGATGGAGAGGCCGCCGGAGTCGAACGTGATGCCCTTGCCGGTGATGGCGATCGGAGGGTCGCCCTTGCGCCCGCCGTCGTACGTGAGCTCGATGAAGCGCGGCGGGTTGACGCTCCCCTGCCCGACGCCGAGCACGCCGCCGAACCCGCCCTTCTCCAGGTCGGCCTTGGTCCAGATCTTCACCTCGAGCCCGGTGTGCTTCGCCATCGACCGTGCCTCGTCCGCGAGGAACTCCGGCGTGGCGGCGCCCGCCGGAGTGTTCACGAGGTCGCGCGCCCAGGCGACGCTCTCGCTCACGACCTGCGCGCGCTTCGCGGCGTCCGGCTCGTTCACACCGAGCAGGGTCACCGTCTCGAGGCGGGATGGTTCGGGGAGCTCCGGGCGCGACGCCGAAGTCTTGAACCGGTCGAAGCGATAGGAGCCCAGGAGCAGACCCTCGACGACGGCCTGGACGGCCTCCGCCGGCGGCCGCGCCGCCCTGGCCAGGGTGGTCGCCACCGAATCGAACCGCGCGGCGACGCGCGCGGCGCGGCCCGCGGCGCGGCGCAGCGAGTCCGGCCGAACCTCCGCCCGCTTCCCCAGGCCGACGAGCACCACCGTCCGCGCCGCGAGATGTCCGAGCGTCGGGACCGCGAGCGTCTCGCCGACCTTGCCCCGGAGGTTGTTGTCACGGTACGTGGCGACGAGGTCCACGCCGAGCGCTTTCCCGACCTCGTCGACTCCGGGCCCCGCCTCGGGCCCCTCGAACACCGGCAGGATCAGCGCGGCGGCGGTCGTCTCCGCTGCGGACGTCGTAGCGAACCCGAACTGTGGCATCCCTGGCTCCCTCGAAACGTATCGATCTCGCGGGCGGAGAGCGGCAGTCTATCGCGAGGCGGCTCGAGGCCATCCGGCCAGCGTCTGCAGGTACGCACGGTCGAAGGGCCGGGCAGCCGATGCCACCGGCGCCGGTACCGAGAGCACAGATGGACGGCATACACGTCATGGAGGTGCTCCCGCCGCCACCGGTTCGCCCATCCTTCGATTGCCCGGACCGGAGAGGAACCTGGTTCCGTCTGGGCGGAACCACAGGACCTCGCCGCCTCGAGTACGCCGGATTCGCCATCCGTATTCGTGGACGAGCTTGTAGTGGAACGAGCAGACCAACGCAAGGTTCTGGAGATCGGTGCGGCCTCCGGCGCTCCACCACTCGATGTGATGGGCGTTCGCGAACCGACGGGCGCCGCACGACGGGAACGTGCAACCGCCGTCCCGGTGGCGAAGCTGTCGCATCATCCATTCCGCGGTTCGCGCGACGTTCGACCGAGGCCGACCGGGTCGCCGGCCGAGTTCTCGATCACGGTCTGGACCCTCGCCGTGCAGGCGAGCCGCCTCGCGGTCTCGGAGGCGAGCACCGGCCCGCCGTCGATCTCCGGCGCGACGGATGTCGCGGGCAGGTAGGAAGTCGTGGGGATCGGCTCGGGGGAGAACCCTGATTCTATTCGAACATGTGTTCGCATGTCAAGGGGCCGATGGATCCCGCGCCCTGGTGCCCGACTGGCCTCGCGAGCATGAACAGGCTGTGGGCCCCGCGGCCGGTTCGGATCCATCCCGGGCGCGCCGCCCGATCGCAAGTACGCTTGCGCCCGCCGTGGATGCCAGGGACCTGCGCGACCTCGTGCACTTCGACCCCGACGGGGCCGCGACGCACGACCTGTTCGAGACCGAGCACCTGTGGTCGCAGCTCATCTGCCTGGAGCGCACGCAGCGCGTCGGACCCATCGGCGACCCCACCTCGGATGCACTGTTCATCGTGGTCGCCGGGGAGGTCGTGATCCAGGTCGACAACGGCCGCAAGCGCGTCAAGCAGTGGGCGGCCGTGCTCGCGCCCGCCGGCGGCGAGGTCACGATCTCGAACGCCTCCACCGAGCCCGCAGTGATCCTCGTCGCGGCTGCGCCGCCCCCGGCCCCCGACGACGAGCCGGGCCCCAACCGGAACGGCTCCGGCCCGGCCTGACTACCGGCCCCGCGAGCCGCGCGATCGCACCCGGGACGCCGCTCGCCGACGCGGCCGGTCCAGGACCGCCACGGACAGCCCCAGCGCCACCAGGAAGCTCGGCACGCTCGCCCCGAGTGCGGACCCAAACAGCGGGAACGGCAGGCCCAGCCACGAGTGGAACACCGTCCGCACCACGTCCTCCCACCCCGGCAGGGCGGTCGGCACACTCCACTGGTAGAGCAGGAATCCGGCGACCCACGGCACCGCGGCTCGCCACCTGAAGCGTGGCAGCGCGTCCACGGCGAACAGGTCTCCCGGGCGGTTCCGCAGCACGAAGTGGTCGGCCACGAACACGCCGAACAGCGGCACGAACACGGACCCCAGCAGGAACAGGAACTGCTCGTAGTTCCCCACGGCGAGCGACGGCCGTCCGCCCAGCCACGCGGCGAGGCCGACGCCCAGGACGGCAACGGCGATCACCGCCGGCCGCTGGCGGATCCGTTCCGACAGGTTCTGTGACGACACCGCGCTCGAGTAGATGTCGGCGAAGGCCTCGTCGGTCTCCCCCACCAGCAGCGCGAGCAGCACCACCCAGCCTCCGGCGAGCGACACGATCGCCGACCCCAGGTCGCCGGGCGTCGCGAACGACGGGAGCCCGGCCGCAAGCACCAGCAGCGCGCCCAGTGCGTAGAACCACGCGTTGCCGATCGCGTACCCCGCGAACGTGCCGAGCGCGCCGGTCACCCCCCGCCGCGCGAACCGGTTGTAGTCGGCCACCAGCGGCAGCCAGGACACCGGCATCACGATCACCAGGTCGACGGCCAGCAGGAAATGGCCGGGGAACCCCCCCTTGCCCGGCGCGTTCCACATGGCCGAGACGTCGCCGTGTGTGAGCAGCCGAACGGTGATCCACAGCCCGACCGCGCCGATCACCCACGCCCCGAACCGTTCGAGCCACCGCCGGATGACCACGATCGGCCCGCCCAGCGCGAGCGCCGTGCACACGACGGCCACGATGGCGAGCCACACGCCGTACCCGAGGTGGACCACGCGGTCGGCGACCAGGCTCATCGCCCACAGCTCGAACCCGGTCCACCCGACGAGGGTCACGACGTTCAGCACGGTGGGGACGTACGACCCGCGAACGCCGAGCACCGGCCGGAACAGCACCATCCCCGGGACGCCCTTGCGGGCGCCCGCCACACCGACCAGCGCGAGCGGGATGCACCCGAGCACGGAGCCGATCACGATCGCCAGCAACGCCTCGGGCAGGCCGAGCGCGGGGACGAGCAGCGCCCCCGTCAGCATCACCAGCAGCCCGATCGACAGGTCGCCCCACAGCACGGCGAAGTCGAACCCGCCGAGCCGTCGTTGCTCCGGTGGGACGGGGCGGATGCCCCACGTCGGCGCCTCGCGCTCGAGCGCCCGCTCGAGCCGTTCCGCCGCGGTGGTCATGGTCGCAGGCCTCCCTCCGCCGGCATTACCCGGGTCAGGTTCCTGGGGTCGCCGCCCGAACAGGCGGCCTCTCAGCCCGGTCCGACCGAGCTCCCCCGACGACCGCGAGCGTACCCGACCTCGCCCCGAACACGCAGCAAGGGCGCGCGCTCCCGCCGTCCCGCCCGGAGCGCGCTCCCCGCCGCCCCCCGGGGTACGCTCCCGCGGGATGGACTACGAGCAGATCGCCTACGAGGTCGCCGACGGCGTCGGGTGGATCCGGCTCGACCGGCCCGACAAGCTGAACGCCCTCACGACTCGGCTGGCCGAGGAGGCGCTCGACGCGCTGGGCTCGGCCCGGTCGGACGACGCCGTCCGGTGCCTCGTGATCACCGGAGCGGGGCGCGGGTTCTCCGCGGGGCAGGACCTCAACGAATTCCTGGGAGGCGCCGCCGCCGGCGAGGGAACGACGATCGACGTCGCGGAGCACCTCCGATCGGGCTACAACCGCATGATCACCGCGATCGTGGAGCTCCCGAAGCCCGTCATCGCAGGCGTGAACGGCGTCGCCGCGGGGGCCGGTCTGTCCCTCGCACTCGCGTGCGATGTCCGGATCGCGAGCGACGTGGCGCGGTTCCTGCAGGCGTTCGTCAAGATCGGGCTTGTGCCCGACTCCGGCGGGAACTGGCTGCTCCCCCGCGCGGTCGGCGTCGCCAAGGCGCTCGAGCTGTCGATCACCGGCGACACGATCGACGCGGCCGAGGCGCTCCGCATCGGCATGGTGCACCGGGTCGTCCCCGCCGCGGAGTTCCCCACGGCCCTCGCCGAGGCCGCGGCGTCGATGGCCGCCGGCCCCACGGCGGCGATCGGGGCGACGAAGGCCTTGATGACCGAGGCGCTGCACCTCACGTTGGCCGAGACCCTGGAGCGGGAGGCGGTCGAGCAGGCCCGGCTCGCCGGGTCGCACGACTTCGCGGAGGGCGTGGGCGCGTTCCTCGACAAGCGTCCGCCGAAGTTCATCGGCCGCTGACCGGGTCGATCCGGGCGAAACCGACCCACCGGAGGCCCGCGGGCGGGAAGATTCCCACGCCGGCCGGCGTTTGAGGGTACCGTCCGAGCCAGCGAGCGAACGGCGGAGGTCCGGGTTGGACGCCAGGCGGCGGTGGACGATGGTGGCCGCGGTCCTCGGGTCGGGGATCGTGTTCCTCGACTCGACGGTCGTGAACGTCGCGCTCCCGCAGATCGGCAAGGAGCTCCACAGCTCGCTGTTCAGCACGCTCGAGGCGCAGAACTACGTCTACAACGGCTACCTGCTCACGCTGTCCTCCCTGCTGATCCTGGCCGGCGCGCTCAGCGACTACTACGGCCGGCGGCGGATGTTCGCCATCGGGCTGATCGGGTTCGGCGCGACCTCGCTCGCGTGCGGCCTGGCGTGGAACTTCGAGTCGCTCATCCTGTTCCGGTTGTTCCAGGGCGCGATGGGGGCGCTGCTCGTTCCGGGGTCGCTCGCCATCCTCAACACGACGTTCTCGGGGGAGGAACGGGGGCGGGCCTTCGGCATCTGGGCCGGCGCGTCGGCGGCGACGACGATCCTCGGGCCGTTCGTCGGGGGACTGCTCGTGCAGGGCATCTCGTGGCGGGCGGCGTTCCTCATCAACATCCCGCTCGTGGCGATCGCGACGTGGGCGACCCTCCGCCACGTCGCCGAGTCCCGCGACGACGAGATGTCGCCGCACTTCGACTGGTTCGGCGCGGTGATCGTGGCCGTCGCGGTCGGCGGGCTCGCGTTCGGGACGATCCGGGGCCAGCAGCAGGACTGGAAGGATCCGATCGCCTACGTGTCGCTCGCGCTCGGGGCAATCGCGACCATCGCGATCATCCCGTACATGCGCCACAGGAAGCACCCGCTGATCCCGCTGTCGCTGTTCCGGTCGCGGAACTTCAGCGTCTCGAACATCTCGACGCTCGTGATCTACGGCGCGCTGTACGTCACGTTCTTCAACCTGGGACTGTTCGTGCAGGGGACGCTGGGGTACGACGCGGCGGCCGCGGGGATCATGGGCGTCCCGGGGTCCCTGTTCCTGGCGCTGTTCTCGACCCGGGTCGGCCGGATGGGCGCCCGGTACGGCCCGCGGGCGTTCATGACGGTCGGCCCGTTGGTGATGGCGCTCGGGGTGCTCTGGTACACGCGGGTGCCCGCCACGAGCGCCGCGTGGCGGTTCGGCACGGGACCCGGCGCGTCGATTCTGCCCCCGGGCGACTACTGGGTGCACTTCCTGCCGGGGCTCCTGCTGTTCGGGATCGGCCTGATGATCATGGTCGCGCCGCTCACCACCGCCGTGATGACGAGCGTCCCCGAGCGCAACTCCGGCATCGCCTCCGCCATCAACAACGCGATCTCGCGGGTGGGGCCGCAGCTGGCCGGCGCGCTGATCTTCGTGGCGATCGCGACGAGCTTCTATTCGGGCCTGGCGTCGCGGGTCCCGGGCCTCGACCCGTCCAACGCGCAGGTCCGCAAGGCGGTCGCGCCCCTGAACCGTCCGAAGCCGAACGTCATCGTGCCGGTCGACGGGCACACCGTGCGGGGGGCGACGATCGTCCCCGAGGCCGCGGAGGCGTCCACGCACGCGTTCCACCTGTCGATGATCATCGGGGCCGCCCTGCTCCTGGCGGGCGCGATCGTGAACGGTGTCGGCATCAAGAACCCGCCCCGGGCGCGGATGGAGGGCCACGGCGACGAGGCCGAAGCCCCGGCCGGCGGTGGGCCCGCGGCTCACGACGAACGCGAGCCGGCACACGAGGAGATCGGCGAGGGGGTGGTGGTGGGCACCGAGGCCCACGAGGAGGTCCACGCCAGCGGGACCGAGCACCATCACCACATGTGCGTCCCGCACCCCATGGCCGGGACGCCGCTGCCGGAGGCCTCCGAGGGCGCCCGCCCGCCGTGAGCGGGACCGCCGGGGACCTGCTCGACCTGCTCGACTGGAAGCGACGGGTGTTCGAGCTGTACGCCGAGGTGCGCTCGGCGGCGGTCACGGACCCCCGGGCCGCGTGGACCGGGTGGCGCGACGTGCGCGACGAGCTGTTCCGGACCCACCCGCAATCGCCCATTCCCGAGGGGGAACGGGCCCAGTACGCGGGGGTGCCGATGTTCGACTACGACCCGGCCTCCAGGACGAGCGGCGAGGTCGTTCCGGCGGAGCACGTGACGCTCGAGATCGGGGCCAGCGACGGCGGTGCGTACCGGTTCACGCGGTTTGCGACCGTTCGCTTCGACCTCCCGGACGCGGAAGGGCTCACGCTCGACGCCTATTGGCTGGAGGGCTACGGCGGGGGCCTGTTCCTGCCGTTCCGCGACGCGACGGCCGGACGGCAGACATACGGGGCCGGCCGGTACCTCATGGACACGGTGAAGGGGTCCGACCTCGGCGTCGGCGGGGACGGGCGCCTCGTGCTGGACTTCAACTTCGCCTACAACCCGTCGTGCTCGTACGACCCGCGGTGGTCGTGCCCGCTGGCCCCGCCGGCGAACCGGCTGGCCGTCCGGATCCCCGCCGGCGAGCGGTACGAAGCGGGGGCCGCCCCCTGAGGGGCGGGCCCCGCCTCGTTCGAAGCGTCGCCTAGCTGGAGGCCGGCTTCGTCAGGTCGCTCATCTTGGTGAGGCCGAACTTGCTGGCCGTGTCCTTCGTCACCACGAACACGTTCTGGTCGACGGCGGGCGAGAAGTCGAGGACGTCGACCTTCTTCTTCGCGAGCAGACCCGTGAGGATCTGCTCGTTGTTGTCCGGGTCGCCCGACACCTTGGCGCTCGAGTCCTGCGCGGTCGACTCGCTCGCGAGGTACTCGGGCTTGAGGTCGATGGCGCCGGAGAACAGCGCCGCGTCGGAGACCTTGCGGCTCTCGAGGTCGAGCTGGTAGGAGACGTTGCAGCCTGCCTTGGCGAGGGCCTGGCCGTACATCTCGGCCATGATCTTGCTCTCGCCGAACGCGCCCGAGACGCCGACTGTGAGGTCGCCCGAGCACCCGCTCGTCGTGCCGAGCAGGTTGTGCTGCGTGAGGAACCCCTCGGCCACCTTCGCCGGGTCCTCCTGGCCGATGTCGACCTGCTTGTTGAGCGTGAGCATCTCGTCGGTCGTGAGCGCGGCGCTGATCGGGTTGAGGATCCCCTTGATCGCGGCGCTGTCCTTGTCCGAGCGGATCACCGGCACGATGTTGTCCGACGCCTCCAGGTGCTTGTCGTCCTGGAGCACCAGGAACGTCGGGTCGTAGACCGACGTCGAGAACAGCTCGCCGACCTGCACCGTGCCCGCCTTCAGTGCCTGCACCGTGATCGGACCGCCGAAGTCGGTGGTCTTGATGGACTTGAACACGATCCCGTAGACGTCCTTCAAGCCGATCGCGCAGAACTGGTTCGTGGCGCAGTCCGGAGGTGCGCCGAAGACGAACGTGCTGGCGAGCGTCGGCCCGGCCGCGGTGGTGGCGCCGCTGGTGGTGGCGCCGCTGGTGGTGGCGCCGCTTGTGGTGCCACTCGTGGTGCCGCTCGTGACACCACCCGATGTGGTGCCGCCGTTGCCCCCACCCGACCCACACGCCGCGCCCGTGAGGGCGATGGCGAGGAAGGCCGCCCCGAGGGCGAACATGCGGAGTTTCCGCATGGGTATCTCCTCCCGTCTGTCGTGGGGCGTTCGTGTCGCCCCCTCAACTGGATGCGCCGAACCCTATCAGGGCCCCGTGACACCGTCGGCGACGGCGGCGCGCCGGTCCCGTCTCGACCGCGTCCTCGGCGTTACAGCACGCTCCAGCGCAGCGAACACCAGCTCCGTCAGGATCGCGAGCGTCGCGACCAGGATGGCGCCGCCGTAGAACTGCGGCTCCTGGCCCTGCTGCGCGAACCCGCCGTTCAAGAAGCTCCCGAGACCGCCGGCGCCCACGAACCCGGCGATCGTGGCCGTGGCCACCACGGTGACGGCCCCCGTACGCAGGCCGGCCATCACGAGCGGCGCGGCGAGGGGAAGCTCGAGGCTTCGCAGCACCTGCCACTCGGTCAGCCCCATACCGCGAGCCGACTCGACGGTGTCGGCGTCCACCTCCTGCACGCCGACGTACGTGTTCGTGAGAATGGGGGGGATGGCCAGGAACACGAGGGCGATCGCCGTCGGGACCATGGTGAGCTGGAGCGACGGCGCGAGGCTCACGGCGGCGAAGTAGAACAGGACGACGAGCCCGTACGAGGGGATGGCCCGGCCGATGTTCGCGATGGTCACGGCGACCCACGTGCCACGCCGCCTGTGTCCGACGTACAGGCCGGTGGGGATGGCGATCGCCGCGGCGATCGCCACGGCGATCGCCGACAGCTGGATGTGATACCAGAGCTGGGAGGCGATCCCCGGCTGGAAATTGACCTCGTGCCAGTTCGAGGCGGTGAAGATCCACTGGAACCCGTCGATGAGCCTGTTCAGGGCTTCCTCCAGGTGCTCCCGCGAGCCATGGCATAGGTTCGGGGACGGCTCGTCGACCAGGGGGTGAGGGTGCGACCCAGCGCGAGCAGCAGTGCGTCGGCGACGAGCGCCAGGGCGATGCACAGCAGCACGCCGACCCACACCGGTGGGAGGAACAATCTCGTGATCCCGGTGTTGATGAGCTGGCCGAGCGCGCCTTTGCCGATGACGAACCCCACCGTCACGAGGGCGATGGTGCTCACCGTGGCCAGCCGGATCCCGGCCATGATCGCCGGCAGCGCGAGCGGCACGTCGACCCTCCACAGGATCTGGCGCTGCGAGTAGCCCATGCCGAGCGCGGCCTCGCGCACGTCCGCATCGACCGAGCGCAGGCCGACCACGAAGTTCCGGAGCAGGATGAGCAGCGTGTACATGACGAGCCCGACCTCGACGGTCAGGTAGCTGAGCCCGGTCGCCGGGATCAGCAGGATGAACAGGGCGATGCTCGGGATCGTGTACAGGATGCCGGTCGCCCACACGAGCGGCGGATAGCTCCGGGGCCGGCGGTAGGCGACGATCGACAGCGGGAAGGCGATCAGGACGCCGACCGTCACGGCGATCACCGCCAGCAGGACGTGGATCCCGAGGAAGGACAGGATGTCGTGGATGTTGTCGCCCACCCACTCCCAGAACCCGGGCGGCTTGATCTCCTGGGCGATCACGACACGTCCCCGTCCCGGGTCATTGCGCGATCTCCCGGGTCAGGTGTTCGACGGTGAGGATCCCCAGGTAGTGCTGACCCTCGGTGACGACGACGGCCACGTTCGTCTCGGACGTCACGATCGAGTCGAGCGCCTCTCGGAGGGAGTCCTTCGCGGTGACGTAGGCGCTGAACTTGTGGGGCTTCGTGTCCGCGACCGTCGTCGCCGAGGCGAGGTCCGATCCGTCGATCCACCCGAGCAGCTCGTCGCCTTCGACCACGCTCACCCAGCCCATGTCGCCGGCGGCGATCGCGCTGTGGGCCTCGTCGGCGGACGCGGAAGGCGCGACGACCGGGCCGGGTTCGACCTGGATGGAGGAGACGGGGATCAGCGCCAGTCGCTTCAGGCCGCGGTCGGCGCCCACGAAGTCCTCGACGAACGGGCCGGCCGGCGCCCGGAGGATCTCCTCCGGCGAGGCGAACTGCTCCACGTGTGCGCCCCGGTTCAGGATGGCGATGCGGTCGGCCATCTTGATCGCCTCGTCGATGTCGTGGGTGACGAACACGATCGTCTTGCGAAGCCGCCGCTGGATGTCGAGGAACTGGTCCTGGAGCCGCGCCCGGACGATGGGGTCGACGGCGGCGAAGGGCTCGTCCATCAGCATCACCGGCGGATCGGCGGCGAGCGCGCGCGCGACGCCGACGCGCTGCCGCTGGCCGCCGGAGAGCTCGGCCGGGAAGCGCTTCCGGTCCGTGTCCGGGTCGAGACCGACGAGCTCGAGCAGCTCGGCGACGCGCTCCCGGATCCGCCGCCGCTCCCAGCCGAGCAGCCGCGGCACGGTGCCGAT
>DATBHM010000154.1:0-4326 GCA_036557505.1 Actinomycetota bacterium | reverse complement strand
TGATCCATTCGAAGTCGAGCCCGTTGCCGTTGGCCGGCACCCCGAACCACGGGAAGCCGGTTCCGCTGTTCACGGCCTGCAGCCGCACGCGAACGACCACCCGATCGCCCTCGGCCACCAGGTCCTCGATCGTGGTCCGCCGGTCGACCAACGCGCCCACCGACTGCTGGTGCGCCGCCTTGGCACCCTCGCGCCCGGGCGGCAGCTGGTCCGCCCCAGGCGTGTGCGCGACGAAGTCGTCCGCGATGAGGCGGTCGATCGCGTCAATGTCGTTGTCCTGCCAGGCCTGCTCGACCGCGCGGACGACCTCGGCGTTCGCCGAGGCCGAATCGTGTCCGGACATGCACCTCCCCTTTCCGAGCGAGCCGCGAACGTGAGGTCGCGGCGTGCAATGGCGAACCCTACGCCTCGGCGTTCGCCGACACGACCTTGCCGGATCAGTGCGAGGTCAGGACTGGCACTGCGGGCAGTAGTACGAACGCCGCCCGGAGATCGTGACGCTCTCGATGGGCGTCCGGCACCGCCGGCACGGCAGGCCCTTGCGCCCGTACACCTTCAGCTCGTTCTGGTACTCGCCCGGCTTGCCGAAGAGGTCGACGTACGCCTCGTCGGGCAGCGTCGTTCCCCGGTACCGGATGGCGTCCTGCACGATCTCCTGGATGGCCCGGTACAGGCGCCGGACCTCGCCGGAGGACAGGGTGTTCGACATGCGGTCGTACCGGAGCCCCGCCGCGAACAGCACCTCGTCGGAGTAGATGTTCCCCAGGCCGCTGATGACCTTCTGGTCCATCAGCAGCGGCTTCATCTGCGCCCCTCGCTGGAACAGGAACTCGCCGAACGCCCCCCAGGTGAAGGTGTCCTCGAGCGGGTCGATCGCGATGTGCGCGAGCTCCTTGACCTTGCCCAGGTCGTCGGCCGTGGTGACGAACATCTCCCCGAACGTCCTGGGATCGACGTAGCGGAGGTCGCCGCCCTGTTGGAACGTGATGACGACGTGGGTGTGGGGCGGCGCCGGCTGGCGTTTGGTGGCGCGCAGGAACTGCCCGCTCATCCCGAAGTGCACGACGAGCACGTCGCCGTCCTCGAGGTTCATGAGGATGTACTTGCCCTTGCGTTCGACCTTGGTGATCTTGTGGCCGGAGAGGCGCGAGGCGAACTCCTTGCGGACGCTCTTCACCCCCGCCTTGTTGTGCCGGCGGATGATGCGGAGGGCGTTGGGGCCCTGGCGGACGTCGACCTCCTTGATGCGCTTGCCGACGACGTCCTTCTCGAGGTCACGTCGCATGACCTCGACCTCGGGGAGCTCCACCCTCAGCCTCCTCTCCTGGCGGACGTCTCGGGACGATCGCCGGCCTGGATGCGGGCGTAGGCCTCGCGGGCGGCCTGCTGCTCGGCCTCCTTCTTGGACCGGCCGGTCCCCTGCCCCCACGGCTGGCCCGCGAGGTACACGGTCGCCGTGAACTCCTTCTGGTGGTCCGGGCCGCGGGCGGCCACGCGGTAGTCGGGGACGCTCCCCACCTCCTGCGCGGACAACTCCTGCAGCACGGTCTTGTAGTCGCGTTCGCCCTCGCCGCGCGCGTACGCCTCCATCCGGGGGTTGAACAGGCGGACGATCAGCTCGGTGGCCACGTCGAGGCCCCGGTCCAGGTACACGGCTCCGAGGACCGCCTCCATCGCGTCGGCCAGGATGCTCGCCTTGCCACGCCCTCCCGACAGCTCCTCGCCCCGGCCCAACAGCACCAGGTCGCCCAGGGCCCGGTCGGCGGCCACGTCGGCCAGCGAGGTCATGTTCACCGTCGCGGCGCGGAGCTTCGCCAGCTCACCCTCGGGCAGGTCGGGGAACTCCCGGAAGGCAAGGTCCGTGACGACCACTCCGAGCACGGCATCCCCCAGGAACTCGAGACGCTCGTTCGTCACCGTCAGGCCGCGTTCGAACGCGTACGAACGGTGGGTCAGGGAGGTGACGGCCAGGCCGATGTCGTGGAACTCGACGCCGACCGCCTCGCCCAGCCGTTCGGCGAGGGCGCGGGCGGCATCCTCCGTCCCGGCCGAATCGGCTCCCTCGTCACCGGACGCGGACGTCGCGTTCTGCTCGCCTCCGCCGCCGGCGGGCGCGGCGTCGCCATTCCCGGACGCCGCCGAGGGAACAAACGGGCCCTGGGCCTCGAGCATGCAGGACTCCTACTCGACCTCGATGGCCTGCCGGCCGGCGTAGTAGCCACAGTTCCCGCACACCCGGTGGGGCAGCTTGGGCTGGTGGCACTGCGGACACTCCGCGTAGGTCGACGGGCGCGTCTTCCACTGCGACGCGCGCGAGGCCGTCTTGTTCTTCGGCGTCTTCTTCTTGGGCGTGGCCACGGTCGTTCCTTCCTCCGGTCGTCGTCGTTGTGGGGTGCTACGCGCCGCCCCCATCGGGCGCGTCGGCGAACAGCGCGTCGAGGGCGGCCCAGCGGGCGTCGACGGGCTCGTCGACGCACGAGCATTCGCCGAGGTTCCGATTGCCCCCGCACCGCTCGCACAGGCCCCGGCAGTCCGGGGCGTGCAGCGGCGAGAACGGCAGCGCGGGCAGCACGTTGTCCCGGACGAGCGGCTCGAGGTCGATCGCGCCCTCCGGCGACACGGTGTAGTCGTCGGGCCCGGCATCCCGGCCGGGAGCGACGAACAGCTCCTGCACGTCCACCTCGAACGAGCCGTCGAACTCGGTGAGGCACCGGGCGCAGGTGAGCGTGAGTGGGCCGCGGAGCGGCCCGCTCACGAGCACGCCCTCCACGACGGACTCCAGAAGGAGGTCGCCGCGGACCGCGGCGCCCTCCGCCATCCCCGCCAGCTCCAGGCGAACGCCCTCGACCGGCCGGTCCAGCACGAACGGCCGGGACGAGCCCGGATGGGCGAGCAGCTCGCGAACGTCGACCTCGATCACTGGGCGGGCTCCTCCTCGAGGGGTTCCTCGGCGTCCTCGATGAACGTCGTCTCCTCAGGGGCCAGCTCCTGGGCGGGGTGCGCCGGCCCGGCCAGCTTGGTCCGGCCCTTGTCGACCTGCTCCGCGACGCGGATCAGCGACCCCTGGGTCTGCTGGAGCTGGTCGACGAGCGCGGCCTGGACCTTCTGGACGTTGGCGCCGAGGGTCTCGTGCGTCTGCTGGAGCATCTCCTGCAGCCGCTGGATCGCGATCTCGAACTGGGCGAGCTTCGAGTCGACGTAGTCGTCGGCCTCCATGCGGACCTGGTGGGCCCGGTCGTGCGCGTCGCCGACGACCCGTTCGGCCTCCTCCTGGGCGGCCTGAACCACGGCCTCCTGCCCGACCAGTCGCATCTGCTCCGCACGGGCGCGTTCGACCATGCTCTCGGACTCGCGCCGGGCCTTCGCCAGCAGCTCCTCGCGGTCGCGGACGACCCACCGGGCCTGCTTGATCTCCTCCGGGAGCTGCTCGCGCATCGAGGCGATCAGCTCCAGCAGCTCCTCGCGGTTCAGCAACGCCGAGGACGACAGCGGCATGGACTTGGCCTCCTTGACCATGTCCTCCAGTTGCTGCAATCGGGATGCCAGATCCATTCGGTTACCTTCCCTCTCGCTCGGCGTCGAGCCGATCCCGGAGGCGCTCCTTCACCACCGGCGGCACCAGGCCCTCGACGTCGCCGCCCAGCCGGGCGATGTCCTTGACCAGCGAGGACGACAGATACGACCAGGTGGGGCTCGTCGTGACGAAGAACGTCTCGACGCCGCCCAGGCGGTGGTTCATCTGGGCCATCTGCAGCTCGTAGTCGAAGTCCGTGACGGCGCGGAGGCCCTTGACGATGACGTTCGCCTCCTGCTGCTTCGCGTAGTCGACCAGCAGGCCAGAGAACGAGCCGACCTCGACGTTCGGGAGGCCCGAGGTGACCTCCTTGAGCAGGCTGACGCGCTCCTCGACGCTGAACATCGGCGCCTTGGAGGGGTTCTGCAGCACGCCGACGACCAGACGGTCGAAGTGGCGGCTGGCCCGTTCGATGATGTCCAGGTGACCATTGGTCACGGGGTCGAATGTCCCCGGACAGAGGCCGGTCAGGCCCATTCAGACCTCCCGATACACGAGAACGAGGCTGTCGCCGTACGCAAGCCGCCTCGCCGGGGGAAAGTGTACCGGAATGACAATGTTGGAACTCCGCTTCGGGCGGGTCAGCGCGACCGTCCACCCTGGTGAGAGGCGGTTTCCGCCCAGCAGGGCGAGGACGTGCTCGATCTGCTGGATCGGTGTGTCGTACGGCGGATCGAGGAACACGACGTCGGCAGTTCCGTCCGTTCTGTCCAGGAATGTCACAACCTCCGACTTCCGGACGGTCGCCCGCT
>DATBHM010000153.1:0-1850 GCA_036557505.1 Actinomycetota bacterium | reverse complement strand
CTGACACGGGAAGGACGGAACGCACGTGGCGAACACGGTCATCGGATCCAGCATCGTCATCGACGGGGAGATCTCGGGCGACGAGGACCTCGTCATCCAGGGCACGGTGAAGGGGAAGATCTCGCTGCGCGAGAGCCTCTTCGTCGAGGGCTCGGGCGTGGTCGAGGCCGACATCGAGACCCAGAACGTGGAGATCGCCGGCCGCGTCACCGGGAACATCCAGGCCAGCGACAAGGTCGAGCTCAAGGCGGACTGCCGCGTGGTCGGCGACGTGAAGGCGCCGCGGATCCTCATCGCCGACGGTGCCAGCTTCAAGGGCAACGTGGACATGGACGTCAAGGAACGCTGACCCATGGCCGCCAAGGATCTGGTCACGAGCGGCAACACGGTCATCGGTCCATCCATCCTCATCAACGGCAAGCTCACCGGTGACGAGGACCTCACCGTCCGGGGCCGCGTCGAGGGTGAGCTGTCCCTCACCAAGACCCTCATCGTCGAGCCGTCCGGGGTGGTGAAGGCCAACGTCACGGTCAAGAACGCGGTCGTCAGCGGCGTGGTGGTTGGGAACATCCAGGCCACCGAGAGCGTGGAGCTGACCCAGGAGGGCCGGATGGTCGGTGACATCCGCGCTCCCCGCGTCATCATCGTCGACGGGGCGAGCTTCCGCGGTCGTGTGGACATGGGAGAGCTGCCGCCCGGCCGGAGCCTCCCCGAGCGGACCACCCCCCGCACCCAGCTCCGCCCCACGGTGAGGAGCCTCCCCGCCCCGCCGCCCCGGCCCGCCGCGGCGACGACAGCCGCCCGTCCGGGCGGCGCGAGCTCCGCCGCCCCGGCGAAGAAGGCCGGTGGTGGAATGCCGGGGATCGTCCGCGGCGAGTCCGCCCGCCCGTCGCCTCCTCCTCCGCCCGCGCCGCCGGTGGTCGGCGCCGGGGCGAAGAAGAAGGTCGTGCTCAAGAAGAAGAAGTGATCTCGGGCACGTTCCCGTGAGCCCCTGGCCGGGGTAGCGTGCACCGACGGTCGATGGAGACGCGCGAGCAAGAAGACATGAGCTCGGACTCGTCCGAGGAGCGCGCCGGGCCTGGCGAGGGAACGGGCACGACGTCCGTGAGCCCGCAGGCCGTGGACGCGGACGGTGGCACCGCCGCGGACTCGGTGCAGCCCACCCTTCCGCCGCGCGTCGAGCCCGTCCCCGTTCCACGCCTGGACCGGCCGCCTCAGGTCGAGGAGCAGGTCGTCTCCCTCGAGCAGATCGACGACGACGACGCGTTCCAGCTCCGACCGATGGGTGATGTCGGACGGCTGGCGATGGACCTGGCTCGCCTCGGGCAGGCCTTCCCGGTGGACGTGCGGCCCGTCGAAGGGACGGATCGGTTCCAGCTGGTCTCCGGATTCCGGCGGGTGGCCGCGCTGCGCTTCCTGCGTCGCACCTCGGTGCAGGCCCGGGTGCACGCGAACCTCCCCGACGAGGACGCGCTCCTGGTCGCGCTCGCGGGCATCCTCCACGCCGCCGCGCCGACCTCGGAGGAGCTGGGGGAGATCGAGGCGAGGCTCGAGCAGGAGGGACGCCTCTCGGCGGCCGCCCGCGACATGCTCGGCCGGGCCCGGGAGACCGACGACGGGCTCGCCCCCGAATCGGTGGGGGGCGACGAGGAGGAGATCGACGCCGACGAGCTGGCCGCCGCGCTCACCGCCCGCCTCGGGGAGCTGAACCAGGATCTGGCCCTGCTGGCCCCCGTGTTCGATGCGCTCGAGCCCGGTCAGCGGGCCGAGCTGCTCCAGCAGCTGCGCTACGCGGCCGAGCTGGTGGCGTACTTCGACCAGGAGGAATCCTGACCCCATGGCGCTGGACC
>DATBHM010000152.1:0-3041 GCA_036557505.1 Actinomycetota bacterium | reverse complement strand
GACGGCGGCCGACACGGTCGTCTTGCCCACCCCGCCCGAGCCGCAGACGACGATGATCCGCCGCCGCGCCAGGTCGTTCGCCAGCGCGGTCGTCACGAGGCCGTCCCGAGCCGGCCGGCGAGCTCGCCGGCCAGGACCTCGACCTCCGGCCGGCCGAACGACGGCGTTGCCAGCAGCGGGAGCTGGACGTCGGGACGGCGGGGGAGCCTGCGGAGCAGGCGCCGTTCGGCCTCCACGCTCGTCTCCTCCTCGCGGGCCGCGGCGAGCAGCCGCCCGGTCCCGTCGTCCGGCAGGGGCGCGCCGGCGTCGCGAAGCAGGGCCGCCAGCCCGTCCGGGTCGAGCCGCATCCCGGCGGCCTTGGTTCCCCGGGGGAAGGCCGGCGGCCGGACCCGGTTGGCGACGATCCAGGGGTCGGGGAACCCGGCGCCGCCCAGCGCCTCGATGGTCTCGATCGTCTCGTCGACCGGGAGATCCTCTGGCGTGGTCACGAGCGCGATCGCGCTCTCCTGGCGGAACAGCCGGTCGATGGCGACCAGCTGCCGGGACGGCCGGCCGCCGCGGATGATGCCCCGGTACGTGTCGGGGGCCCGGAGCATGCCGAGGACCTGACCGGTCGGCGGCGCGTCGACCACGACGAGGTCGTAGTGCACGCGGCGACGGGCCTCGGCCTCACGCGAGCTTCGCCGCCACGACGTGAGCTCGTACATCTTCCCGGCGACCATCAGGTCCCGGAACCCCGGCACACCGTCGGTGACGGTTTCCACGACCTGGGCCCGGGCGAGCGTGCGCGACAAGGCGCCCATGTGGAAGAACAGCCACAGGTACTCGAGCAGCGCCTCCCGGGCCGTCACCGCCAGGACCGAGAACCCGAGCTTCGTGCGGCGTTCCTCGAAGCCGGGGTTCGGCAGCCGAAGGAGCTCGAACGCGCCGCCCCGGCCCTCGACCTCGACGAGCAGCACCCGCCGGCCACCGCGGGCCGCGGCCACTGCACAGGCCGCCGCCACGGTCGTCTTGCCGGTCCCACCCTTGCCGGAGACGATGAGGAGGCGCCGGTCGAACGGACCTGAGGCCGGCATGGCCCGGTAGCATACGCACCGCGATGCGCCGGCCCTCCCCCCTCGTCCTTCTGTTCGCGGTCGCCCTGTGGTGGGCTCCCGCAACGGCCCACGCGTCCACGCCCGTGCCGTCGGCGGCGCCCTCCGCCCCCGCGCTCGGACCGGGCGAGCCGCCGCCCTCGTTCGACATCGTGAAGGTCAACGGCGTCATCGACCGGTCCATGGAGGACTACCTGCTGGGGGCGCTGCAGGACGCCGAGTCGCGGGATTCCACGGTGATCATCCAGCTCAACACCCCGGGCTCCCTGGGGATCGACGGCACGACGCTGGCGGAGCGGGTCTTCCGGGCCACCGTGCCCGTGATCGTGTGGATCGGGCCGACCCCCGCCCACGCCATGGGCACCGGGCTGCTCCTGGTGTACGCCTCGAGCTACGCGGTCGTCGCGCCGGGAGCCGGCGTCGGGCCGATCGAGCCGCCCGACCTCGCTCACCAGCCCGTCCAGGGTCCGCTGTGCACGCCCGCCAACCCCTGCCCCAGCGGACTCCCCACCGACCGATGGGCCACGGCGCGGCACCGCGATCCGACCTTCCCCCGCGAGAACGTCGAGGCGCCGGGCCAGGTCGTGCTCGACCGCCACGTCGTCCAGGACTTCGCCGCCTCGTCCGACCAGCTGCTCCGCAAGCTGAACGGGGTGACCGTCCCGACGGCCGACGGCGGCGTGACGCTGCACACGGTCGGCCGGGGGGTCCAGCTCCGGTTCCACGACCTCGGCATCGGCCGGCGGATCCTCCACGCCGTGGCCTCCCCCGTGACGATCTATGTCCTGTTGATCCTGGGGCTGATGGGGCTGGTCTTCGAGCTCACCCAGTCCGGGATCGGCGTGGCCGGGATCGCCGGGGCGATCGCCGTGGGATTCTCCATCTACGGGCTGGCCGTGGTGCCGTTCAACGTGATCGGCCTGGCCCTGCTGGTGGGGGGGCTGGTGATGCTGACGTTCGACGTTGTGCTCCACCGGTTGGGGTGGCTCTCGTTCGTCGGGATCGCGGCGTTCGTCGCCGGGTCCTACCTGATCTTCGCGGGCGTCGCGCCGGCCATCGACATCTCGCCGTGGCTGATCTGGCCGGCCGCCGTGGCCGTGTTCCTGTACTGGGGGTTCGGCATGACCGTGGCCCAGCAGTCCCGCGAACGCATCCTGAGCACGCAGCGGGGGCTCGTGGGGCTCCAGGGGGAGGCCAGAGGCATGCTCGCGCCCGAGGGCCCCGTCTACGTCAAGGGGACCATGTGGCGGGGGCGCGCGCTCGACGGGCCGATTCCCCCGGGCACCAAGGTGCGGGTCCGGCGGGTGGACGGGCTGATCCTGCGCGTCGAGCCCGATCCCGACGCCCCCACCGAGCCGGGAGACTGATCCGCGGAGCCTCCGGACGTCCCCGGGGCCCGCGCCGCCAATCTGAACGCCGGCTAAGAGTTCTATGTCGTTCTCATGAGAACGGAACCGCCCCAATCCCCCTCTCGTCATAGTGCGAACAACTTCATTGAAGAAGGAGGAAGGCCGGCCTGTCGACCGGCCGCTCGGGATGGACGAATGGCAGTTCGGCTGGCAGTTCCGAGCCGCGTGCCGCGGCGAGGACGCAGCGATGTTCTTCGCCCCCAACTACTTCGAGAAACGCCACGAGAAGGACGCCCGCGAGGAACGCGCCCGCGTCTACTGCAACCGGTGCGAGGTGCGCGAACAGTGTCTGGAGTACGCGCTCCGCATCCGTGAGCCCCACGGGATGTGGGGCGGCCTGAACGAGGCGCAGCGGCGGGCCCTCCTCCGGGTCCGCGACCGCGAGGCGGCAGAGGCGCGTCGCGCCGGCTGACGCCGGCGCGACCCCCACGGTCTTCCCCCCGGAGGGGCGGCGGAGACGCCGCCCCTCCCTTCCCCCGGCGGTAGGCTCCGGGTCCCGATCACCCCGATCGAAAGGACCGATCGCATGAGCCGTGTC
>DATBHM010000151.1:0-2871 GCA_036557505.1 Actinomycetota bacterium | reverse complement strand
CGCTCGACCACGACCGTGCGCGTCATGTCCGAGAAGTAGCCGCCGACCGTGCCCCCGAAGTCGAGCACCACCTCCTCGCCGGCCCGGATCGGGCGCCCGCCGGGCTCGTGGTGGGGTGAGGCGCCGTTGGGGCCGGAGGCCACGATGGTGAAGTCCACGGTGTCGTGGCCGTGCTCGCGGAGCAGGTCCGAGAGCGACGCCGCGACCTCCTCCTCGCGGAGGCCGTCCATCCGCAGCGCGGTGATCCGCCGGAACGCCTCGTCCGCGCCCCGGGCGGCCCGGGAGAGGAGCTCGAGCTCCTCCGGGTCCTTCCGGACCCGGAGGCGCGACACGACCGCGCTCCCCGACCGCCACGTCGCCGCGGGGACCGCCTTCTGGAACCCCAGCAGGTGCACGGCCCAGGCCGTGTCGTTCACCGCGAACCGGCCCTGGTCCGGCAGGAACCCGGCCAGCGCCCCGTACGCATCGTCCCCGTCCCGCCAGGTGGCGAGCTCGATTGCGTCCCCGACAGGGGACGAAGCCGCGCGGGGGCGCTCCAGCTCGGGCACCAGCAGCACGGGGTCGGCGCCGGGTCGGAGCACGAGGCACGTGAGCCGTTCGAATGGCGGCGCGTCGTAGCCGGTCAGATAGCGGAGGTCGGCGGAGGGCGTCACCAACAGGCCGGCGAGCTTGGCCTGCTCCGCGGCCAGCGCGGCGCGGCGCAGCCGGTCGCCGAAGGGTGTCGCCATGCCGGCGATGATAGCCGGGCCCGCCGGCGCGCTGTCGATCGCCCCACCTCCGGGTCCGATGCCGGGCCTGATCGCAACGACCCCTCGCCGTCCAACGCTGTGCCGAACGTCACACACGGAAAACCGCTCTCCGAACGGCCCGTCGCGGCGCTCGGCCGTAGGACGGGAAACGGAAAGGAGGCGGTCGGATGCCGCTGTTCATGGACGTACACCACCACCTGCCGGAGGGCGCGACGGCCGGCGACGTGGCCGACGCGCATCGGGCGGACCTGGCCACGCAGGGCCGGTACGGGGTGAGCTACCTCCGATACTGGGTGGACGAGGGGTCCGGGAAGGTGTTCTGCCTCGTGGAGGCGCCGGACGCCGATGCCGCCACCACGGTCCATCGTGAGGCCCACGGCCTGGTCGCCGACGAGATCTTCGAGGTCTCGGAGGGCGCGTAGCAGGCCGGAATCGGGAGGGCCGGGCACCCTCGCGGTGCCCGGCCCTCTCACAGCTTCAGCGTGATCGGCAGCCGGATCAGCTCGAACGTCGCGGGCGTCGTTCCCAGCACGTCGCCGTCCGCGTGGATCACGAGCGCGCGCTCGGCCTCGAGCCTGATCCGGCGGCCCTTGTACTCCCCCACGTTGGGGTCCGGCAGGTAGTCGCCCTGGTAGAGCTTCGGCAGGCGCGTGAACGCCTCCGACCTCGGTCCCCGGAACACCAGGACGTCGAGCAGCCCGTCGCTCGGCCACGACCGCGGGGACAGCCGCATCCCGCCGTTCGCGTACTGGCAGTTGGCGACCACGACGTTCCCGGCCACCCCGCCCACTCCGGTCTCGCCGACGGTCATGGTGATCTCCACCGGCTTCGAACGGGCCACGGCCGACCAGAACCCCAGGAAGTCCCGGCCCCGGCCGAGCCCCTTCGGGAGGCGGGAGGCGCGGGCGGTCATCGCTCCCCCGAGCCCCGCCTCCGCCAGCCCGGCGAAGTACCGCGTCCGCGTCCCGCCTTCAGGGGTGGCGCACGTGAGCTTTCCCACGTCGATGGGGAACGTGCCGTCGCCCGCGAGGACGGCCGATCCGCGGATGGCGTCGGGAGCGAGGCCGAACGTCTTGATGAAGTCGTTTCCCGACCCCGCCCCGACCACGCCCAGCACCGCCGTGGGCTCCACCGGGCTGTCGTCCTCGATCATGCCGTTCACGACCTCGTCCACGGTCCCGTCGCCTCCGACGGCGACGAGGAACCGCCGTCCGTCCGCCAGGGCCCGGCGGGCCAGCCGCTGGGCGTCACCCGGGCCCGTGGTCTCGACGATCTCGTAGGTGAGGCGTCGCTGTCGCAGGGCGCGTTCGAGCTCGGGCAGCTCCTGGGCGACCCTCCCCCGCCCCGCCGTGGGGTTGGCGATGACGTACAGCGGTCCGAACCCGTCGCTCCGATCCCCCGGCATGGCCGGTCAGACGCCCGTGTAGGCGACGACGCTGCGATTCACCGCGTCCCGCGCCCGGCGGGCGAGGTCGGACGCCTCGTCGCCCGCGACCTCCTCGAGCTGGCGGAGCAGGTCGATCAGCAGCTTGCAGGAACGCACGAAGTCACCCGGGGCCATGTCCATCTCGATGAGCACGTCCTCGAGCGGCTTGCCCTCCGCCCAGTGGAACACCGTGGTGGCGAACCCCGGGTCGGGCTCGCGGCACAGCTCGACGCCGTTCTGGTCCTCCGCCCGGCGGATGCGCCGGTAGGTCTGCACGAGCCGGCGGTACCGGTCCTCGGTGAGGGCGGTCGGCAGGTGCGCGGAGATCGGCGCCCGCTCGCGCCCGCGATGCTCGTACACCACCGTGGACACCAGTCCCGCGAACTCGGCCGGCGACAGGCCGGCGAACACCCCCCTCCCCAGGCATTCGGCCATGAGGATGTCGCCCTCACCGTAGATCCGGGCGAGCATCTCCCCCTTGGGCTGGATCGCGTAGTCCCGGACGTAGTCCAGTTCGCCGAGCACGCGCAGCACCCGATCGAACTGCCGGGCGACGGTCTCGGTCCGCGACCGGATGCGGCGATCCAGGCCGGCGATCTCCCGTTCCAGCACGGAGACGCGCTTCGCCCATCGCTCGTGCTTGGCGCGCTCCGGGCAGGCGTGGCAGGGATGCCGGGCGGCCTTCTCCTCCAGCTC
>DATBHM010000150.1:0-7556 GCA_036557505.1 Actinomycetota bacterium | reverse complement strand
CATGGTCGTCCTCCTCTCGAACGGCGCCGGGCCTGGCCCGGCCCCGCTTACTCCCCCATGACAACGCTCGAGCGGGGCGCGTTCTTCCCGCTCAACAGGGGTGTACCCGCTGACGAGGCAAGCCTACCCCGCGCGACCACGCCGGGCCGCATCGTCTCGCCCCGAGTCCGTGCTCAGTGTCCGAGCGATTCGAGGAACCGCTCGGCGTCGATGGCCGCCTTGCACCCCATGCCGGCAGCCGTGATGGCCTGGCGGTACGTGAAGTCCACCACGTCTCCAGCCGCGAAGACGCCCTCCACGCTGGTCTGCGTGGTGGGCTCGCGGACCGTGATGTAGCCGTTCTGCAGGTCCAGCTGGTTCTCGAACAGGGAGGTGTTCGGCGTGTGGCCGATGGCCACGAACACGCCGCCCGTGGGCAGCTCGGTGACCTCGTCGGACTCGAGGTTCCGGAGGCGAACCGCGGTCACGGTTCCGTTGCCGACGATCTCCTCGACCGCGCTGTTCCACACGAACTCGATCTTGTCGTTGGCGAAGGCCCGTTCCTGCATGATCTTCGAGGCCCGCAGCTCGTCACGCCGGTGGACGAGGGTGACCTTGGTGGCGAACCGAGTGAGGAATGTGGCCTCCTCGACGGCGGAGTCTCCGCCCCCGACGACCACCAGGTCCTGCCCCCGGAAGAAGAACCCGTCGCACGTCGCGCAGGAGGACACCCCCCGGCCGCGGAGGCGGTCCTCGCCCGGGATGCCCAGCCACTTCGCGCTCGCGCCGGTCGAGATGATCAGCGAACGGGCCCGCCACTCCTCATCGCCGGCCCACACGCCGAACGGCCGCTCGGACAGGTCCACCCGGGTGGCCGCCGTGTGCAGGAGCTCGGCCTCGAACCGGGCAGCCTGCTTCTCCATGCGCTCCATGAGCTCGGGGCCGAGAACGGCGTCGGGGAACCCCGGGAAGTTCTCGACCTCGGTGGTCAGCATGAGCTGGCCGCCGGCGTCGATTCCCTTCAGGACGACCGGGCGGAGATTGGCGCGGGCGGCATACAGGGCCGCGGTGAGTCCCGCCGGTCCCGAGCCGAGGATGATGACGTTGCGTTCGTCCACCGTGTCGGGCTCCATTCTTCCATACGCAACAACGCCGTCCTATTCCGCGATCGGGGGATTGGGCGGTCGGAGGCCCTACGGGGAGACGCTGCTGGAGGCGTAGCTCAGCACCTGGCAGTCGTCCTTCGATGCGACCCACACGACGACGAGGTCGGCCCCCCGTGTCGGGCTGCTTCCCTGCAGGAAGATGCCGATCAGGGCGGGCTTCTCCTCGTAGCGCGCGTCGATGATGTGGATCGGCCTGATCACGGACGCGTACTCGGCGGCCGTGTCGAGGCAGGCAACCGGGCCAACCTCGTTGGCGTTGACCGTCCGGCCGCTCGTCACCGGCGCCGACGTCCCTCCCGAGGAGGATCCGCTCGTGGCGCCGGTGGTCCCGGTCGGCGCGAATGGGGACCTCGTGGTCCCGTGACGCACGTCGGCCGAGGCGTCCTTGGCCAGCCGGGAGACGTCTTCGGAGCTGAAGTTGACCGACGAGCGCTGGATGAATGCCTTGTTCGTGACGAACCCGTTCTCCTTCACGCCGCCGGCGGCGGGGTGGGGCACCGACGTCGTGCCGGTGGTCACGGGAGCCGTCGCCGCATTCTCACCGCCGGGATTGCGGAGCACCGCCACCGAGAGCCCGGCCACCAACACGACGGCGGCCGCGGCGCCGGCCACCCAGGCCACGCGGCGACGCCGCTCGGGGTGGGCGCTCCGGCCGGACTGCTTGCGGGCCTCCTCGACGGCGGCCCGGCCGAGCCCCCACGGGGCGTCGAGCTCGGGGAGACTCCTGAGGGCGTCGGCGGCCGCGGTGGCCTGCGCGACCTGGGCGCGGCAGCGCTCACAGCCGTCGAGGTGGGCCTGGACGTCGGCCCGCTCGGCGGCCGTGAGGGTCCCGTCCACGAAGCCGGCGAGGGCCTCGTCGGGGTGGGCGGAGTCGTCGGGGCGGAGGATGTCGCTCATTCGGGGAATCGGTCCTTGGACGGCGCCGGGGCGGCGGGAGGTTCCTGGGAATCGCCATACGGTTCCGGAGCCCGGCCCCCGTGCCGGCCGCGGCCCCGCTCGGCCTCGCCCAGCTCCTCAGCGAGGGCGACACGGCCGCGGTGGAGGCGGGACTTGACCGTGCCGACGGGGATGCCGAGGGATTCGGCGATGTCCTCGTACGCCAGGTCGTGCACGTCGTGCAGGACGAGCACGGCCCGGAACTCCTGCGGCACCCGCATCAGCGCGCGCTGGACGTCCACCGCGGCGACGGCGCTGTCGGCGTGGTCGGGGGACGCCGGGCCCGGCGGCTCGGGGGCGTCCTCCTCGCGGGCCGGCTCGAGCAGCGGTTCCCGCTTCTTCTTGCGGAGCACGTCGTAGCAGGCGTTCACCGTCACGCGGTGCAGCCACGTGGTGAACTGCGCCTCGCCGCGGAACGACGAGAGCTTCCGCAGCGCCGTGAGGAACGCGTCCTGCGCCGCGTCGCGCGCATCCTCCTCCCGGCCGAGCATCCGGTAGCACAGGTTGTAGACGCGCTTCTCGTGCCGCCGGACCAGCGTCGAGAACGCCGACGCGTCGCCCCGCAGGTACCGCTCGATGAGCTCGGGGTCGGTGCGGTCCTCAGCCACGGCCGGGGTCGTTCGTCATGGCACGCGCCTCACCGGGTGCCCACGACCGAGAACTCCGCGATCTCGGCCCGGTTGGCCCCCTCGGCCGGGACCACGTGCGTGATCCACACCAACACCCACCGCCCGGTGGCCGGGGTGATCGACTGGAGGCCGTGGTTCGAGGCCGAGGCGGTGAGCCCCCGGCCCTGGGCCGTCTTCAGTGCGTCGAGGTCGTTCCCCACCCGGATCTGATAGACCCAGCCGGACAGCGGGGTCAACAGCCGGAACCCCGTCACGGTGGCCGGCCGCCCGAGGTCGAACGCCAGCCCCACGCCGGGCTTGTCCAGGTCCGGACTGACGTACCCCTCGGTCTCCCACCACGTCGAGGGGTCGCCGTCGGTGGCCTTCGCGATGTCGTCGTGGTGTTCCTGCCGATCCCCGTAGGGGTCGAAGTCCTGCGTCTCGACGATCTGCAGCGTCCCGCCCTGCGGGGCCCCCGTCGACGACCCGTTCCCGTGCGCACCGGTGCCGTTGCCGTCGCCGGGCTGGTCCGTGAGGGGCGAGTTGATGATCCCCGCGGCCATCGCGATCACGATGACCACCGCGGCCGTCAGGACGGCGAGGAGCGGCACCACCATCCATGACCGGAAGAACCCCCTGGACTCCGGCTCGCCGTCGTCGATCGCCGGCACGGGGTCCGTCGCCCCGGCCTCGTACGGGCCGAGCGCCGCCGCCATCCGGGCGGCCGAGGCGAACCGCCGGTCGGGGTCCCTGGCCAGCGAACGCATGACGACCGCGTCGAGGCCCCGGGGGATCCCGGACCGGATCGCCCGGGGCGGGATGGGGTCCGACGTCAGCCGGAGCATGGCGGCTGCGATGTCCGTCTCGGCAGTGAACGGCGGCCGGCCCGTCAACAGCTCGTAGAGCATCGCGCCGGCCGCGTACACGTCGGAACGGGCGTCGAGCGGCTTGCCCTCCACCTGCTCGGGGGACAGGTACGGGACGCTCCCCAGCACCCTTCCGGTCGTGGTGGGGTCGGCGGTTCCCCCGTAGGCGGCCTTCGCGATCCCGAAGTCGGTCACCTTGACCCGGCCGTCGGGCGCCACCAGGACGTTCGCCGGCTTGACGTCGCGGTGGATCAGCGCGTGGTCGTGGGCGAACTGCAGCCCCTGCAGCGCCTGGGCCATGACGGACGCCGCCTCCTCCGGGGGGAGCGGACCGGTCCGCCGCAGACGGTCGCGAAGCGTCTCGCCCTCGAACAGCTCCATCACGATGAACGCCGTCCCGCCGTCCGTGCCCGCGTCGAACACGTGGACGATGTTCGGGTGGGTGAGGCTGGCGGAGGCCGTGGCCTCGGCGTTGAAGCGCTCGAGGAACTCCGGGTCCTCGGCCAGCTGGGCGTGCAGGATCTTCACCGCGACGGGGCGGTCGAGGACGCGGTCGTGCGCGCGCCAGACCGTGGCCATGCCGCCGGAGCCGACCACCTCGTCGAGCTGGTAGCGGCCCCCCAGAGCGGTGCCGGCGGCGAGGTCCTCCACGGACATGGAGTCTATCCGGGCGCCCGTTGGCGGCCCGGCCGGCGCGTCATTCGGTGCCGGGCCCCGTCTCCTCGGTCGCCTTGACGATCCCGAGCTTCCGAAGGAACCCGACCCGCTTGACGATGAGCGTGGGGGCGACCTTCCGGAGCTTGATGAAGATCACGTCGGTGTTCGTGTTGGCCGTGCACTCCTTGAGCTCCGCGTGGGGATCGTGCTGCTGCAGCGACTGCTCCGCCGCCTTGCAGGCGTCCGTCTGGCTGTGCGAGGAGGCCAGCTCGCGCGCTCCGTCGGCGGCCACCGTGCTGGCGGTGTTCTCGAGTGAGAGCTTCGTGAAGATGATGGAACCCGCCTCGACGGCCACGATGCCGACGAGGACGATGAGCACGAGGAGCATGACGACGGCCTTGCCCACCAGCCCCCGCTCGTCCCGCCAGCGGGCGGCGGTGGTCACCGACGGAACCTCCCGACGGTCATCGACACGACCTGGCGGAGATCCTCGATGCGCAGCAGGAGCGCCATCGCGACGAACACTAGCAGTCCGATCACGATGGATCCCAGCACCTGGAGGGTTTGTTCCGGGAGGGTGCTGGTGCCGATCGCGTGGGCCAGGAGCACCGCCATCCCGTACGCCGCGAGCGCGGTCACCACGCCCGCCAGGGCGACCTTGCCCAGGCCGCCGACGACGCTCCGGCCCTCGAGCCCACCGAGCCGCCGGCGCATCAGCAGGACCATCAGGATGGCCCCGAACGTGTACGCGGCCGCGTACCCGAGCGCGAGACCCCGGGTCCCGAGCACGGGGAACAGCAGGAGGTTCGCGACGGTGTTGAGCGTCACCGACGCGATGTTCACGAGCGCGGGAGTCCGGCTGTCCTGCATCGCGTAGAACGCCCGCAGCAGCAGCTGGAACGCCGAGAAGGAGAACAAGCCGATGGCGAAGAACCGCAGGACGTCGGCGACCGCCTCGGCGCCGGCGGGCGTGGCCTGCCCGTGCGCCAGCAGCAGTCGAGCGATCGGCCCCGCGAGCGCGATGTACCCGAGCGCCGAAGGCACGACCGCCAGCGCGGTGAGGCGGATCCCCCGCGCCAGCAGGCTCCGGAACTCCCCCGTCTCGTGGTTCGCCCACCGCGCGGAGAGCGCCGGGAGGAGGGCCGTCATGACCGACACCGCGAAGATGGCGTGGGGCAGCTGGAAGAAGATGAACGCGAAGTTGTAGACGGTGTAGGCGGTCGCCCCGGTGGCCAGCACGATGATGACGATCAGGCCGAGCTGGTTCACCAAGACGTAGACGAACACCCACAGCGCGAGGCGGGCGATCCGGCGGACGGCCTCGCTCCGCCAGTTCCACCGCCAGGCGAACCGGAACCCGGTGCGGCGCAACGAGGGCAGGAGCGCGAGCGTCATCGCGATCACGCCGAGCGTCGTGCCGATGGCGAGCACGTACCGCTGCAGCCCGGTCGGCGCGCCCGAGGCCTGCGTCGGCAATGCGACGTACAGCACCATGGTGCCGATCACGATCAGGTTGTTGAGGATCGGCGCGAACATCGGTGCCGTGAACCGGCGGTGCGCGTTCAGCAGGCCGCTCGCGACGGCCCCCAGCCCGTAGAACACGATCTGGGGCATGAACCACCGCAGGAAGAACGTGGCCAGGTCCCGTTCGGCCTCGGCGGCGGGTCCGTTCGACAGCCGTCTCGTGTAGAGGTCGATGATCGCCGGCGCGAAGATCATCGTGAGCAGCGTGATCGCGGAGAGCACGACGAACGCCATGGAGAGGATCTGCCGGGCGACCTCCCACGACTCCTCGCGTCCGCGGCGTTCGAGCCAGTCGACGAAGACCGGGACGAACACCGACGTGAGGATCCCGCCGAGGACCAGCTCGTAGACGATGTTCGGCGTGTTGTTGGCGACGTTGTAGGCGTTCGACAGCCGCGTCGTGATGCCCAGCGCCGCGGCCATGGCCGACAGGCGGAGGAACCCGGTGATCCGGGACAGCGCGGTCCCGGTCGACATGACCGCCGTGGACCGCAGGATCCGCCGGTCGGCCTCCCGTTCCGGCGTCCCCGTCTGGCTCACGGCCGGTCCGTCACGCCGGTTTCGCCTGAGGGGGCAGGACGGTCGACGGCGCCCGTGGAGGGCGGTTCTTCGGCAGGAACCGCCGCGCCCACCAGACCAGCAGGAACAGGGCCGCGCCGAGGACGAGGATCAGGGCCACGAGGTTGTACGAGGTCGACCGGACGACGAGCACGTGGGGCGAGCCGAGGCGCTGCCCCCCCGGCGTGAGCACGCTGATCTGGACGGGGAACCGGCCCGTGGTCCGGCTCCTCACCCGGAACGGCAGCAGGCGGGTGCTCCCGCCGGGCAGCACGACCGTCTCCGCCTTGGACTCGGGCTCGAGGCGGGCCGACACGATTTGGATCCGGACCCGGACCCTGTTCGGCGTGTCGTTCGTGATGCCGATGGGGACGACCCCCTCGCCGCTCGCGAGTGTCACCGTCCTCGACGTGTCGGGGTGGATCGCGTCGAACAGGCCGGTCAGCCGGTCCCGGATGCCGTCGAGAAACGCCAGCCCGCCGCGCTGGTCCTCGGTGAAGCTCGCCCCCTCCGACAGGAGCACCGAGTCCTCGAGCCGGGCGGGGACCGGGGAGGGGTCCACCAGGATGGACTGGAAGAGCGAGACGTCGTTGCGGACGGTGGCGATCCGGTTGGCGTACCGGGCGCCGAAGAGGTGTCCGAGGTTCGGGAACAGCTGCGCGGGCCGGTCGGGATCGGGGTGGAAGTTCTTGACGATGGCGCTGGCCTTCTGCATCTGCAGGAACGGCGCGTCGCCGATCACCCGGAGCAGGGGCGCGAACAGCGTCCCGGGCACGTCGAGGGTGTCGGGGACCGACATCGCGAGCGCACGCGGGATGCCGGGCTGCTCGAGCCAGATCTGCGCCAGCTCGCCGAGCACGTTCTGCGCGGCGAGCCGGGGGTCCCGCTGGGCGGCCCCCGAGCTCAGGATGTTCTCCACGCCGGGGTCCGGCACGATGCCGGTGACCGACGAGTTGAGCGCGCTGGTGAGCGACGCCGTGGCCGGCTGGGCGAACTCCTTGGGCTGTGGCGGGCGGTGCACCAGTCCCGGGGGGAGCAGGAACGTCCGCACGCCGTGGACGGCGAGCGTCGACAGCGCGAAGCGGTCGAGGGCGCCGTCGGGCGGCCAGAAGATGTCGGCGGCGACGGGATGGCCGGTGAAGGCGGACACCGCTTCCTGGCCCCGTTGGAGCTGCGTCTGAACGTCGATGCCGAGCCCCGCCGACAGCAGCGCCGGGATGTTCGGCACGGCGTAGGGGAGCGCGGACGATTCCACCAATGGT
>DATBHM010000149.1:0-27424 GCA_036557505.1 Actinomycetota bacterium | reverse complement strand
ATCGGGGCGGGGTGGTACGCGGACGAGTTCCGGGCGTTCGGCTACGGCTTCGGCGAGGCGGGGGAGCGGTTCGGGCTGCTCGAGGAGACCCTCCAGGTCCTGAAGATGCTGTTCGCCGGCGGACCGGCCACGTTCGAGGGGGTCCACATGCGCCTCGACGGCGCGTACAACCGGCCGGAACCCGCCCAGCGGCCGGGCCCGCCGGTCTGGGTGGGCGCCAAGGGCGGCCCGCGGGCGCTCCGCACGGCGGTCCGCCACGCCGACGGTTGGAACACGGCGTGGCGGTGGACGTTCGACGACTACTCGGCGAGGGTGTCCTCGGCCCGGCGGATCTGCGAGGAGGAGGGCCGGGACCCGGCGACGCTTCGCCTCTCCGTCGGGCTGACCACGCTGGTGGGGAGGCACCGCGCCGACCTCGAGCGGCGATACGAGGCGCTGGGGAGATGGATGCCGGGAGGCCTGCGCGAGCCGCTCGAACGGTTCGCGAACGGCGCCTTGGTGGGGACCGTGGAGGAGGCTGCCGACCTCGTTGGGCGGTTCGGCGAGCTCGGCGTCGAGGAGATCATCGTCACGACGGCCGGCATCCCGTTCGCGGTTCCGGAGTGGGACGAGGTGGAGCTGATCGCCGCCGAGCTGATCCCGCGGGTGCGGTGAGCGACGCCGCCGGCCCGACGGCCCCCGGCGCGCCGCTCGAGCCGCTCGAGGCCGTCGTCCGGGTGCTGGGCGAGGAGGGGCGGCCGCTGCACTGGACGGCCATCCAGGATCTCGCGCTGAAGCGGGGCTACCTGGACCCGTTCGTCCAGCGCGACGTTCGGAAGGCGCTGCTGGCGGCGCTGGCGGGCGGGGCGCGGGACGGGGTGGTGGTGAAGGAGTCGACGGGGGTGTACCGGCTGCCCGGGTGAGGAGGGGGTTGCGGGCGGACCCCGGCCGCGAGCGCCGGGGCCCCGGTGGAGCGGTGATTCAGGCCGAGGACTCGGACGCCCCGGTCTCGGTACGCGCCTTCGGGGGACGACCCCGCCGCTTGGGGGGGCCACCGGCCGAAGCGCTCTTCGGCGGGCGCCCCCTGCGCCGCGGTGCCCCGACCGCGTCGCCGGCGGCGACAACCGCACGGCGGCGGCCAGGCCGGGGCTTGCGCGCGCCGGCGGTCAGCTCGTCGACGTGCACCTGACAGAGGTCCTTGGTCCAGTTCTGCCGGCCGACCTTGATGGTGACCGACTGCACCGCGGGACGCCCGCAGACATCGCAAACCAGAATGGTTCGCTCACCCATGTATGAACTCCTTTCCGTCCTCCGGGAGCGTATCCCGATCGATTGGCGTTCACCAACCCAATGCGATTGTGTTCCCGCGGGGAGTTGTACGGATCGACTATTCCGGGCTCCGGGAGGGTCGATACGCCACGCCCGCGAATCGCTCGAGTTTCTCCCACTCGTGATGGGCCTCGATGTATCGAACCGTTCCCGACCGCGATCGCATCACCATGGAATAGGTCGTGGCCCCGTCGCGGTGATACGAGACACCGCGCAGGAGCGACCCGTCGGTGATCCCGGTCGCCGCGAAGAACACGTCGATGCCCGTGCACAGGTCGTCGGTGGAGAGCACGGCGGAGAGGTCGTAGCCCCCCTCGACGAGGGCCTGCCGCTCCTCGTCGTTGCGCGGGTACAGGCGGCTCTGGATGCCCCCGCCCAGGCACTTGAGGGCGGCCGCCGCCACGACCCCCTCCGGTGTGCCTCCGATGCCCATGAGCATGTCGACGCCGGTCCCCGGGCGGGCGGCCGCGATGGCCGGCGCGACGTCGCCATCCGTGACCAGGAACACCCGCGCGCCCGCCTCCCGGACCTCGGTGATCATGTCCTGGTGCCGGTCGCGGTCGAGGATCACGACGGTGATCTCCTCCGTCGGCACCCCCTTCGCCTTCGCGACCTTGCGGACGTTCTCGGCCGGTGGAGCGGTGATGTCGAGCGCGCCGGCCCCCTCAGGTCCGGTGGCGACCTTCTCCATGTACACCGCGGCGCCGGGGAAGAACATCGAGCCCCGCTCGGCGAGTGCGATGACCGACAGGGCGTTCGGCATCCCGAGGCTGGTGAGCCGCGTTCCGTCGATGGGGTCGACGGCCACGTCGACCGCCGGGCCCGATCCGTTCCCCACGGCCTCGCCGTTGTAGAGCATCGGCGCCTCGTCCTTCTCGCCCTCGCCGATCACCACGACGCCGTCCATCGACACCGAGTCGATCATCAGGCGCATGGCGTCGACGGCGGCCTGGTCGGCGGCCACCTTGTCGCCCCGGCCAACCCACCGGCCGCCCGCCAGCGCGGCCGACTCGGTCACGCGTACGAGCTCCATCGCGAGGTTGCGGTCCGGTCGTTCCGTCATCCGGGTTCACCTTTCGTCGTCGGCGACGCCTGGAGAGACGAGGGCGTCGAGGATCCGGTGTGGGTCGTCGCCTTCGAACACGATCCGGTACACAACCTCGTGGTACGGGAGGTGGAGGCCGTGGGCCCGGGCCATGCGCCGCACGTCGCCCGCGGAGGCCGCGCCCTCGACGGTCATGCCCCGCCCTTCCAGCTGCTCCCGGGCATCCGCCGGGTCCTGGCCCTCCCCGATGAGCTCCCCGTACAGCCGGTTGCGGCCTCCGGCCCCCGTGACGAGCACATCGCCGACGCCGGCCAGCCCCATCGCGGTCTCCTTCCGTCCACCCTGTGCCTCGACGAGGACGCAGAGCTCCTGGATGGCCATCGTGTAGAGCGCCGCCTTGGCGTTGCGGTAGCTGTCACCGGTCAGCTTGCCGAGGCCGTCGAGGATCCCGATCCCGATCGCGGCCACGTTCTTGGACGCGGTGCAGTACTCGACACCGGCGAGGTCGTCCGTGAACACCAGCTGGTAGGCCGGGGTCACCAGGGGCGTGCCCGCGGCGCGAGCGTCCTCGATCGACGCCGATGCCCACACGGCCGACGAGGGAACACCGATCGCCAGCTCGCTCGCGAGGCAGGGTCCGGCGACCGTCACGAAGGCCGGCCGGGGAAGCTCCGCGCCGACCACCTCCGAGATGCGCATGGCCGTGTCGGTCTCCACTCCCTTGGCCAGCGAGACGACGAATGGGACGTCGTCGACCACCTCCCGCACCATGCCGATCAGGCTCCGCACGGTGTCGGACGTCGCGCCCAGCACCGCGATCTCGACGTCCTTCGCCGCGAGGTCGAGCTCCTCGGGACCGTGCACCGCGAGCGTGGACGGCAGGTGCTCCGGGAGCCCCGGATGCCTGCCCTCGGCCCGGATGTGCTCGAGGACGAGCGCGTCGAAGGGATTCGCCCACAGCGCGGTGTCGACGCCCGCCCGGGCGGAGTGCATGGCGACGGCGGTCCCCATGGCGCCGGCGCCGAACACGGTCAGGCGCGCCAACGGAGCTCCGAGGACGGGACGTGGCGGTCGTTCATCGCGGCCTCACGATAATTGCCCCATGTCCGAGCGACACCCGAGGGCCCGGGCGCTGCCGGCCGCGTTCGACACCCCTCTGCTCGTGCTCGGGGTGGTCGCGGTGTCGTTCTCCGCCGTGCTCATCCGCGAGGCGAACGCCCCGGCCCTCACGATCGCCATGTACCGCAACGGCCTCGCGACGCTCCTCCTGTTGCCGCTCGCCCTGGGCCGCCACCGGGCCGAGCTGCGCTCGCTCACGCGCCGGCAGCTGGGGCTGGCATTCGCCGCGGGGGCCATGCTCGCGCTGCACTTCGCCACGTGGATCACATCGCTCGAGTTCACGAGCGTGGCGGCGAGCGTCGTGCTGGTGACCACGCAGCCGGTGTGGACGGCGCTCGGTGGACGCCTGCTGTACGGGGAGCGGCTGCGCCGGGGGACGCTCGCGGGGATCGCCGTGGCCCTCGCCGGGGCGCTCGTCATCACCGGCGGCGATGTCGCGGTCTCCGCGCGGGCGGCGTTCGGCGACCTCCTGGCGATCATCGGGGCCATCACGGCAGCGGGGTACTTCCTGATCGGCCGGAACCTCCGGCAGGACCTCTCGCTCGTGCCCTACGTCACCGTGGTGTATGCGACGTGCACGATCCTGCTGATCCCCGCGGTGCTGATCTCGGGATCCGAGGTGGGCGGGTTCCCGCCCACGACCTGGTTGATGTTCCTGCTGATGGCGCTCGTGCCGCAGATCATGGGCCACACCGTCTTCAACTACCTGCTGCGGTGGCTGGACCCGACCGTCGTCGCCATCGCGATCATGGGCGAGCCGGTCGGCGCGACACTGCTGGCGTTCGCGTTCTACGGGGAGGTCCCCCCGTGGTCGGCGGTCGTCGGCGGCGCCGTCGTGCTCACGGGCATCTACGTGGCCATCGCGGCGCAGGGGCGGCGCCGAACGGTGCCCGAGGCGGTCGTCGAGTAGGGCGTTCTACGATGGGTGCGAACGCGATGACGGGATCCGCCACCGAACCCACCGAGGCCGAGGCCGAGGCCGCGGCAGCCCCGACCGCAGTGGTTCCCGCGGTCGACATCCGCGACGTCCAGGTCATCAAGCACGGGTCGAGCTTCCTCCTGTGCGACGAGCGCGGCGACGTCCCCGAGGAGAACACCGCCGCGCTCGGGCTGTACCACCGGGACACGCGGTTCCTGTCGAGGTTCGAGATGTCCCTCGACGGCATGAGCCCCCTCGTCCTGCATTCCTCGGTGGCCCGGAACTACGCCCAGGTGGTCGAGCTCGCGTATCCGTTCGTCTCCGTGGACGGGGAGGGCCACGTCGTGAAGGAGAACGTCGCGCTGTCGCGCGACCGCATCCTGGGCGACACCCTGCTGGAACGGATCCACGTGCAGAACTTCGGGCGGACCCACCGCGACATCCGGCTGGAGCTGCGGTTCGCGGCGGACTTCCTCGACATCTTCGAGGTCCGGGGCAGGACCCGGGAACGGCGCGGCCAGGTCCAACAGCCCCGCGTCGAGCGGCACGAGGTGCGCCTGGGGTACCGAGGCCTGGACGGCGTCGCCCGGTCGACGACGATCCGGTTCTCGCCGCAGCCGTCGCGTCTGGCGGCGGAGGTCGCGACGTTCGAGCTGTCGATCGCGCCGGGCGGCGAATCCGAGGTCGTCGTCGAGATCCAGCCGTCGGCGGGGGAAAAGCTCGCGCCCCGCCGTCCGCTGCGGGAGGCCCGCGAGCGCCTCGAGCACGAGTACGCGAACTGGCGCAAGCGGTGCACCCGCTTCCGCACGTCAAACTCCCAGCTGTCGTCGTTCCTCGACCGGGCCATCCTGGACCTCCGGATGCTGCTGTCCGATGACGACGACGGCCGGCCGTCCATCGACGCCGGGGTCCCGTGGTACTCGGCGCTGTTCGGCCGGGACGCGTTGATCACGGCGTACCAGTGCCTGATGGTGAACACCGACCTGGCCTGGGCGGCGCTCGACACGCTCGCCGCGTTCCAGGGGACGCGCGAGGATCCGGTCCGGGAGGAGGAGCCGGGCAAGATCCTCCACGAGCTGCGGGTGGGCGAGATGGCCGGCACGGGCGAGATCCCGCACACGCCGTACTACGGCGCGATCGACTCGACCCCGCTGTGGGTGATGGTGCTCGCGTCCGCGTACGCGTGGACGGGCGACCGGGCGGCGCTCGAGCGGCTGTGGCCCAACGCGCTCGCCTGCCTTGAGTGGATCGACCGCTACGGCGACCGGGACGGCGACGGGTTCGTCGAGTACGAACGAACCGCGCCCGGCGGGCTGGACAACCAGGGCTGGAAGGACTCGCACGACGCGGTCGTGCACGTCGACGGGACGAGGGCGAAGGGCCCCATCGCGCTCGTGGAGGTCCAGGGGTACGTGTACAACGCGAAGCTTCGGGGAGCCGACCTGGCCCGCGTGCTCGGCGACGACGCCATGGCCGAGCGCCTGGAGAAGGAGGCCGCGGACCTCAAGGAGCGGTTCAACCGGGAGTTCTGGATGGAGAAGGAGGGCTATTACGCGTTCGCCCTCGACGGGGACAAGCGCCAGGTGGCCACCATCACGTCCAACCCCGGCCACGCGTTGTGGTCGGCGATCGCGGACGAGGACAAGGCCGCCCGGGTGGTCCGCAAGCTGCTGTCCCCCGCGCTGTCGACCGGGTACGGCGTCCGGACGCTGGCCGCCCGGCAGCGGCCCTTCGACCCCATCGGCTACCACACGGGAAGCGTGTGGCCGCACGACTGCGCCCTCATCGCCCACGGCCTGAAGCGGTACGGGTTCGACCACGAGGCAATGAAGATCCTCGATCAGGTGTCACTGGCCGGCGCGCATTTCCCGCTGGCCCGGTTTCCCGAGCTGTTCTGCGGGTTCTCCCGCGACCAGGTTCCCGAGCCGGTGCAGTACCCGGTGGCGTGCCGGCCCCAGGCCTGGGCGACGGGCACCCCGTTGTTGATGATGCGGTCGTACGGCGGGATCACGGCCGACGCGCCGAACGGGGTGCTGTACGTCCACCGCCCGAGCCTGCCCGCGTGGCTCGAGCAGTTCCAGGTGCTCGGCATGCGCGTGGGGTCCGCGCGGGTCGACATGACGTTCACGCGGATGGGGGACGTAACGTCGGTGCAGGTCCCCAGGAAGGAGGGCGACGTGGAGGTCCTGATCCGCCAGTGAACGACGTCCGGACGCCGGTTCCCCCCGAGGGGCCGATCGAGCCGGTGGACGTGCCGCCGGTTGTCTCGATCGACGAGTACGAGGCGGTGGCGCGCGAGCGCATCCCCGGCATGTCGTTCGACTACTACGCGGGCGGGTCCGGCGAGGAGTGGACGCTGCGGGAGAACCGCGCGGCGTTCCACCGCTGGGTCCTCCGCCCCCGCGTGCTGGTGGACGTCGCCGATCGGGACGTGTCGACCACCGTGCTGGGGACGCCCGTGGCCTTCCCGATCCTCGCCGCGCCGACCGCGATGCAGCGGATGGCGCATCCGGACGGCGAGCTCGCCACGTCGCGCGCGTGCGCCGGCGCCGGCACGGTGATGGTGCTCTCCACGATCGCGTCGTCGACGATCGAGGACGTCGCCGCCGCGGCCCCCGACTCGCCCCGGTGGTTCCAGCTGTACGTCCACCGCGATCGCGGCCTGACCGGGGAGCTCGTCGGTCGCGCCGTCGAAGCGGGTTTCCGGGCGCTGGTGCTCACCGTCGATACGCCGGTGCTGGGCGTCCGCGACCGCGACAGCCGGAACCGCTTCGCGACGCCGTCGGGCATCGGGCTGGCGAACGTCGGAGCGGAGTTCCTGCCCGAGGTCGCAGCGGGCGACTCGGGGCTCGCGGCGTACGTCCGGACCCAGCAGGACCCATCGGTGACGTGGAAGGACCTCGAGTGGCTGCGTTCGCTCTCGGACCTCCCCATCGTGCTGAAGGGCATCCTCACCGCGGAGGACGCGGCGCTCGCCGCCGAGGCAGAGGTGGACGGCATCGCGGTGTCGAACCACGGCGGGCGGCAGCTCGACGGGTCGATCGCCACGCTCGACGCCCTGCCCGAGGTGGTCGACGCTTCGGGGCCGTGCGAGGTGTACCTGGACGGCGGGGTCCGGCGGGGATCGGACGTGCTGAAGGCCCTCGCGCTGGGCGCGAGGGCCGTCATGGTGGGGCGTCCGGTGCTGTGGGGCCTGGCGGCCGCCGGCCAAGCCGGCGTCCGCCACGTCCTCCGCCTGCTGGCGGAGGACTTCGACGTGTGCATGGCCATCGCCGGTTGCCGCTCGATCGACGACATCAGGCCGGAGCTCGTCCGGCGGGCCCCCGCCTGATGGACGTCCGGCTCACCGAGGAGCAGGAGCTCGTCCGCGACACGGCGCGGGAGTTCGCCGAGCGGGAGATCGCGCCGTTCGCCCGGAAGTGGGACCGCACGGAGCACATGGACCGCGCGATCGTCGGGAAGCTCGCGGAGGTCGGGTTTCTCGGAGGGCCCCTGCCGGAGGAGTTCGGCGGGATGGGGCTCGACAGCCTGTCGTACTGCCTCGTCATCGAGGAGATCGGCAAGGCGGACTCGAGCGTCCGGGGCCTCATCAGCGTGAACGTCGGCCTGGTCGCCAAGACCGTGTTGAAGTGGGGGACCGACGGGCAGAAGGCCGAATGGCTCCCCGGCCTGGCCCGTGGCGAGCCGCTGGGGTGCTTCTGCCTGACCGAGCCCGGGACCGGCTCGGACGCCGGGTCGCTCGAGACCCGGGCGGAACGGGACGGCTCGGGCTGGCGGATCAGCGGCTCGAAGATGTTCATCACCCAGGGGACGTGGGCCGGCCTGGCGCTCGTGTTCGCCCGGACCGGGCCGGAGCCAGGCGCGAAGGGAGTGACCGCGTTCCTCGTCCCCACCGGCAGCGACGGGTTCCACGCGACGCGGATCGAGGGCAAGCTCGGCCTGCGGGCCCAGGACACGGCCGAGGTGTCGTTCGACGGGGTCGCCGTCCCCGACTCCCAGCGGCTCGGCGGCCCCGGTGAGGGCATGCGGGTGGCCATGAGCGCGCTCGACACAGGGCGGATGTCGCTCGCCGCCGGCTCGGTGGGCATCGCGCAGGGCTGTCTCGAGGCGAGCGTCCGGTACGCGACCGAGCGCGTGCAGTTCGGGGTCCCCATCGCCCGGAAGCAGCTGGTGCAGGAGCTGATCGCGGACACCGCGGTGGAGGTCGACGCGGCGCGCCTGCTGACGTGGAGGGTGGCCGGCATGGCCGACCGGGGTGAGCGCCACCGCCTGGAGTCGTCGATGGCCAAGCTGTACGCCAGCGAGGTCGCGGTGCGGGCGGCGAACGCCGCGGTCCAGGTGCACGGCGGGTACGGCTACGTGGACGAGTACCCTGTGGGCAAGTACCTGCGCGACGCCCGGGTCACGACGCTGTACGAGGGTACGAGCCAGGTCCAGAAGCTCATCATCGGACGCGCGCTCACGGGCGAGAACGCGTTCTGATCGCACGACCGGGAGGGCGTTCCGCGGGATGAACCGACGACTGATGGTGGCCGCCGCGCTGGCGGCAGCGTCGCTCGGCGTCGCCGCGTGCGGTGCCCAGAAGATCGGGCCGGTGGCCCGCCCGGCGCTCCTGCTCGACCAGCTGAACTCGACGCCGGCCAACGTCCACGTGGGCCAGGAGTTCACCAACGCGGTGGTGCTGCTGCGCAGCGAGAGCGACTCGCCTGTGACGATCCGCAAGGTGACGTTCACGGAGCCCCGGGGTGTCGGCACCGTGGTCAAGGTCGAGCACGTCATGGCGACGCCGGTGTCGAAGAACGACGACTGGCCGGTGCGGGTCTGGAGCAGCTACCCGCCGACCGCGAAGATCGGCGGCATGTGCCGGTCGATGCCGCTGCAGCCGGTCGTCGGGGCGACGATCCCACCGCACGGCGCCGCCCGGCTGGTCGTGCTGTTCAGGGCGCTGAAGGCCGGCGACTACTTCATCGACGGACAGGCCGTCTCCTACGAGGTGGGTTCCGGGAGCGGACGGACCACCGGCTCGATCACATTGCCGAACCGGTTCATCGGCACGGTGACCCCCACCGGCGGAACGGTCTCGCCCGATCCGATCGAGCAGGCCTGCGCGCAGCTCGGGCACCTGCTGAAGGGGGAGCCAGCGCGATGACCGGCATCGACCTCCACGCCCACTCGACCTCGTCCGACGGGACCAGGACCCCGACGGAGCTCGTCGGCCTGGCAGCCGAGCTGGGGCTCGACGTCCTGGCCCTGACCGACCACGACACGACCGACGGGCTGGCCGAGGCCGCGGCCGCAGCGGGCGACGCGGGCCTCGAGCTCGTCCCCGGCGTGGAGTTCTCGGCCACATTCGAGGGGTCATCCATCCACGTGCTGGCGTACTACCCGGACCCGGCCGACCCCGAGTTCGTGGCGGAGCTCGCGCGGCTGCGCGACGACCGGTTCCGCCGCGGTGAGCGAATGGTCGAGAAGCTCCAGGCGCTCGGCTACCCCATCTCGTTCGAACGCGTCCGCGAGATCTCCGGCGGCAAGAACATCGTCCGGCCGCACATCGCCCGGGCCCTGGTGGAGGCCGGCGTCGTGCCCACCGAGAAGGACGCGTTCACCGAGGACCTCATCGCCGACGGAGGCCGCGCCGACGTCCAGAAGCACGCGCTGCACCCGCTCGACGCGCTCTCGCTGATCAGGACGTCGGGCGGGGTGTGTGTGCTGGCCCATCCCGGGATGTGGGCGAGCCAGCGATCCGTTCCCCAGGGACTGATCGAGCAGATGGCGGAGGGCGGCATGGCCGGGCTCGAGGCCGACCACCCCGACCATACGCCCGAGCAGCGAGCCCACTACCGCGAGCTGGCCGGGAGGCTCGGGGTGGTCGCCACCGGCGCGAGCGACTTCCACGGACGCCCCGACGAGCCGATCACCCTGGGAACGGTGACGACCGACCCGGAGGCGTTCGAGCGGCTGAAGGCCGCGGCCGGCAGGTAGCTGCAAGCCGGCCACTCGAGCGACGATGTCGGCGACGACGGGGGCCCCGTCGTGCCCGCCGCGTGCCTACAGGGGCCCCGTCCGGGCGCCGATATCAGTCGCATGCCGTCCGATGCCCCCGCGACCCCGGCTGCGGGTCGCAGCGGCTGGTCGCTGCGCGCCAAGGGGATCGTCCTGATCTCCATCCTCGTGCTGCCCCTGGTCGCCTCCTCGATCGCGTTCGACGTGGCGACCCATGCCCGGAACGAGGCCGCCGCGGCGATCGACCATTCCCTGGCCGTGGGGGACGACGTGCGGGACGCGCTCACGGCCCTGCTCGACGCCGAGACCGGAGTTCGCGGCTACGTCGCGACCGGGGATTCGGTGTTCCTCGACCCGTACCGCGGCGTCGGCCGGCGGGTCCGCGATCGCCTGCGCGACCTCCGCCGGCTGGTGGCCGGGGACGCGGTGCAGGAGCGCAACCTCGACACCGTCACCGCCCGGGTCGACCGCGAGCTGGACAGCCTCGCGGGCATCATCCATGCGGGGAGCCGGCCGGCGAGCGACGACCAGCTCCTGCGGGGCAAGGCGCTCATGGACGACACGCGGATCGCCCTCGGCCGGATGCGGGCACGTGAGACGGCCGACCTCGATGCCAGCCGGGCAACCCGCTCCCGCATCATCCGCCAGACCAGCGCCGTCATCGTCGCGGGCCTCGTGCTGGGCCTCATCGGGGTCGTGGTGGCGATGATCCTGTCGACGACCTGGGTCATGCGCCGGATGCGGGCGCTGGAACGGAACGCCGAGCGGCTCGCCGCCGAGCAGCCGGTTGAGCCGGTGCCCGCCCACGACGACGAGATCGGGCGCGTCGAGGAGGCCATCGCCACGGCCAGCGACCTCCTCCGGGAGCGCCGCGAGCGGCTGTCGGCCGCCATGGAGTGGCTCGCGCAGCAGAACGAGGCCGTCCGGGAGAGCGAGCTGCGGTACCGAACCCTCGCCCGGAACATCCCGAACCCCCTCGTGATGATGTACGACCGTGATCTGCGGTTCACCATGGCGGAGGGGGCTGCGCTCGACCCGGCGCGGGGCGACCGGAGCCAGTACGAGGGGCGGACCCTGTGGGAGATCATGCCCCCCGACCAGGCGGAACGTCTGGCGGCCGAGTACCGAAAGGCGTTCGACGGCGAGTCGGTCGTCTTCGAATGGCCCATCGGCGAACAGCACTGGCTGCTGTCCGTGTCGCCGGTCCGGGACGAGGCCGGCGGGATCGTGGGCGGCGTCGTGGTCTCGAACGACGTGACGGCGCTCAAGAAGGCGAGGGAGGAGCTGCTCCGCGAACGCGGGATGCTCCAGGCGGTCCTCGACAACATGGTCGAGGGCGTGGTCATGGCGAACGCGGACGGGGAGTTCCTGGTGTTCAATCCGGCGGCGGAGCGGATCCTCGGCGTCGGCGCCTCCGACGGCGGGCCCGACGCCTGGACCGAGGACTACGGGCTGTTCCTCTCCGACGGTGAGACGCCGTTCCCGAGCGAGCAGCTGCCGTTGACGCGGGCCCTCCACGGCGAGACGCCCGAGGAGGTCGAGATGGTGTCGCGGCACGCCGACCGTCCCGACGGCGTCGTCCTCGAGGTGAGCGCCCGCCCGATCGGCGAGGGGGACGGGTCGCCCATGGGCGCCCTCGCCGTGTTCCGGGACGTCACCGAGAAGCACCGCGTCGAGGAGGAGCTGGCCGACCGGCGCGCGGAGTTGGAGCGTTCGAACGCCGAGCTCGAGCAGTTCGCCTACGTGGCGTCCCACGACCTGCAGGAACCGCTGCGCATGGTGGCCTCGTACACGCAGCTCCTGGCCCGCCGGTACGGGGGCAGGCTCGACGAGGACGCGGACGAGTTCATCGGGTACGCGGTGGACGGCGCAACCAGGATGCAGGCGCTCATCAACGACCTGCTCGCGTACTCGCGCGTGCAGCGCAAGGAGCTCGAGCTGGCCACCGTGGACAGCGGCGACGCGGTCGACGCCGCGCTCGCGAACCTCCGGGGCGCCATCGAGGACCGGGAGGCGGCGGTGGTCGTGGACGACGAGCTGCCCGAGGTCCGGGGCGACCTCACGCAGCTCACGCAGCTGTTCCAGAACCTGCTCGGCAACGCGCTGAAGTTCACGAACGGCGCCCGGCCCGAGGTGCACGTGGGCGTTCGGCGGCGCCCTGAGGAGTGGGTGTTCTCGGTGAGCGACAACGGGATCGGCATCGATCCCCAGCACACCGACCGGATCTTCGAGGTGTTCCAGCGTCTGCACACGCGGCAGGAGTACCCGGGAACCGGCATCGGGCTGGCGGTGTGCAAGAAGATCGTCGAACGGATCGGCGGACGGATCTGGGTGCAGTCCTCGCCGGGCGAGGGCGCGACGTTCTCGTTCGCCATTCCGACCGAAAGGAGGAGCGGACGTGCCCGAGTCCCGAACCGACGTGGGTGAACCGATCGAGATCCTGATGGTCGATGACAGCATGGGCGACGTTCGGCTCGCGCAGGAGGCGCTGAAGGAGGCCCGCGTGGCCAACCGGCTGTCGATCGTGCACGACGGCGAGCAGGCGATGGCGTTCCTGCGCAGGGAGGACGGCTACGGCGACGCGCCGCGCCCCGACCTGGTGCTCCTCGACCTCAACATGCCGCGCATGGACGGGCGCGAGGTACTGGCGCAGATCAAGGGCGACCCCGACCTCCGGACGATCCCCGTGGTCGTGCTGACCACCTCGGAGGCCGAGGCCGACATCGTCAAGGCGTACGACCTCCACGCGAACGCCTACATCACCAAGCCGGTGGACCTGGAGGCCTTCCTCGACGCCGTTCGGGTCGTCGAGGAGTTCTGGCTGACCGTCGTGCGGCTCCCGGGACGATGAACGCGCGCGCGGAGGACGTCGTGTCGGTCCTGCTCGTCGAGGACAACCCCGGCGACGCGAGGCTGATCCGGGAGGCACTGTCCGAACCGGGCTCGCACCGCCACCATGTCGACTGGGTCGAACGGCTGGCCCCGGCGCTCGACCGGCTCGCGGGGGGCGGCGTGGACGTCGTGCTGCTCGACCTGTCGCTGCCGGACAGCAGCGGGCTGGGGACCCTCTCGGCCGTCACCACCGCGGCGCCGACGGTGCCGGTGGTCGTGCTCACGGGCCTCGACGATGACGCGGCGGACACGGCGGCGCTGCAGGGCGGCGCGCAGGACTACCTGGTCAAGCGGTGGATGGAGCCCGAGGTCCTGGCGAGGTCGATCCGTCTGGCCGTCGAGCGCCACCGCCTCCGGCTGGAGTTCGAGGCGCTGCAGGCGGAACGGCTCGAGACGCGGGGGCGGTTCCTGTCCCACGTCTCGCACGAGCTGCGAACGCCGCTCACCGCGATCTACCAGTACGCATGCCTGATCCGCGACGGGCTGGGCGGGCCGGTGACCGAGGAACAGCTCGACTACCTCGGCGTGATCGTGCGAAACGCCCGAGCGCTGACCGACATGATCGGCGACCTGCTCGAGGCCACCCGCGCGGAGAACGGCAAACTCTCCATCAGCACGCGGCCGATGCCCCTCGACCGCGTGGTCGAGGAGGCCGTGCGGACGATGGAGGGCTCGGCGTCGGCCAAGGGCATGACGCTCACGGCGTCGGTTCCCCCCGAGCTGCCCGACGTGGTCGCCGACCCGGGGCGGGTCGGGCAGGTCATCCGCAACCTCGTCGACAACGCGGTGAAGTTCACGAAACGGGGTGGCGCGATCGCGATCTCGTGCACGGCGGAGGGTGACATGGTCGAGGTTGCCGTTGAGGACACCGGCGACGGCATCGCGCCCGAGGCGGTCGAGCGCATCTTCGACCGGCTGCACCAGGAGGACGGGTTCTCCGACGCGGGGAGGGCCGGGCTGGGGCTCGGGCTGTACCTGTGTCGCGAGATCGTGCACGGCCACGGGGGACGGATCTGGGTGGAGAGCGAGCTCGGGCGGGGGAGCACCTTCCGGTTCACGTTGCCGGTCGCGCACGTGGAGGTGTGGAGCGTGTCGTCGTCCGGCGGCGTGTCGGCATCGGAGGCGTCGTCGTGAGCGCCCGGCCGAAGATCCTCGTGGTGGACGACGATGTCGACCTGCAGCGGGCGCTGGCCGTCCGGCTGCGCGCCGCGGGGTTCCAGACGACCTTCGCCTCGGACGCCGTGTCCGCCCTGGCGGTGGCCAACCGGGAACGCCCGTCCGCGATCGTGCTCGACCTCGGCCTGCCCGGGGGGGACGGGTTCGTCGTGCTGCAGCGCATCCAGAACTCCGCCCACGTGAACCACGTGCCGGTGATCGTGCTGTCCGCGCGCGACGCCGGGGGCAACCGCCAGCGCGCGCTCGACGCAGGGGCCCAGGCGTACCTGACGAAGCCGGCCGAGGACGACGCGTTGATCGCCGAGCTGCATCGGGCGGTCGCGTCGAGGTCCGACGTCCAGGCGTCCGGGCACCGGATCCTGATCGTGGAGGACGACGCCGACATCGCCCGCGCGCTGAACCTGCGCCTGCGCTCGGCGGGATACGAGACGTTCGTCGCCGTGGACGCCGTGTCGGCGGTGAGCGTCGCGCGGCAGTTCTCGCCGGACCTCGTCCTGCTCGACCTCGGGCTGCCGGGCGGCAACGGGTATGCGGTGCTCGAACGCCTCCACGGGCTCGGCTCGCTGACGGCCGTCCCGGTGGTGGTGCTGTCGGCATGGGACCGTGAGGTGAACGAACCCCGCGCCCTGGCCGAGGGCGCCCGGGCGTTCCTGTCCAAGCCCGTGGACGACGAGGAGCTGCTCCGGGTGGTCGGCGACGCCTTGGGCGCGGACGTCCCCGTCGGCGAGACGTAGACGATCTCCGCGAACCGGCCGCACTACACTCGTGCGCGTGCGACGTGGCGATCGAGGGCTCCGGGCCGTGGTGCCGGCGCCTGCCCGGTGGCTCGTGTTCCAGTTCGGCGAGATCGTGGGCGGCGGGAGCTGACGGGCCGACGTTCCCCGGCGTCGACGCGAAACGCGAGCGGGGGCGATGACGCGGGTTCTGGTCGTTGGCGGCGGGTACGCGGGAATGCTGCTCGGCCGCCGGCTGCAGCGCCGCTCCCGTCGGCGGGGGATCGAGCTCACGCTCGTCAACCCGGAGAACTTCATGCAGTACCAGCCGTTCCTCCCCGAGGCAGCCGCCGGCAACATCGAACCCCGCCATGTCGTCGTGCCGCTCCGCCAGGTGCTCAAGAAGACCCGGTTCGTCGCGGGCGACGTCGTCCGGCTCGACCACGACGCGAAGACGGCCCACGTCCGTCACGTCGACGGTTCGGAGGCGACGATCCCGTACGACGTGGTCGTCGTGACCGCCGGGTCGCACTCGCGGATCCTCCCGGTGCCCGGGCTCGCCGAGCACGGCGTGGGGTTCAAGACGCTCACGGAGGCCATCTACCTCCGGAACCGAGTCCTGTCCTGCCTCGAGGTCGCCGCCGAGAGCACGGACCCCGAACGCCGTCGCCGCGCGCTGACGTTCGTGTTCGTCGGCGGCGGGTACGCGGGTGTCGAGGCCATGGCCGAGCTCGAGGACATGGCCCGTTCCGCCATGCGGTTCTACCCGATGCTGCGGCCGGAGGACATGCGGTGGGCGATGGTCGAGGCGGCGCCGCGCATCCTCACCGAGATCGGCGAACGGCTGTCCGAGTATGCGACACGGCGCCTGCGGAAGCGGGGGATCGCGGTGTACGTCGACACCCGGCTCGAGTCGGCCGAGGACGGTGTCATCCGCCTGTCGAACGGGGAGGTGTTCCCGGCGGACACGCTCGTGTGGACCACCGGTGTGAAGGCCGAGTCGCTGGCCGCGAGGTCGGGCCTCCCGGTGGACGGCGCCGGCAGGCTGCCGACCGACGAGTTCCTGCGGGTGCAGGGCGTGGACGGCGTGTGGGCGTGCGGCGACTGCGCGGCCGTCCCCGACGTGCGTCGCGGCGGGATCAACCCGCCGACCGCGCAGCACGCGCTGTTCCAGTCGCGGCGCCTGGCGAAGAACCTCGTCCGCGTGCTGAAGGGCGGGGCGCCGAAGCCGTTCCGGCACCGGAACCTGGGCCAGATCGCATCGCTCGGCCTGTACCGCGGCGTGGCGAACCCGCTGGGGATCCGCGTGCGGGGGTTCCCGGCGTGGTTCCTGCACCGGACCTACCACCTGCTGCGGATGCCGACGACCAGCCGCAAGGTCCGGATCGTGTTCGACTGGACCGTCGGTCTGTTCTTCCCCCGGGACATCGTGCAGCTGGGGTCGCTGCAGCACCCCCGGGAGCCGTTCCGCCGTGCCGCGGGGGAGGGCGGGGATTCGGCCGAGCTCAGGCCGAGCCGGCCGAGCGGGCCCGGCTGACCAGCTCGACCAGGGCGTACGCCCCGGACGTCTCCCCGCCGGCGTTGGTCCGGACCGGACCGACCGGACGGAAGGACGCGATCCCCGGCGGGACGCCCGCGACGGTGGTCTCCGCCGCGTACACGTCGCCCGGCCCCGCGAACTCCTGGAGCCGGACCGCGAACATCCGCAGCGTCCCCATCGCCCGGTAGGCGACCGGAACCGTCCCACCGAACGTGGTGTCGACCACAACGCCGGAGTTGACCCCGATGCTGGGCCGGATCTCCCCGCCGATGATGTCCCTGGCGGCGGCGCCTGCCCTCACCGCCGCCGCGGCATGCCCGTCGCCCCGGAACTCCGCCCACACGACCGGCTGCTCCGTGGTGCCGCCCACCGCGACCTGGTCGCCCCCCGCGGATCGCAGCACGTCGACCGTCCTCACAACGGCCCGCATGGTGGCGGCGTCGGCGGCCTCCGACCCCCTGCTCGAGGCGACCGCCGCGTGGCCGCGGAGCTCGGCGACCAGCAGCGAGAGAGGCTGCTCACGCCGCCGGACCTCCGTCGGAAGGCCGTCCTCCCGGTCGGGGAAGCCGCTCAGCGTGTCCGCGAGGGATCCGCGCCGGTGCACGGGGAACTCGATGACCTTCTGGCGCTCGTCCTTCATCGCTCGGACCGTCCTCACGGGCGGGGCGGTCGCCGGCCCGTCCCGACAGGTATCGGCCGGGACGCCGTGGCTCCTGAAGCCCGGATTCAGGCGGCGTTCGGCGTCACGAGCAGCCGCACCGGGGCGCCCTCCTTGGACCTCAGCCGTTCCATGCCCTCCCCGATCCGGTCGAGCGGCAGCCGGTCCGAGATGGAGCCGGACACGTCGAGCCGGCCGGTCGCCATCAGCGCGAGGACCTGCTCGAGGTGACGCTTGGAGTAGCCGAGGTGCCCGAGGATCGAGAGGCCGAGGAACGACACCATCGCGAGCGGCCCGAGGTCGAGCGGCTCGAACGACTGCCCCACCACCACGACGCGCCCCCGACGGGAGCACGACGCCATCGCCTGGCGGACGACCGCCTGCCTGCCGATCAGGTCGAGCGCGAGGTCGAGCCCCCGGCCCCGGTTGGCCCCGCGGATGGCCTTCGGGACGTCGTCCGAGGGGTCGAAGGCGGCGTCCGCCCCGAGGCGCAGCGCCCGCTCGCGCGCCTCCGAAATGGGGTCGATCGCCGCGATGAACGACGCTCCGGCGAGCCGCGCGATCTGCACGGCGTGGGTGCCGAGGCCGCCGATGCCCCACAACCCGACCGCTTCGCCCGGACGGAGGCCGCCCCGGTCGAGCAGCGCCGCGTAGGGCGTCGACACGGCGTCGCAGGCGATCGCGCCGTGCTCGAACGGCACATCGTCGGGCAGCCTCGCCAGCGCGTACCACGGCGCCATCACCAGCTCGGCGAAGGCCCCGTCGTAGTGGGCGCCCATGACCTGGGGCGCGCGGCAGTCCTCGAGCAGCCCGGCGGCACAGTTCCGGCACCGGAGGCAGGCCTTCCCGGCGGCCACCGACACGCGGTCGCCCGGCTGCCAGGCGGGCACCTCGCCTCCGACCGCCTCGACGACCCCGGAGGGCTCGTGGCCGAGCGTCAGCGGCGGAACGACCGGGAGCGGGATCTCCCCGTGCAGGAAGTGCAGGTCGGATGCGCAGATGCCGCAGGCCGCGACCCGGACGATGACGTCGGACGGGCCGGGAACGGGGTCCGGGACCTCCTCCACCGAGAGCGGCAGGCCGGGGCCCGCGAACCTCGCGGCGCGCACCTACTCGTTCCGCTTGACCTCGACGTGGGCGGCGAGGGCGGCCTGGGACCGCTCCAGGTCGGGAAGCTCGTGGCCGCCCGTCAGCTCGCTCACGGCCCAGTTCGTCAGATCGCGGATGGAGACGATCCCGGCGAGCTCGCCCCGGTCGACGACGGGGAGGTGGCGGATGCCCCGTTCGGCCATGAGGGCGGCGGCGTCGGAGATGTCAGTGCGGGACTCGACGGTGGCCAGGTCGCGGGTCATCCGGCCGCTCACCGCCTCCTCCCGCGGGTCGACCCCCTCGGCGACCACGTTCACCAGGTCGCGTTCGGTGAGGATCCCGGCCAGTCGCCCTTCATCCATCACGATCACGGACGAGATCCGGTTGTCGTGGAGCGTCCTGGCCACGTCCGCGAAGGTGTCCGAGGCGTTCGCCGTCTTCACGTCACGGGTCATGATGTCGCCGACCTGCATGGTTCGACCTCCTCGTGGCGGGAACGAGGGCTAGCCTACAGCGAGCCCGCGACCACCAGGCAGGCCGCGTACGCGAGCAGGACCGCGGCCCCCAGGAAGCGGTCGCTCCTCCCCCGGAGCAGCATCCAGGCGGCGGCCACCGCGTACAGGAGGGCCACCGCGATGACGCAGACCGCGGACGGCCCGTCGAGCTGGAACGGCCGGACGATGGCCGCGGCGCCCGGCACCACCGTGAGCAGCCCGGCCAGCACGGTCATGGCGCCCCCGCCGGGGTCGTCGCTCCCCGGGCGCCGGGGGAACACCACCAGCAGGGCGAAGGGCAGCGCGGCGAGCGAGCCGGCGATCGCCGCGCCGGCGAACCCCGGGGCCAGCGGGGCGCGCACCGCGACCCTCGTCGCGCCGTCCACCAGGGCGAACGCCCCGCCGACCACGGCCGCGGCCCCCGCCAGCCCCCGCACCAGGCCTCCGCCGACCGTCCCTCCGCCACCCTCGTCCGCCGCGGCCTCCGGGGGGGCGACCGATGCCGGCGGGGCGGGGAGGCCGGCGCCGGCCGGATCCGAACCGCCGTCGGCCGGTGCGGTCGTCCGCTGGGCGGGGTCCAGCAGCACCCACAGGACGTAGGGGACGAACAGCACCGCGAGCAGCAGCCCGGTCCACCGGGTGAGCGATCGGTCGGAGGCCACGGAGAGGCCGAGCAGGACGACGCCGGCGCCCGGCGCCGCGTAGAGCACGGCGTCGTGGACCTCGAGCCGGCGGCGACCCAGCAGCACCGCGGCCCCGAACGCGGCCGCCAGCACGAACATCGCCGCGCCGGACGGAACGCCCGAGCCGAGCGCGGTCCGATCCTGCCCCACCGCCACGACCGTGGTGGCCAGGGCGCCGGAGAGGCCGATGACGACCGACCGGACCGGCCCGGCGGGGAGCCGCGACCCGACGACCGACGCGAGGCCGTCCCCCGCCAGCGATGAACCCACCACCAGGACCACGGCGGCCACCACGAGCAGGAGGATCCCGATCAGCATCGGCCGGCGATGCTATCCGGCGTTCGCGACGGACGTGAGCCCGGCACGGGTCTCGACGGCGGACAGCCGCTCGAGCCAGGGGGTGGCCCGGAGGTGCTCGAGCGTCGCCCTCGCCTCGGTGACCAGCGGGCGGGCGTCGTCGTCCCTTCCCAGACCGACGAGCCATTCGGCGTATTCGGTCTGCGCCATGGCCAGCGCCGGGCGCATGCCCAGCTCGCGGAACATTCCCATCGCCGCCCGGAACCCGGCGTCGGCCATCTCGACGCGGCCCTCCGCGGCCGCCAGGCGGGCGCGCATCCGGTCGCGGTGGGCGTGGTAGTACGGCGTCACCTGCGCCTGGGGCAGCGCGTCGAGCAGCCCCAGGACCTCCCCGGCCCGGTCGGGCATGCCGCCCGTCAGGGCCGCCTCGAGGGCGAGGACGAACCCCTGCTTGGCGCCCTGGAATCCCATCCCGAGCGTCGTCCGGGCCTCGAGGGCGCTCAGGGCCTCGTCGAACGCGGTCCGGTGGTCCCCGCGCAGGAGCGCCAGCAGGCCGTTCGCCCACCGGAGGACGCCCTGTCCCTGGATGTCGTCCTCCGGCGTCGAGGCCTCGTAGTCGGCGACCATCCCCGCCACCCGGTCGACCTCGCCCCGGGCGGCGTAGATCTCGGGCATCGACGACAGGAACGTGTCCGCCGAGCCACGGGCGGACACCAGACCGGTGGTTCGGCGTTCGTCGGCCGAGGCCTCGGCATCGTCCCAGCGCCCGGTGATCATCTGGAGGTACGAGATCTCGATGGTCAGGTAGCCCTCCCACTGTCGGTTGCCGGCCCGTCGCGCCAGGGCCACCCCTTCGCGGTACGTGTCGTACGCCTCCTCGAACCGGTCCCGCCGGGACAGCGACTCGCCCAGGTTGCCGTAGGCCCGGAGCGCCGCCGCCGGCACGTCGTTGTCGAGGGCGATCTTCAGGGCGTGCTCCAGCAGCGCGAACGCCTCCTCCGGGTGGTCGTACCAGATCGCGACCACGGCCTTGGTGTTCATCGCCTCGGAGATGATCTCCGGCAGCCACTGCTTCTCCGCGATGTCCAGCGCCACCTCGGCCATGGGGCCCACCTCGGTGATCTCACCGCGGAGGAAGCGGAGTCGCGCGAGCTGGGCGGCGAGGCGGGCGAGGTCCTCGTCCGGCCGGTCGGACGAGAGGACGTCGTAGGCGCGCTGCATTCGCTCCACGCCCGACTCGAGGCGCCCGGCGCCAGCGTCGACGTCGCCGAGCCGGGCCGACACCCGGGCGGCGGGGTGCTCCAGCCCGAGCGCCTCGAACAGGCGGATCGCCTCCAGGAAGTGCTGCGTGGCCTGATCGATCAATCCGGCCATGGCGCCCATCTGGCCGGCCCGTTCGTGCAGCGCGGCCCGGTCGGGATCCTCGTCGGCCATCTCGACCGCCTGCGCGAAGTACCGGAGCGCCTCCTCGCCCGCCGCCAGCGACGCGGCCCGCTCGCCGGCGCGCATCAGCATCGACCGCGCCCTGCCCCGGATCTCCCCGGCGTCCTCCGCGTCGGGCACGGCGTGGAGCGCCTCGACCAGGTGCGAGGCCACGACCTCGACGATCTCGTCGTCGTCGCTGCCCCACGTCGACAGCAGGTGCTCGGCGACCGCGAGGTGCCGGGCCTTGCGGTCCTTCCGGCTGAGGGTCTCGTAGGACACGGCCTTCACCAGGTCCTGCAGGAACCCGTACTGCCCGCGTTCCGGCGAGAGGGGATCGGACTGGATCGACAGGACCTCCTTGCGCACCAGCGACGACAGCGCCGGCGCCAGGGCCTCCTCCGACATGCCGGATACGGCGGCGAGGGAGTCCCGCGCGAACGTCTTGCCGAGCACCGAGGCGTCCTGGACGAGGCGCCGCTCCTCCGCCGAGAGCCCGTCGAGGCGGGCCGCGATCAACGCGTGGAGCGTCTCCGGCACGTCAAGGTCGGGCACGTCGCCGTCGGCGAGGCGGTACACGCCCTCGTCGAGCACGAGCGCGCCCCGGTCGAGCAGCATCCGCACCGTCTCGATCGCGTACAGCGGGACCCCCTGGGCCCGTCGAAGGATCCGTTCGCGGAGCTCACCCGGCATGCCGGGGACGAGCCCCTCGAGCAGGGCCCCCATGTCGTCCTCCGACAGTGGCTCCAGGTACACCGACGTGGAACCACGGCCGGTCCCCCAGTTGGCCCGGCGCTCCATGAGGTCCGGTCGCGACATCGTCACGACGAACAGCGGGTGGTCCCGGGACCAGTCGAGCAGGTAATCGAGGAAGTCCAGGAGCGAGGGATCCGCCCACTGCATGTCCTCGAACAACATGATGGTGGGCAGCTCGTCGGCCAGGCGTTCGTAGAACATCCGCCAGGCGGCGAACATGTCCTCCCGGTCCCGCGCGACGAGGTCCTCCAGCCCCAGGAGGTGGGCGAGGCGCGGTTCGACGAACCGGCGTTCCTCGGAGTCGTCGAACGTCTCCTCGACGGCCCTCCGGAGCTGCTCGCGCGCGGAGAGCGCATCCTCGCCCTCGACGATCCCCGCCCGGGTGCGAACCATCTCGGCCAGCGCCCAGTACGTGACGCCCTCCCCGTAGGCCAGGCACCGGCCGCGGTGCCACCGGACGGTCCCGGCCAGCCCGTCGAGGTACTTGTAGAACTCCCACCCCAGGCGCGACTTGCCCACGCCGGCGATCCCGGTCACGGAGACGAGGTGGGCGCGGCGCTCCTCGGCCGTCGCGTGGAACTGGTCCTTCAGCAGGCGCAGCTCGCGATCGCGACCGACGAACGGCGCCTCGAGGCCCTCGCTCCGCAGGCCGCCGCCGATCTTCGCCACCACCCGGACGGCGCGGGACAGCCGGACCGGCTCCGACTTGCCCTTCAGGTCGTGGACGCCGGCGTCCTCGTACACGACCGAGGCGTCCGTGGCCCGCCGGGTCGAGTCGCCGACGAACACCTGCCCCGGCCCGGCGGTGGCCTGGATCCGAGCGGAGGTGTTCACGAGGTCGCCGGCCACCATGCCCTGGTCGGTGGCGCCGATCGTGACGGCGGCCTCGCCCGTGAGCACACCGGCCCGGGCCTTGAGGCCGTCGGCGCCGGCCTCCCGGCCGAGCGCGGCGACGGCCTCGGTGAGCTCGAGGGCGGCGCGGACCGCGCGTTCGGCATCGTCCTCCTGCGCGACCGGCGTCCCCCACACCGCCATGACCGCGTCGCCGATGAACTTCTCGACGATGCCTCCGTACCGCTCGATCAGCCGGCGGCAGGAGTCGAAGTACGCCGAGAGCAGCTCGCGGACCTCCTCGGGGTCCCGGGACTCCGAGAGGGACGTGAACCCAACCAGGTCGGCGAAGAGCACGGTGACGAGCCGTCGCTCGGACGCGGCGACCGGTGCCGGTGGAGCCGGGGCGGCGGCGGGGGCAGTCCGGTCGCCGGCGGCCGCGGGCCTGCTCGTGGCGAGCGGGGAGCCGCACTCGCCGCAGAAGACGTCGTCGGCCTCGGCGGGGGCGCCGCACACGGCGCAGGTGCGTTCGAGCGGTGTTCCGCACCGGACGCAGAACTTCCGTCCCGGCCGGTTGTCGGCCAGGCATGCGGGACAGGTCACCGGGTGTCGATCCCTCCGTCGGATGAGGCCGTGGCCAGCTCGGGCTCCGCATTGTGCATACATTCGAGCCACGGACGTGCACGCAGCCGTTCGAAGATCTCGGCCGCCTCGCCCGCCCTGAGCCCCTGCTCGACCGGGTCGTGGTCGCCGCGTGCCGCCGTGACGAGCGCGAGTGGCGAACCACAGGCCGAGCTGAACTCCCGTCCGGCCCGGTTCTCCGATCCGCACGACGCGCAGGTCACAGGCAGCCTCCCGACCAAGGGTACGGGGAGGTTCCGGCGGGCAGCAACGGCGGGCCGGTCAGTGGTCGCTGCGGCCGGTGAAGTGGAACGACGAGAGCTTGAGGGCCGGCACGCGCGAGGCCGAGAAGAAGAACTCGCTCGCCATCTCGGTGTCGCGCCCCACCAGCTCGGTGCCGGCGAGCGCCTCGATGATCGACTGCGTGAACCGGAGGTTCTTCACCGGGTGGGCGATCTCGCCGTTCTCGATCAGCCACGTGCCGTCCCGCGTCATGCCGGTGATGACCGACTCCAGGGGGTGGACGATGTTCGAGTAGTGGAACCGCGTCACCAGCAGGCCGCGCCCGGTCGACGCGAGCATGTCCTCCATCGACGCCTCGCCGGGCTCGACCACGAGGTTCAGGGGGAACGGGCCCTCGGGGTTCGGCGCCGGCAGGGCGTGGCCGGTGGACTCGACCCCGGCCTGCTTCGCGCTCCGCCGGTCGTACACGCCGCCTTCGAACACCCCGTTCCGGATCATGTCCACCCGGCGCTTGGGGGTTCCTTCGAAGTCGAAGGCCGTCCCCGGCATGCCGGGCGCGAACACGTCGTCGGAGATCGAGACGGACGCAGCGGCGACCTGCGATCCCTCCTTGCCGCTCAGGCAGGACCGGCCCTCCGCCAGGGCCCGGCCCCCGAAGCCGAGCCACGACAGGAACGCCACGAGGGTGGCCACGGCGGCGGGCTCGAGGATCACCTCGTAGCGTCCCGGATCGAGGTCCCTCGGGGCCTGGCTGTCGTGGGCCTTCTGCGCGGCGCGGCGTCCGATCGCCTCGAGGTCGAGCCCGTCGGCGCCCACCGACCAGGCCTCGACGTAGCCGGCGCCCCCGTCTCCGCCGCTGACGAGCGCGGTGACGGCGGCCTGGGTGGTCGGCCCGTAGCAGAACTGCCCCTCGGAGTTCAGCAGCGCGATCTCCGCGCCGCCGGTCTCGTAGGACCCGGCCGCCCGGAACCCGTCCGCCGCCTGGCCGACCATCGCGGCCACGCCCTCCGCCCGGTGCTCCGGCGTGGCCGACGCGGTGGCCTCGTCGTACGCGTCCTTGGGCGGCACGTCGGCGGCCGGCGCCAGGCCGGGGAACAGCGGGTCGGGCGAGGCCACCTGGGCCATCTCGCGCGCGTTCTTCGCGGCCCCGGCGGCCCCCTCCGGGGTCAGCTCGCTGGTCGACGCCACGGCGACCTGGCCGTCGCGCACCACCCGGACGCGGAGCGAGGCGTCCTCGCGGAACGTGCTCTGGTGGATCGCCGATTCCGCGAACCGCGTCAGCCCGCCCCATTCGTGGAACAGCAACGCTTCGACGTCGGATGAGCCGCGCGCGCCGTCGACCGCGGCCTCCAGCACCTTCCTGGCGGCGTCCGCTCCCATGAGCTCCACGGTCAGCGCACCCCCACCTGGACGTTCCGGAACCGGGCGGGCGGCGTCCCGTGGCCGACCCGGGCCGTCTGCCCGGGCTGGCCCTTCCCGCAGTTCGGCGTGCCCCACAGGACCCATTCCTCGCGGCCGCCCACCGCGTCGCAGGAGCCCCAGAACTCCGTCGTGATGCCCGTGTAGTTCGGGTTGCGGTACAGCTCGGTGCGCTTCCCGTCCTTGATCCGCCAAGCGATCTCGCAGCCGAACTGGAAGTTCACCCGCTTGTCGTCGATCGACCACGACTGGTTGGTCGACATGAGGATCCCGTCGGCCGTGTCCCCGACGATCTCCTCGAGCGAGCCCTCGCCGGGTTCGAGATTGATGTTCGTCATGCGGATCAGCGGCAGGTTGCCCCAGCCGTCGGCCCGCATGGTGCCGTTCGACCGCTCCCCGAGCACGGCGGCGGTCTCGCGGCTCGACTGGAACTCCCGGAACACGCCCTCCTCGATCAGCGGAACGCGCTGCGCGGGCACGCCCTCGTCGTCGAACCCGAACGTGCCGAGCCCCCCGGGGATGGTCGCGTCGGCGACCACGGTGATGTGCGGGCTGCCGTACCGGAGCTTGCCGCGATCGGCGGGGGTGAGGAACGACGTCCCCGCGTAGGCCTCCTCCATGCCGAGCACGCGGTCGAGCTCGGTCGGGTGGCCGATCGACTCGTGGACCTGCAGGCCGACCTGGCCGGAGTCGATGATCAGCGTGGTCGTCTCGCCCGGGCAGTCCTTCGCGGTGAGCAGGTCGACGGCCTCCTGCCCGATGCGCTCGGCCTCCTCGACCAGCCCCAGCCGCGGGATGTGCTCCCATCCGGCGGCGGAGATGTGGCCGCGGAACGAGTTCGGGAACGACCGGCGCTGCATCTCGCCGTCCCCGATCGCGGTGGCCTCGATGCCCCCGCCGGAATGCGTCACGGTCTGCTCGATCAGGGCGCCCTCCGACGAGCAGAAGTACGTGTGCCGCCGGAAGAAGTCGATCGTCGCCTCGCCGAACGCCACGCCCTGCACGCCCTGCATGCGGCGGGAGGCCTCCATGAGCAGGGCGACCTTCTCCTCGAGGGGGATCGTGAACGGGTCCTCCTGGACCGGGCTCGCCCACGTCGAGGTGACCGGTTCGACGTCGGCCAGCCGGATGGGATCGCGGGGGAGCCGTGACGCCGCGCGGGCGACCTCCACGGCGATCTCCGCGGTCCGGGCGACATCCGCTGCCTCCGCCTTCGCGGTGGCCGCGAAGCCCAGATAGCCGTCGACGAGGACCCGGATTCCGACGCCGGTCGAACGGGACCGGTCGATGCCCTCCATCTCCTGATTGCGGACGGTGAGGGACTCGGTGTCCTCCTCGACCAGGCGGGCGTCGGCGTAGTCGGCGCCCGCCGCGATCGCGGCACGCACGGCCTCCTGGACGATGTCGCGCACGTTCGTTCCCTCCCGAACAGCGGCCGGGCCTCGACAACCCCCGAGAAGCCGGCCGCCCGGGGGCCTTCCCCGTCCCCCGGGCGCCGGCCAGCCGGGAGCCTAACGCAACGCGGCGAGAGCAGCGCCGAGTGGACGGCGGCTATCCTGGGCTGCCATGAAGCTCGCGCTGCACCTCGGGTACTGGGGTGCGCAGCCCATCGACGTCGGTCCGCTCGTCGAGGAGGCCGAACGGCTCGGGTTCGACTCGATCTGGAGCGCCGAGGCGTACGGGTCGGACGCCGTGTCGTGGCTGGCCTGGGTGGCTTCGCGGACGTCGAGGCTGGAGTTCGGCACGGCGATCATGCAGATCCCCGCCCGCACGCCGGCGGCGACCGCGATGACCGCGATCACGCTCGACCACCTGTCGGGCGGGCGGTTCCGGCTGGGGCTCGGGATGAGCGGGCCGCAGGTCGTCGAGGGGTGGCATGGCTCGCCGTACGGCAGGCCGCTCGCCCGGACCCGCGAGTATGTCGAGATCGTCCGGGCCATCCTCCGCCGCGACAAGCCGGTGGAGTTCGACGGCGAGTACTACGCGATCCCCGCGCCCCGGGGGCCGGGGACGACCGGGCTGGGCAAGCCGCTGAAGACGATCGTCCACCCGCTTCGGCCGGACCTGCCGATCTATCTGGCCGCCATCGGCCCGAAGAACGTCGCGCTGACGGGGGAGATCGCCGACGGCTGGCTGCCGACCTTCTTCTCACCGGGCCGGATGGCGATGTACCGGGAGTGGCTCGACGAGGGGCTC
>DATBHM010000148.1:0-3314 GCA_036557505.1 Actinomycetota bacterium | reverse complement strand
CGCCCACGTGGATCCGGCGTTCGCCAAGTACCAGCTCATCGCGCTCACGCGCGAGTGGTTCATGCACCCGAACGGCGCGCTGCCGGCGTACGAGTGGTCGTTCGACGACGTGAACCCGCCGGTGCACGCGTGGGCCGCGCTGAATGTCTATCGAATCGACGGTAGCCGGGACCGAGAGTTCCTGGAGCGGATCTTCCACAAGCTGCTGATCAACTTCACGTGGTGGGTCAACCGCGTCGACGCGGAGGGGAACAACCTGTTCGAGGGCGGGTTCCTCGGGCTCGACAACATCGGCCCGTTCGACCGCTCGCACCTGCCGGTCCAGGGCGAGCTCGAGCAGTCCGACGGCACGGCGTGGATGGCGTTCTACTCGCTCGCGATGCTCACGATCGCGGTGGAGCTCGCGCGCGACAACCGCGCCTACGACGTCGTGATCACGAAGTTCCTGGAGCACTTCGTCTCGATCTCCCGGGCCATGAACGAACAGGGCCTGTGGGACCAGGAGGAGGGGTTCTTCTTCGACCGGTTGAGCGTGCCGGGCCGGGCCCCGATCGAGCTGCGGTACCGGTCGATCCTGGGCGTCCTGCCGCTCCTCGCCGGCGTCGGGCTGCGACAGACCGACGTCGAGGGGGGCGAGAGCCTCCGGAAGCGGTTCGCGTGGTTCACGGAACGGGCGCGAGGCGCACGGATCGGCGCCCAGGAGGTCGGGTCGCTCCGGGAGTCCGCTCTCGGCGACTCGCTGTGGCTCTCGATCGTCGACGCGGACAAGCTCCGAAGGGTGCTGGTGGAGGCCCTCGACGAGGAGTCCCTGCTGTCGCCGTACGGGCTGCGCGCGCTGTCGCGGCGGCACCTGGCGGACCCGTTCACCGTGGAGGTCGGCGGCGTCACCGCGACCGTCGACTACGAACCGGCCGAGTCGACGTCGGGGATGTTCGGCGGGAACTCGAACTGGCGCGGGCCCGTGTGGTTCCCGGTGAACTACCTGGTGATCGAGGCGCTCGAGCGGTTCGCGCATTCGATGGCCGACGTGACCGTGGAGTGCCCGACCGGGTCGGGCGTGCAGATGTCCCTGCACGAGGTGGCGGACGTCCTGCGGCGGCGCCTGATCTCGATCTTCCTGCCGGGGCCGGACGGCCGGCGGCCGGTGCACGGCTGGGTCCCGCGGCTCACGGACGATCCGGAGTGGCGGGACCTCGTGTTCTTCCACGAGTACTTCCACGGCGACAACGGGGCCGGCCTGGGCGCGTCGCACCAGACCGGGTGGACCGGGCTGGTGGCCGACCTCATCACCGGGCGGTGCGGTCGGGTCGGCACGAAGGCCGGGGAGGCGTCGAAGCCGCCGGCGCCGGAAGAGGCGCCGGAGCCGTCCACGTCCCCGAAGGCCGCGAAGGCCGCGAAGGCCGCCAAGACGACGAAGGCGGCGAAGCAGAAGCAGCCGAAGAAGTCCAAGTAGCGATGGCGAGCCAGGATGCGTCGAACGGCCCGGCCGAGGTCGTCGTGTTCGCCGGCCGGGTGTTCTCCGCTGAGCGGGGACCCGACGCCGCGCCGGCCGACTCCGTGGCGATCCGAGGGGGACGGATCGCGGCGGTGGGCACTCGCGCCGACCTCCGGGCGAGGGTCGGCCCGCGCACCGAGGTCGTGGATCTCCCCGACGCGACGGTGCTGCCCGGATTCCAGGACGCGCACGTCCACCCGCCGTCGAGCGGGCTGGAGCTGTTGCAGTGCAACCTTCACGACGTCCACGCCGTCGACGACTACGTGGCCGTCGTGCGGGACTACGCCGCGGCGCACCCGGACCGGCCGTGGGTCCTGGGCGGGGGGTGGTCCCTGGACTCGTTCCCGGGTGGCATCGCGCGCCGGTCGCTCCTCGACGCGGTGGTCCCCGACCGCCCGGCATACCTGCCCAACCGCGACTACCACGGCGCCTGGGTGAACTCGGCGGCGCTGCGCGCCGCCGGGATCGACCGCGACACGCCCGACCCGCCGGACGGCCGGATCGAACGCGACTCCGACGGCGAGCCCTCCGGCACGCTCCACGAGGGCGCGATGGACATGGTCGGACGCCACGCCCCCCGGACCACGCCGGCCGAGTGGGAGGCGGGGCTCCTCACGGCCCAGGCCCACCTGCACTCGCTGGGGATCACCGCGTGGCAGGACGCGTGGCTCCGGCCGGAGAACCTCGACACCTACCTGGCGCTCGCGGCCGACGGACGGCTCACCGCCCGGGTCGCCGGCTGCCTGTGGTGGGAACGCGACCGCGGACTCGAGCAGGTCGACGACCTGGTCGAACGCCGGGCCCGTGGCCGGGCCGCGCGCCTGCGGTGTGACACGGTGAAGGTGATGCAGGACGGCGTGTGCGAGAACTTCAGCGCGGCGATGCTCGAGCCGTACCTCGGGGCGGAGGGCAGGGACGCGCCGGCCGCCGGCATCAGCTTCGTCGAGGCCGAGGCGCTCAAGGCCGCCGTGTCACGGCTTGACTCGGTCGGCTTCCAGGTGCACTTCCACGCGATCGGCGACCGCGCGGTCCGCGAGTGCCTCGACGCCGTGGAGGCCGCCCGGTCGGCGAACGGCGTCCGCGACGCGCGGCACCACATCGCGCACATCCAGCTGATCCATCCCGACGACGTGCCGCGGTTCGCGGCGCTCGACGTCGTGCCGAACTGCCAGCCGTACTGGGCGTGCCTCGACGACCAGATGCGCGACCTCAACGTGCCGTTCCTCGGCCCGGAGCGATCGCGGACGCAGTACCCGTTCCGCTCGCTGGTCGCCGCCGGCGCCCGGCTCGCCATGGGGAGCGACTGGTCGGTATCCACGGCGGATCCGCTCGCGGAGATTCAGGTCGCGATGACCCGGGTGCCGCAGGACACGCCGGACCGGGAGCCGTTCCTCCCCGACGAACGCCTCGACCTCGCGACGTGCCTCGAGGCGTTCACGCTGGGGTCGGCGTACGTCAACCGCCTCGACGACGTGACGGGGACCCTGGAGCCCGGCAAGTTCGCCGACCTCGCCGTCGTCGACCGCGACCTGTTCGAGCTCGTCCCGAACGAGGTCGGCGACGCTCGGTGCCTCCTGACGATGGTCGAGGGCGAGGTCGTGTACCGAGCCGCGGTCTAGGGCGCCCGCCCGCTGCTCGCGGCGGCCCGATGGGCCTCACGCGCGTCCGCCGGCGGCACCCGGAGGCCGCGCCCGACGCCGAGCGCGGCAAGCTGCATCCGGAGCGTCCGGACGAACTCGTGGCGGAGCTGCGACACCTGGTAGCCGGGCGGTGCGATCCCGAGCGCTCGGTGGATCCCGTCGCCCTCGAGCCATCGGGT
>DATBHM010000147.1:0-6081 GCA_036557505.1 Actinomycetota bacterium | reverse complement strand
CCACGACTCGCACCTTCCGCTCCGCAAGTGGTTCCTTGCCGTCTACATGATCGGGGAGGCCCGCAAGGGTGTCTCCGCGAACCAGTTGAAGCGCACCCTCCGGGTGGCCTACAAGACCGCGTGGTATCTCTGCCACCGCATCCGGTGGGCGATGGGCCTTGACGAGTCCAACGCGCTTCTCGGGGCCGGTGGGGGCGTTGTGGAGGCCGACGAGACATACGTCGGTGGCAAGGTCCGATCGGGCCACGACGGGCCTACTGACGGGCGTCGGCGTGCGCTCGACAACAAGACCGTGGTCCTGGGCGCGATCGAGCGTGGCGGGAAGTTGCGGGTCCGCGTGGCTCCCGACGCGAAGCACGACACCATCCACGGATTCATCCACGACACCGTTGCCGATGAGGCCGACGCGATCTACACCGACACCCACAAGAGCTACATCGGGATCGGGGACGCAGACACCCGGCATGAGTCCGTCAACCACGGAGCCGAGGAATGGGTTCGGGGGGACGTTCATACCAACTCGATCGAGTCGGCGTGGAGCCTGTTCGACCGAGCCGTGATCGGCAGCTACCACAAGCTCTCGAAGAAGCACATGCCGGCCTACCTCGCGGAGTTCGAGTTCCGGTTCAACAATCGGGAGAACCCGTTCCTGTTCCGGGACACGCTGCTCACACTGATTCGCGGGGATCGCTTGACCTATCAAACTCTCGTCGCATCGGAATAGCATTCGGGGCACATGCCCCGTCCCCACAGTGTCGAAATCCCAGACCCGGACATCATCCTGTGGCGGATGCTCGAGAGCGACGACACACCTCCGGAAGCCTTCATGTCGTTCTTCGAGCTCCATGAACCACGACGCTGGACAACGCATGGCGAGGATGCCGCACGTCATCGGGGTATCAGCATGTGGCGGACCCGAGAACTCGTCATTTCGCAGATTCGCAGCCTTGATCGACCTGGCCGACCTACCAAGTGGACCCACGTCGCTGCGGTCAGAATCAGGGGGGACGAGGGTCACGCCGTGGCCCAAGTCGGCAAGAAGGGTCACTACACCGTCTGGGCCGAGGCGGAAGTCTTGTGCATGATGGTCGTAGAGGTTCGCGCCGTGAGCGAGTAACCTTGCTGATGACGCCCGATGGCCGACGAATTCATGATTCTTGACGCCGAGACGGGCGATGCCGTGGCCTTCTTTGACGAGGAGTCGGACGCCGAGGCGGCGCTCATCGAGTTCGGCACGAAATTTGCCGATGAGGCGGACCGGTTTGCTCTCGTTCGCCTTGATGACGAGGGGTTCGCCATCGGTCGCGCTCGCTTCGCGAGCGACCTGATCCCGGCATAGTCTCCGTCCGCTCCGGAGCATCAATCCCATCCCTCCGGAGGTGGCCCCTGACGAGCCAAGATCGCGTTTCTAATTGCTGGGGGTGCCAGCACACCAACGTTATGCATCCGGCAGTTTCGGAACCCACCATTCATTGCAAGCACGACCACCCCCGTCACCTCTTCTTGTTGCTCGTGGACTCCGATGACGGCGATCTCCATCGGCTGATCCCACCTGTTGCGGGTCAGCACTGCTCCGTCTTGCAGGATCAGCATCGCGGGACCAAACACATCCCGGCCCTCAATAACGAGCTCCCGGATGATGGGCGGGTCGAGGGTCCGCACCAGATCAGCGATGAACACCGCTCCGTGGGGCGGGGGAATCGCGGTCCCCACCGCAACCTGCACTTGGTTGTGCTCGAAGGACGAATTGATGAGATTGCCTTTGATAAGGGTCACATCAACACCAGTCTTGGCCTCTCGGATCGCCTGGTCCCGTTCGGCGACAGCCTTGGCAGTGTCCTGTCGGGCCTGATTCCGCTCCTTCCAGATGCCGTGTGCCACCATCACCTGAGCCACGATTACTGCGAGCAACCCAATGACAAGCGCGATGACGGCCGGGACTCGAATCTGCTTCCACACCGTGCCGATGGCCCCGAAGATGGCGAGGATCACGCCCGACATCACCAGCCACCACCATTTGCTCCACACTCGGGGGAAGTAGTCGCGGGCGAAACTCTTCTCCATGCCGTCCCCTTTCCGGATGCCGTCAATGCACCCCGACTCGATGCTCGGACATAGCATCGATGGGCTGCATCGTACACCCGGAAGGAGGGATTACCGTGCATCAAGTGGATAATCCCCCATTGCTGCTATGTTGCGGGACAACACTCGGACATCCACCTGCACCGAGGTCCCGCGCAGTTCCGCGCCGCAGGCTCTAGGATCGCCCATCGATGGCCGACGACGCCCTGCTCAGGCGCGCCCGCGACGTGCTTCGCACGGCTCCGCTCATCGACGGCCACAACGACGTGTTGTGGGAGCTCCGGACCAAGGCCGCCCACGACCTGGACCGGCTGGATCTCGCGGAGGATCGTCCGGAGCTCATGACCGACCTCGCGCGCATCCGCGCGGGCGGGGTGGGCGGGCAGTTCTGGTCGGTGTACGTGCCGTCCGACCTCCCGGGCGACACGGCCGTCACCGCGACCCTCGAGCAGATCGACGGCCTGCACGCCATGGTCGACCGCTATCCGGACGCGCTGTCGCTCGCCCGCACCGCCGCCGACGTCGACCGGGCCGCCCAGGCCGGCCGTGTGGCTTCGATGATCGGGGTCGAGGGGGGGCAGTCGATCGGGGCCTCGCTCGGCGCGCTGCGGATGCTCGCGCGGATGGGCGCCGGCTACATGACCCTCACCCACAACCACAACACGCGATGGGCCGACTCGGCCACCGACGAGCCGGAGCACGGCGGCCTGACGGCGTTCGGCGAGGAGGTCGTCCGCGAGATGAACCGCCTCGGCGTCCTCGTCGACCTCAGCCACGTCTCGGCCGACACGATGGGGCACGCGATCGACGTCAGCGAGTCGCCGGTGATCTTCTCCCACTCGTCCGCGCGGGCCCTCTCCGGCGTCATGCGGAACGTCCCCGACGACATCCTCGAACGCGTCCGCGACACCGGCGGCGTGGTCATGGTGACGTTCGTGCCGATGTTCCTCGTCCCCGAGGGCGCCCGGATGGCCCGGAGCTTTATCGCCGAGGCCTCGCGCATCCGGGAGGAACACGCCGCCGACCCCGCGGCCGCCGGCCCGCTGCTCGAGGCCTGGTGGTCCGAGCACCCCCAGCCACCGGCCCACCTCACCGACGTCGCCGACCACATCGACCACGTCCGCCGGGTCGCCGGCATCGACCACATCGGCATCGGGAGCGACTTCGACGGATCGTCCGCCATGCCGGAGGGCCTGGAGGACGTCTCGAAGTACCCCGACCTGTTCGCGGAGCTGCTCCGGCGGGGCTACGCGGACGAGGACCTGGCGAAGATCGCCCGCGGGAACGTCCTGCGCGTCATACGCGACAACGAGCGCATCGCCGAACGCCTGCGGCGGGAACGCCCTCCCTCGCGTGCCCGTATCGACGACCCGGTCGACGCCGACGCACCGCCGGAGGAGCAGGACACCGCCTGAGTGTCGCCGCCACGCCCTACCATGGGTGCATGCGGGGCGATCGGGTCGAGGTGCTCGTCGACACGGGAAACGGCGTGCAGACGTTCGAGATCTCGGCGACGCGCGCCGGCCGGCGCGTCGAGGTCAGCAACGCCCGCGGCGTCGTGGAGGTCGTGGAGGTCACGCGCTCGGGCCAGCCGGTCCGGACCGGCCGGTTCATGGCGGCCCGCGTGGTGGCGCTCGTCGAGCACCCGGCCGAGGAGGAACGACAGCCATCCTCCCGTCGCCGGGTGAACGAGAACCAGGGCTCCCTGCTGTAGCTCAGCGCGGGAGCAGCAGGAGCTTCCCGGTGGTCCGCCGGGCCTCGAGGTCCTCGTGGGCCAGTCGCGCCTCCGCCAGCGGGTACCGTCCTCCGATCCGAACCGACAGGCTGCCGTCGGCCACCATGCCGAATACCGCCCCGGCCCGTTCGAGCAGCTCCTCCCGCGTTGCCGCGTAGTGGTGGAGCGTGGGCCGCGTGACGAAGAACGATCCCTCGTTCAGCCGGGGGATCGGGACCGGATCGGGCATCCCGCTCGAGGAGCCGTACACCACGAGCGTGCCGCGCGGCCGCAGGCTCGCCAGGCTGGCGTCGAACGTGGCCTTCCCCACGCCGTCGTAGACGGCCGCGACGCCCTCGCCGCCGGTCATGGCCCGGACGCGCTCGGGGACCTCGTCGTACCCCAGGACCTCCTCCGCCCCGGCGCCGCGGGCGAGCTCGGCCTTCTCCCCGCCCGACGTGGTGGCGATCGCCCGGCCGCCCGCCCGGCGGACCATCTGCGTCAGCAGCAGCCCGACCCCCCCGGCCGCCGAGTGGACCAGCACCCAGTCGCCGGGCCGCACGGCGTACGCATCGGAGCTGAGGTAGTGCGCCGTCATCCCCTGGAGCAACACGGCGGCGGCCTGTTCGTCCGTGACCCCGTCCGGGATCGGCACCGCGGCCGCCGGGTCGAGGGCCACCACCTCCGCGTAGCTCCCGGGGGCCTGCCACCAGGCCACCCGGGCGCCGGGTGGGGAGTCGCCGGCGCCCGCCCGCACGACGCCCGCCCCCTCCACGCCGGCCACGAGCGGCGTGGGCGTGTCGTACGAGCCGGCCCCCTCGCGCTCGTACACGTCACGGAAGTTCACGCCTGCCGCCGCCACCTCCACCACCAGCCGGCCGTCGCCGCCCACCGGCTCTGGGACGTCCCGCACCTCGAGGACCTCCGGCCCCCCGTGCCTGGTGATCACGACCGCTCGCATGCTTCCTCCTCGTCCGGACGATCGGGGCGACCCGGCCAGCCTACGGCCGGGCCCCGGCGTGTCATGCCGGCGGGAAATGGGGAGACTGCCGGGACCGGCATGGCGGATCAGGACTGGACCGGCGTCGAGGGCAAGCGGGTCGTGATCACGGGCGCGACCGCCGGCATCGGGCTGGCCGCGGCCACGGAGCTCGCCCGGCGCCACGCCGAGCTCACGATCGTCGCCCGCAGCTGGCAGCGGGCGCACGACGCGGCGGCGCGCATCGCGCACGAGTCCTCGTGGCGCCACGAGCCGGACATCGTGCTCGCCGACCTGTCCTCGCAGCAGGAGGTGCGCCGGCTGGCCGTCGAGCTCCTGGAGCGCCATCCGAGGATCGACGTGCTCGCCAACAACGCCGGCGCGGTGAACACCAGGCGCGTCACGACGGAGGACGGCATCGAGCTCACCTGGGCGGTCAATCACCTGGCGCCGTTCCTCCTCACGACGCTCCTGCTGGACCGGCTCACCGCGAGCGCGCCGGCACGCGTGATCACCACCACCTCCGACGCCCACGCGGGGGCGCGCATCCCGTTCGACGACCTGGAGTCGGGGAACGACACCGCGAAGGGGTTTCGTCGGTACGGGCAGACCAAGCTCGCGAACATCCTGTTCACCTCGGAGCTGGCCCGCCGCACCGAGGGGACCGGCGTGACCGCGAACTGCTACCACCCGGGGTTCGTGGCCTCGAACTTCAACCGGAACAACGGCATGCGGATGCGGATCGCGATGACGCTGGCCCGGCCGTTCGCCCGGAGCAACGAACGGGGCGCCGACACGCTCGTGTGGCTGGCCGACTCCCCGGCGGTGAACGGCCAGTCGGGCTGGTACTTCGTCGACCGCCGGTTGGGCAAGCCGAGCGCGGGGGCCCTCGACCACCTCGCCGCGGAGCGACTGTGGACTCTGTCCGAACGGCAGGTCGACGGGACCGCGCCGGCGGGCGACGGGGGATGAACGTCCGCATCCCCGTTCGCCTGTGGCCGATCGTGGGACGGCTGTTCACCGGGCACGTCTTCCTGTACAAGGCCACCGACGGCCTGATCGGGCACCGGTTCCCGGGCGTGCCCCCGATGCTGCTGCTCGACCACGTCGGGGCGAAGAGCGGGAAGCTCCGGACCACGCCCCTCGCGTACGTCCGGGACGGCGCCAACTACGTCGTGGTGGCCAGCAAGGGGGGCCACCCCAAGCACCCGGCGTGGTTCCACAACGTCCTCGCCGGCCCGGATGTGCGCATCCAGGTCGGCGCCCGCCGGATGACGGTGCGAGGACGGCAGGCCACCGCGGTCGA
>DATBHM010000146.1:0-3676 GCA_036557505.1 Actinomycetota bacterium | reverse complement strand
CGAGCTCGACACCGACGAGTTCTGGGCCAAGTACAACAAGCACTACTGGGCGCGCGACTACCCCGGGTTCATCGACTTCTTCATGTCGCAGATCTTCACCGAGCCGCACTCGACGAAGGCCACCGAGGACGCCGTCGGGTGGGGGCTGGAGACCGATGCCCCGACGCTCACGCTCACCGTGCAGGCGCCGGGGCTCGACGACGAGGACGATGCCCGCGCGCTGGCGGCGACCGTCCGCTGCCCGTGTCTGGTGATCCACGGGTGGGACGACCACATCGTGGCGCACAACAAGGGCGTCGAGCTGGACGCGGCCCTCGGCGAGCGCTCCACGCTGGTGACCCTGGAGGGGTCGGGCCACGCGCCGCAGGTTCGCGACCCCGTGAAGGTGAACCTGCTGATCCGGGAGTTCGTCGACCGCGTCTGCCCCCCGGGACGGCCCGAGCGGACGTGGGTCCGGGGCGCGCGGCGACGCCCGCGGGCGCTGTTCATCTCCTCGCCGATCGGGCTCGGGCACGCCCGGCGGGACGTGGCCATCGCCGACGTTCTCCGGCGGCTGCACCCGGACCTGGAGATCGACTGGCTGGCTCAGGCGCCGGTGACCAACGTGCTGGCCGAGCGGGGGGAGCGGGTCCACCCCGCGTCCGCCGAGCTCGCGAGCGAGGTCGCCCACATCGACTCCGAGTCGGCCGAACACGACCTCCACTGTTTCCAGGCCTGGCGGCGGATGGACGAGATCCTCCTGGCGAACTTCATGGTGTTCCACGACGTCGTCCGCGAGTCGGACTACGACCTGTGGATCGGTGACGAGGCCTGGGAGCTCGACTACTACCTGCACGAGAACCCCGAGCAGAAGCGTGCCGCGTACGTGTGGCTGACGGACTTCGTCGGGTGGCTGCCGATGTCCGACGGCGGCGAGCGCGAGGCGTTCCTCACCGCCGACTACAACGCCGAGATGATCGGCCACATCACCCGCTACCCGCGAATCCGGGATCGGGCGGTGTTCGTGGGGGCGCCGGACGACATCGTCCCGGACTCGTTCGGTCCCGGGCTCCCCGACATCCGGGAGTGGACCGAGGCGAACTACACGTTCTCGGGCGACTACATCACGGGATTCGGCCCGGGGGTCCTCGAGGATCGCTCGGCGCTCCGGGACTCCCTCGGATACCGGCCCGACGAGCGCGTGTGCGTGGTCACCGTCGGCGGATCCGGGGTGGGTGGATCGCTGCTCCGGCGCGTGATCGATGCGTATCCCGAGGCGAGGCGGTTGGTGCCCGACCTCCGGATGGTGGTCGTGGCCGGGCCTCGGATCGATCCGTCCTCCCTGCCCGCCGCCGACGGCATGGAGGTGTGCGCCTACGTGCCCGAGCTGTACCGGCACCTCGCCGCGGCCGACCTCGCCGTCGTGCAGGGCGGGCTGACGACCTCGATGGAGCTCACGGCGGGAGGCCGGCCGTTCCTGTACTTCCCGCTCCGTCACCACTTCGAGCAGAACTTCCACGTGCCGCACCGGCTGGCCAGGTACGGCGCCGGCCGTCGGATGGACTACGCGGAGTCGCCGCCCGAGGTCATCGCGGCCGCGATCGCCGAGGAGATCGGCCGCGAGGTGGTCTACCGGCCGGTGGACTCCGACGCCGCGGCGGCCCGGGCGGCGGGGCTCATCGCCGAACTGGTCTGATTGGTCGTCCCGCCACCGGGACTCCGCCCCCGATCGAGGACCGCACGCGGCCCAGGAACCCCGGGCGCGCCTCGCCCTCGAGCGCACCGGCGACCGATTCCGCGGCCTCCCGGGACGACGAGCGATCCGCCCGGGCCTCCTCCGCTCTCCCCTGGGCGGTGAGGGCGTGCGACCGCACCGCAAACGCCTCCCAGGTCAGCCGGTGGAGCCCCACCCGGCCGGCAGTCGCGATCGCCGACGAGGCCAGCGACCGGGCGGTCTCGGGGTCGCCGCCCTGCAGGCGGCACATGGACAGCACCAGGGCGGCTTCGGCCTGCGGTTCCACCCATCCCATCTCCCCGGCCGCGCGCAGCACCGGCCCGGCAAGGACCTCGGCCCGCGTAGGCGACCCGATCGCCAGGGCCGCCCTCGCGGCCGCGATCGTCGCGTGGGCCCCGTGCATGAAGTTCGACCTCGGGGGGTTGGAGGCGTAGGCGAGGATGCGCTCGGAGGCCTGGAGCCGGGCTTCGGCCTCCGCCGCGTCGCCCGCGAGCGCCCGGGACAGGGCGAGGTGCGCCAGGCATCGCACCAGGTAGCCCTCCGCGCCGTCGCGCTCCGCGAACGCCACCCCGGCCCGGAGCAGACTCGAGGCCTCCTCGACGCCGCCGGTCTCCGAGAGCGTCCAGGCCAGCATCGCCGAGGCGAACGAGATCCACCACGGATGATCGGACTCCTCGGCCGCGGCCAGCGCCTCGCGGCCCAGGGCGGTGGCCGCGGCATACCGGCCCTGCGCCCGATGCAGCCACCCCATGTGCGCGACCAGCATGGCCCCGTGCGGCCGGTAGCCGACCCTGCGGTTCAGGTCGAGCGCCGACCGGATGCGTTCGATCGCGCGCTCCCACCGCCCGCCGGCGAGCGGGACGAATGCCGACTCGAAGACCGTCCATTGCGCGACCATCAGCTTGCCCGTGCGCCTCGCGAGCCCCTCCAGCTCCGACGTGACCGCCTCGAGCCGCTCGAGGTCACCGTCGTACGCGACGGCGGTCTTCAACCCGTCGAGGGCGCTGACCAGCGCCACGTCGTCGCCGAGGCCCCTCGCCAGTGCCACCGCCCGTCCGGCCTGGTCACGGGCTTCGGGGAACCGAAGCCGGTTCGCCGCGAGGATCGCGAGTCGCGACCGGATGTCGGCCTCGGCCCCGGCGTCTCCGAGCTCCATCGAGATGGCCAGCGCCGACTCGAGATGGGGAATGCACTCGGCTGCCGGACGGCCCAGCCCGATCAGCGGGTCGCCGCCCAGCTCCCGGAGCACCCGCATCTCCAGCGCCCGGTCGCCCGCCTCCCGCGCGCCCGTCAGCGCGGCGACGTGGTCGCGGTACGCGCCGTCGAACCGGCCGAGCGCCTCCCGGACACGTCCCCGCTCGACCAGCGCGGCGGCCTCCGCCCGCCGGTCGCCGGCCTCGGCGGCGGCGGCCACGGCGCCGTCGAACATCCGCGCCGCGTCGGCATTCGCGAAGCGGACTGCCGCCCGCAGGCCCGCGCGGAGCCACGCGTCGGTCGCGACGTCCCAGTCGCCGGCCGCGGTGGCATGGCGCGCGACCGCCTCGGGGTTCTCGCCGGACAGCTCGGCGGCTCGTCGGTGCCTGGCCCGCCGGGCCGGAGCGGGGACGTCGCGGTACAGGATCTCCCGGACGAGGTCGTTGGCGAACGAGTACTCGTCGCCCGACACGACGACCAGGCGCCCCCGCCGGGCCAGCTCGATCCGGCGCACCGCTTCCTCGAACGGGACCTTGAGCATGCTGGCCGTCTCCGCCGGGTCGAACGTGCTCCCGAGCACAGCAGCCACGCCGAGCAGGTCCTCGACCTCGGGGCCGAGGCGGCGAACGCGGGACCGGATCGCGTCTGCCAACGTGCCGGGCACATCCTGCTCGTCGTGGCCCTCCGCGAGGGCCCGGAGGCTCTCGACGACGGACAGGGTGTGACCGCCCGTGGCCTCGAACAGCCGGTCCGAGCGCTCGCCGACAC
>DATBHM010000145.1:0-1527 GCA_036557505.1 Actinomycetota bacterium | reverse complement strand
CCGACCCCGCATCGGCGAGCTGTCCGACTACGTCATCGCCCGAGCCGGTGAGGCGGGGCTGCCGGTGCGGTCGCTCCCGGACTGGCGCCGCCGCGGCGGGCTGGTGAACATCGGCGTGGGGACGGACGCCGAGAAGGTCTGTCACGCGCTGTTCGAGCGCGACGTCTGCGTGGACTTCCGCGGCGACGGCATCCGCGTGTCGCCGCACTTCTTCTCCACGACGGATGACGTCGACCGGCTGTTCGTTGCGCTGCGCGAGATCCTCTAACCTGGGCGGCCTCTGGGGACGCGGGGCGTGAAATGGAACGCGTGGACGTGGTGGTCGTCGGGGCCGGCCAGGCGGGCCTGTCGACCAGCCATGAGCTGACACGGCTCGGCGTCGACCACGTCGTGCTGGAAGGCGGCCGCGTCGGCCAGACGTGGCGGGGGCGGTGGGACTCGTTTTGCCTCGTCACGCCGAACTGGTCGATCCTGCTGCCTGGGGGGCGCTACGACGGGGACGACCCGGACGGCTACCTGCCACGCGACGACCTGGTCGCGTACTTCGAGGGGTACGCGCAACGCTTCGGGGCACCCGTCCGGGAGGACACCGAGGTCTCGGCGCTTCGCCCCGACGGCGAGGGCTTCTCCCTCTCGACGTCGGACGGCGACCTCAAGGCCCGGCAGGTGGTCCTGGCCACGGGCGCCTATCCGAGCCCCCACCGGCCCCACGAGGACACGCTCCCGCCGGACGTGTTCAGGATCGGCGTGGAGGAGTACACCAACGAGTCCGCGCTGCCACCGGGTCGCGTCCTCGTCGTCGGGAGCGGGCAATCCGGGTGTCAGCTGACCGAGGAGTTCCTCGACGCCGGCCGCGAGGTGGTCCTGGCGTGCGGCCGGGCGCCGTGGGTGCGCAGGCGGGCCGCGGGCCGCGACGTGGTGTGGTGGGTGCTGAACAGCGGGTTCATGGACGGCGGGGTGGAGACCCTCCGGTCGCCCGGGGAGCGCCTCGCCGCGAACATCCTCTCGACGGGTCACGGCGGTGGACACGACCTGCACTACCGGACGCTCCGCGATCGCGGCGCGACCCTCGTGGGGCGGTTCCAGGGGGTCGACGGACCCAGGGTTCGGTTCGGCGGCGACCTCGGGGAGAGCGTCGCCTGGGGGGACGAGCGGTACCTGTCGCTGCGCGACCTGTTCCGGCGGTTCGCGTCCGAACGCGGGGTCGATCCTCCGGACTGGCCGGACCCGGAGCCCTTCGACGGAACGGCGCCCGAGGAGCTGGACCTCGCGGACTTCGCGGTGGTGGTCTTCGCCGGCGGGTTCCGCCCGGACTACTCGTGGCTGCCCTGGCCCGGTCTGGTCGACGACCTCGGGTATCCGGTGCACCGCGAGGGGCAGAGCACGGCGGTCCCCGGATTGTGGTTCGTGGGGGTGCACTACCTGCGCAAGCGGAAATCCTCCCTGCTCATGGGCGTCGGCGAGGACGCGACGATCGTCGCCGAGGGTGTCCGAGCCGGGCTCGGCTGACGCCTCAGCCAGGTCCGA
>DATBHM010000144.1:0-4022 GCA_036557505.1 Actinomycetota bacterium | reverse complement strand
GCGCCGGGCCGTCGAGCGCGCACTGGCCGCGCAGGCTCCGGCGCTTCCCGGAGCTCCGAGCCGCCAGCCCGGCCCGGGCGGACCGTACTTCGCCGGCCTCGTCGGCGCGTCCCGCTGCCGTCCGGGTGCCGCATGCGACATGCGCCGCGGCGTGATCGCCGATGACGCGACCGGCACCGTCGAGTTCCATCTCGTCCGGCCCGACCCCCGGTTCCTGTACGCGCTCGCGCTGCCGTTCGCGTTCCCGGTCCCGGACGATGCGCCCGCCGTTCCCGGGGACGAGCCGTCCACGGTCCTTCCGGCGACCGGCGCCTACGCCATCCGCGGTTACCGGCCGGCCGGTGCGAACGGGACGGGCTCCGTGCAGCTCGTCCGCAACCCCCACTTCCGCGTCTGGTCGACCCTGGCGCGGCCGGACGGCTTCCCCGACCGGCTCGAGGTGGAGCTCGGCGGGAAGGCGGGCGACGAGCTCGCCGCGGTCGAGAACGGGCGGGCGGATGTCGCCTCGGATCCGGTGCTGGCGCTCTCCCAGCCGTTCCGGCAGATCGCCGAGCGCATCCCCAGCCAGGTGCACACGCCGGCCGCCGGCCAGATGCTTGCAGTGTTCATGAACACGCGGGTGCCGCCCTTCGACGACGTCCGCGTGCGGCGGGCACTCAGCTTCGCCCTCGACCGCCGCCGCATGGCAGGCGGGCAGGTGGGCTCGCTCACGTGCCAGATCCTCCCGCCCGGCATCGCAGGGTTCCGGCCCTACTGCCCGTACACGCCGGGCGGCGGGCCCGCGTACGCCGGCCGGGACCTCGCCGCCGCGAAGGCGCTCGTGCGCGCATCGGGCACGGCCGGCACCCCGGTCACCGTCTGGCTCACCAACGCCGGGCCGCAGGGCTTCCTCCACTACGCCGCCGGCGTGCTCGAGGAGCTCGGCTACCGCGTGCACACGAAGTTCCTGCCGGCACCGCGGTACTTCCCGGCGATCGCCGACCCCAAGAGCACGATCCAGCTCGGCGGCTACGGATGGCTCCAGGACTACCCGGCGCCGTCGGACTTCCTGAGCCTCATCTTCCGGTGCGGCTCGCCGGTCGATCCGTCCCGGTTCTGCGACCCCGGGCTGGACCGGCTGATGGACCGCGCGGTCCGGCTCGACCGCACCGACCCGACGGCGGCCAACCTGCTCTGGGCACGGATCGACCGCCGCGTCACCGACGCGGCCCCGTGGGCCCCGTACATCAACGACAGCGCGGCGGACGTCGTCTCCGCCCGCGTCGGGAACTACGCGTACAACCCGCAGTGGGGGGTCCTGCTCGAGCAGCTGTGGGTGCGGTAGGCGCTGAGGCTACGAGAGCGCAGCCGCCAGGGCGGCCCGGTCCGTCGGCCCGCCATGCGACAGCAGCACGTGGTCTACCGGCAGGTCGAGCAGCGGAGCAACCCCTGCGGCGACGTCCTCCCGCCGGCCCCCCGCCATCTCGAGCCACCGGGGGTTGATCTCGAGGCCGCTACCGAAGTCGACGAGCGTGTCGCCCGCGACGACGGCGTGGCAGGCCTCGATCCAGAGCACCATGTCGTTGCGCTTCTGCCCGGGAAACGCGTCGACGCCCACGTCCAGCCGATCGCCGGCGGCGAAGACATGGGCCTCGCCGATCCCACCCTCGAGGAGCCAGCGGAGATCCGGGCTGCCGTCGCCGGCCTGCTCGGCCGTGATGCCGTAGGCCGCCATCAGATCCTCGGCCGTGTCCGGCCGGGGCGTGTAGACCGGCGTTCCGACCTCGTCGACCATGCGGCGGGCGTCGCGCTCGTGCCAGGGGGCGGTGAGCACGATCGCGGGATCCCTCGCGTGCTCGAGGAGCTCGTCCGGCACCGCGAGCGGGTCGAAGAGCAGCAGCCGACCGGCCTCGATGGCGTAGCTCGACACGTGCCGGTCCCAGGGCTCGCCCTCGTGCCACTCCGGATGGGGCGCCGTCCAGTGCCAGATGCCGGGTGCGAGCTCACGCATGCTGGAGGGGTACCCGGAGCCGGGCCGCCCGAAGCACCGAGCCGCGGTCCGGGTCAGCCCTCGTTGTGGTTCACGACCTCCACGTTGTGGGCGTCGGGATCGAGCACGAACGCGCCGTAGTAGCCCGGGTGGTAGATCGCACGCTCGCCCGGCGCGCCGTTGTCCGTGTAGCCCGCAGCGACCGCCGCGGCGTGGAACGCCTGCACCGTCGCGTCGTCCTGCGCCGAGAACGCCAGGTGGACGTGCTCGGTGAGCGGTCGCTCGTCGCGCATGAGCGAGAACGAGAAATCGCGGCCGGAGAACCGCACGAGATCAGAGGAGTCGTGGGTCAGGCGAACCCCGGCGTACGGCGCGACCGTCGTGTAGAAGCGCTCCGACGCCTGCGGGTCGCGCACGCGCAGCCACAGGTGGTCGATGCAGCCGTCTGGCGGAGGGTGCTCACGGTCGTAGTGGACGGCCTCGATGCTGTTTCCGTCCGGGTCGAGCAGGAAGCCGCCGTAGTAGTCCGGGGTGTAGACGGGGCGCGGCCCGGGCGCGCCGTCGTCCCGGTAGCCGGCATCGATCCCGGCCTGCCAGAACGCGTCGACGGCGGCCCGATTCGGTGCGCGAAAGCCGACGTGCAGGCCGCGCGTGACGGGGTGCTCGTCGTCCGCCGGCCCGATCCACCAGTCCTCCCATCCGACCATTGCGGCATCCGCGTGGCTCGGCTCCCGGCCGAGGACGGAGAGGACGGTGCGGTAGAAGCGCTCGGATGCCGCCAGGTCCGAGACCGCGGTGCCGACGTGGTCGAACACCTCGCCAAGGTAGCAGGTTGCTTCTCGGCCCATGGCATGGGAACGTTGCCGCGTGACCGATCCACGCGCCGCGCCGTATGGTGCCGTCCGCCTCAGCGAGGTGCCGAGGGCGCAGGATCTCAACCCGGACGATCCGACCCATACGGATGGGCTCTTCCATCTCGTCCGCCGGCACTTCGACATCCGCGCGTTCGGCGTGAACGCGATCACCGGCAACGCCGGGGGAGAGCTCGTCGAGCCGCATCACGAGCGCGACGACGAGGCGAACCTCACCGACGGCCACGAGGAGCTGTTCGCGGTCATGAGCGGGCATGCCTCGTTCACGGTGGACGGAGAAGACTTCGATGCCCCCGCCGGGACGCTCGTCTTCGTCCGTGACCCGGCCCTGATCCGAAGCGCGAGGGCGATCGCGGACGGCACGACCATCCTTGCGGTCGGCGGCCCGCCCGGAGCGCCGTTTCAGGTCTCCCGATGGGAACGCGCCCTTTACCCGTGACCTCCCGGCGACACCGCGAGGTGGACGGATGACCGATCACCGGGCCGCCCGGTTCGGAGCCGTCCACCTGGCCGACGTCGTGCGGGCGACGGATCTGAACCCTGGCTACCCCGACGCCACGGACAGGGAGGGCCGCGGTGCCCGCAACTTCCACCTCGTCCGCCGGCACTTCGACATCCAGGCGTTCGGCGTGAACGCGATCACCGGCAACGCCGGCGACGAGATGGTCGAGCCGCACGACGAGCCCGACGACGAGGGCAATCTCACCGACGGCCACGAGGAGCTGTTCGCGGTGATGAGCGGGCACGCCGTGTTCACCGTCGACGGCCGCGATCTCGAGGCCCCCGCAGGCACGCTGGTCTTCGTCCGCGACCCGTCGCTGATCCGAAGCGCGGTGGCCGTCGCCGACGGCACCGCGATCCTCGCGGTCGGCGGGCGCGCGGGTGCCCCCTACGAGGTCTCCCGGTGGGAGCGCGCCTGGTTCCCCTGATCAGTAGAAGCGCGCGAACCGGTTAGGCGACTCCACGGATGCCGGGGGGCACTGAGTCGTGCATGCTCCAAGCACCATGGAGACCGCGCAGCGACCGCGAAGGGCGTGGCATGGGTGGGGAGGAGTCCCCGGGCGGGTCAGGGCCGGCGTGGCTGCATGCGGTCTGGTGGCGGTTGCCGCCCTGGTGGGCGGACCGGTCGCCGGGCTGCTGGCGGCGGTGGCCTGCGGGGTGGCCGCGGCGCTCGTGTGGCC
>DATBHM010000143.1:0-13325 GCA_036557505.1 Actinomycetota bacterium | reverse complement strand
GGCGTGCCGGCGCGCAACTGGTCAAGCAGGTTGACCAATCCGTCTTCGGTCATCCGGGCGTAGTTCAGCCAGTTGACCTGGACGAGCGGGGCCTGCTCGCACGCGCCGAGGCACTCCTCCTCGTGAAGCGTGACGGCGCCGTCCTCGGTGACCTCTTCCGCGTTCGGCCCGAGGACCTCCTCGGCCCGTTCGAACAGCCGCTTCGCCCCGAGCAGCGCGCAGCTGACGTTGGTGCACACGGCCACCACGTACCGGCCGGTCGGGCGCATCCGGAACATCGTGTAGAAGGTGGCGACGGACTCCACCTCGGCGGTGCGGATGCCGAGGAGGTCGCCGATCTCCCGAAGCCCCTCCCGGCTGACGTGTCCCTCCGCGGACTGCAGCAGGTACAGCAGCGGGAGCATCGCGGACCGCTTCTCCGGGTAGCGGGCGATGATCGACTCCGCGTCGCGGCGCTGGTCGTCGGTGAGCACCGCCATCAACGGTCCACCCCGCCCATCACCGGGTCGATGCTGCCGACGCAGGCGATCACGTCGGCCACCAGGCCGCCCTCGAGCATGGGCGGCAGCGACTGGAGGTTCACGAACGAGGGGTCGCGGACGCGCACGCGGTACGGCCGGTTCGACCCGTCGCTCACCACGTAGTACCCGAGCTCACCTCGGGGCGACTCCACCGAGGTGAACACCTCACCGGGGGGTACCCGGATGCCCTGGGTCACCAGCTTGAAGTGGTTGATGAGGGCCTCCATCGAGCCCTCCATGATGTGCTCGAGGTATTCCGGGTCGTTCCCGATCCCGTCCTCGCCGACGGAGAGCTGCCCCGGGAACCGGAGCTTCGGGTCCTCCACCTTCACCGGGCCGTCGGGCAGCCGGTCGAGGCACTGCTCGACGATCCGGAGCGACTGCCGCATCTCCTCCACCCGGATCTCGAACCGCGCGTAGCAGTCGCCGGCCTGCCGTACCGGGACGTCGAACTCGAACTCGTCGTACCCGGAGTAGGGCGACGCGGTCCGGACGTCGTACGGCACGCCCGCCGCCCGGAGCACCGGTCCGGTGATGCCGAGCGCCAGCAGGGTCTCGGACGGCACCACGCCGATGCCCTTGTTCCGCTCGAGCCAGATGGGGTTGTCGGCGAGGAGGTCCTCGTACTCGCGGATCCGTCCGGGCATCAGCTCGAGGAACGCCCGCGTGCGCTCGACCGCGCCGTCGGGGAGGTCCATGGCCAGCCCGCCGATCCGCATGAACGCGTGGTTCATCCGCAGGCCGGTCACCATCTCGAAGATGTCGAGGATCGTCTCGCGCTCCCGGAAGCCGTAGAGCATCACGGAGATGGCCCCGATCTCGAGCGACAGCGTCGCCAGCGCGACCAGGTGCGAGGCGATGCGGTTGAGCTCGCAGAGCATCACCCGGAGGTACCGCGCCCGAGGCGGGACCTCGATGCCGAGGAGGCGTTCGACCGAGAGGCAGTACGCCAGCTCGTTGTGGAACGGCGACAGGTAGTCCATCCGCGTCACGTACGCCACGGCCTGCTGCCACGTGCGCCACTCGGCGTTCTTCTCGATGCCGGTGTGGAGGTAGCCGACCACCGGGCGGACGGAGACGACGTTCTCGCCGTCGAGCTCGAGGACCATCCGCAGCACCCCGTGCGTCGACGGATGCTGCGGGCCCATGTTGATGAGCATGGTCTCCTCGCGGATGTCGGCGAGGGTCTCGCCGTCGCCGCCCACCGAGCGCGCGCCGGTCGACACCGCCCTAGACCGTCCTCTCGTCGACCGGCGGAATGAACGCGCCCTTGTACTGGGTCCCGGTCCCGCCGAGGGCGTAGTCCTTGCGCAGGGGGTGTCCGTCCCAGTCCTCCGGCATGAGGATCCGGCGGAGGTCCGGATGCCCGTCGAACGACACCCCGTACATGTCGAACACCTCGCGCTCCAGCCAGTTCGCGGTCGGGAACAGCGGCGTGACGGACGCGATGTGCGGCTCGTCGGGCCCGAGCCCGGCCTTCACCCGGACGCGGTGGCCGTGCTCCATGGAGAACAGGTGATAGGCCAGCCAGAACCGCGGCTCCCGGTCCGGCCAGTCGGTCGCCGAGCAGTCGGCCAGCCAGGTGAACCCCAGTTCGGGGTCGTCGCGGAGGAAGGTCAGCGCGGCCACGACCTCCTCCGGGTCGACCACGACGGTGACCTCCCCCCGGGCCACGGCGACGTCGGGGAAGCGCCGGCGAAGCCGGTCGGCGAGGGCCTCGACGTCCATCTAGCGGATCCGACCCTTCGTCCGGATCTTCTCGTGGAGCCGGAGGATGCCGTACATGAGCATCTCCGGCCGGGGCGGGCACCCGGGGACGTAGATGTCGACGGGGACGATCGTGTCGACGCCCTGGACCAGCGCGTAGTTCGTGAACATCCCGCCGGCCGACGCACACACGCCCATGGAGATGACCCACTTGGGTTCCGCCATCTGGTCGTAGACCTGGCGGAGCACCGGCGCCATCTTCTGGGAGACGCGCCCGGCCACGATCATGAGGTCGGCCTGGCGGGGCGAGGCCCGGAAGATCTCCATCCCCCACCGGGCGAGGTCGTACGGCGCCGTGCCCGCCGACATCATCTCGATCGCACAGCAGGCGAGGCCGAACGTCACGCCCCACGTCGACTGCTTCCGGGCCCAGTTCACCGCCCGTTCGAGCGTGGTCGTGAGGATGCCCCGCTTGACCTCCTCGATGTCCGAGTCGTCGGCGATCACGTCCGAACGGCGCCGCGTGATGTCGCCGGGGATGCGCTCAACGGGCACGGGCGGCTCCCTCGGGTCGATGGGCCAGCGCGGCCTCGCGTTCCTCTTCCCGGGCGATGCGGATGGTCCGGCGGCGCTCGTCGTCCGACCAGTCCAGCCCGCCCTTGCGCCAGATGTAGACGTACGCGACGAACACCAGCCCGATGAACACGGCCATCTCCACCAGCCCGAACACGCCGAGCTGCCGGAACGACACCGCCCACGGGAACAGGAAGATCGTCTCGATGTCGAACACGATGAACAGCATCGCCACCAGGTAGAACTTCACGGGGAATCGCTGCCCCCGCTTCACCGGGTCGACCTCGATGCCGCTCTCGTAGGGCTCGGCCTTGGGGCGCGTCGGCCGGTGTGGCCGGAGGAACGACGACGCGATCAGCGACAGCGTCGCGAACGCGGCCACCACGCCGAACAGCAGGAGCACCGGCAGGTACGACGACAGGTCGGCGACCACACCCGTCACCGCGGACGTCGCCCCCCGGACCTCGCGCGCGTCGTCGTCGTCATGCGGTCGGCGCCACCGCCTCGAGCGCGGCCAGGATCCGGTCGTGCACGTCGCCCCGCGGTCCGTCGGTGAGGTTCGCCATCATCCGCATCGCGAACCGCATCAGCCATTCCCGGTGCAGCCCGTGCCGCGTGGCGAACGACATGATCCTGGGGTTGCCGATGGCCTTCACGAACACGTTCCCCATGGCGAAGTACTTCCCGTACCGCTGGCGGAGCAGGGTCGGATAGACCTGCGCCAGACCGGGCCTGCCCTTCTCCAGCGCGTCGAACACCAGCTCCGCGGCCATCTGCCCGGTCTCCATCGCGTACGAGATGCCCTCGCCGTTGAACGGGTTCACCAGCCCGCCGGCGTCGCCGACCAGCAGCACGCCCGGTTCGGCCAGCGGGCGCCGGTTGAACCCCATCGGGAGCGGCCCGGAGCGCACCGGCCCGATGGCCGTGTCCTCGTTCAGCCCCCACTCGGCCGGGAGCATCTTGATGAACACGTCGAACACCCGCTGCGCCGAGAGGTCCTTGAATCCGTGGAACGTGTTGAGGAGGCCTGCGCCGACGTTCACCACCTCGCTGTCGATCGGGAAGATCCAGCCGTACCCGGGGAGCAGCGTGTCGCCCTCGAACAGGTCGAGCCAGGCCTCGAGCCACGGGACCTGGGCGCGGTCCCACCGGTAATACCGGCGGGCGGCGATGCCGAGCGGCCTGGTCGCGTCGCGCTTCACTCCGGCCTGCCCGGCAAACCGGCTCGACGCGCCGTCGGCCGCCAGGACGAACTTCGCCCCGACGGTCCGGGTGGGCCCGGCCTCCGGCCGCGCGCGGCGGACGGCGGGCTTCCCGTTCGCCGATCCGCCGGCCGGGGCGTCGCCGCTCGTGTGCCGCAGCTCCCGGACCTCTGCGCCGGCCACCCAGCCCCGGTCCATGACGGGCGACGTGGCCTCGGTGGACTCGTACAGAACGGCGCCCGCCTCCTGGGCCCGCCGGGCCAGCAGCTCGTCGAAGTCGATGCGGGTGCGGACCAGCCCGTACCCGGGCCAGTCGTTCAGCGCCGGCCAGGGGAGGTCGAGGATCCCCCGAGGCCCGTACACGCGGAGGCCGTCGTTGCGGACGAACCCCGGCCCCTGGGTGTCGATGCCCATCTCGAGCAGGGACTTGACCGCCCGGGGCGTGAGGCCGTCGCCGCACACCTTCTCGCGCGGATAGGAGGTCCTCTCCACGACGGCGACGTCGATGCCGTGCCGCGCAAGGTGGTACGCGGCTGCGCTTCCTCCCGGGCCGCCCCCCACGACCAGCACATCGTGTTGCTCGTCGGTGTTCGGCACTTGCGCGAAGGCTCCTGGCTCTTCCCCGTCGCTCCCGTTGTGGCGCCCGGCTCGGGCCCGCGGGCGACCCGTCGTCTCGCGGCCGGTCCGCTTGTGAAAAACTTCACAAGCGCTCGTTCCTGATGCTAGCCCCGACCCGTGGGACCGGCAAACGGCCCGCCTACGCTCCCCCGGAGAACGGGCCGGCGCCATGGTCCCACGCCGCGACTTCGTGCGGGATCACGCGAACGAACCACAGGTCGCGGGTGGCCTCGGCGAACAGCCGGAACCCCTGCCGTCCGAACCGGTCCCGGTACTTCTCGAACCACCGCGACATCGGCGCCCGGAGCTCGGGATGGCCCGGCCGGAGCGGGCGCGCGGTGCCGGTCAGGACGACGCCGGCCAGCTCGGCCCAGGCCGTTCCGACGTCGAACACCAGCGCCACCCGGGAGTCGCGACGGACGTTCGACACCGTGACGGAGTCGTCGAAGGCGGAGCAGAACAGGGACTCGGGCTCCCACACGAACCACATCGGGACGACGTGCGGCCCGTCCGGCCCCGAGGTGGCCACGCGGACGACGGGTTCGCGTCGCAGCAGCCGCCGGGCCGTCTCCACGTGGACCGGCGGAGCCTGCAGGGTGCTCATGGCACCTGCGAGTGTATGGCGCGCCCGGCGTTCCGCGGGCAGCGTGGCTACACTTCGTCTCGGCCGTTCGGGCCTCATTCCGTCGTGAACATGACCCGGTTCCAGAAGCTCTGCCTCGCCACCGCCGGCACGACCGTGCTGCTGTTCGCCGTCGGCGGGCTGGTGCGGGGGTCGGGCTCCGGGCTGGGGTGCGACACCTGGCCCAACTGCACGGCGACGTCGCTGTTCCCGAGCGGGACGATGCACTCGCTCATCGAGTTCTCGCACCGGTTCCTCGTGTTCCTGGACACGGTGCTCATCGCGTTCACGGGGATCGTGGCGTGGCGCGGCTACCGCACGGTGCGCAAGGTGTTCTGGCCGGCGGTCATGGCATTCCCCCTGGTGATCGCGCAGGCGGTGCTCGGAGGGATCGTCGTGAAGACCGACCTCGATCCGGCGTGGGTCACGGTCCACTTCACGGTCGCGCTGCTGCTGGTCGGCGACGTCGTGTACCTGGCGGCGAACTCCTTCTGCACGGTGAAGCTTCCGTTGAAGGAGGGCCCGATCGCGGGATCCAACCCGAAGTTCGCCCGGCTCACGCTGATCACCGCGATCGTCACCGGCGGGCTGCTGCTGGTCGGCACGTACGTCCGGGCGCGCGGCGCGGGGCTCGCCTTCGACGACTGGCCGCTGATGAACGGCAAGCTCGTCCCGACGCTCGGCGGGATCGCCACGCCGATGTTCCTGCACCGGGTGCTCGCGGCGGCGGGGTTCCTGCTGGTGCTGTACACGACCGTCCGGGCGTGGACGATGCGCCCCCGGTCGAAGGACCTGGTCGTGCTGTCGACGACCGCGCTCGGGCTGTTCCTCGCCGAGATCATGGTCGGCGCGGCCAACGTGTGGAGCCGCCTGGAGCCCGCCGCGGTGGTCGCCCACGTCGCGCTCGCCGTCCTGATCTGGGCGACGCTGGTGGCGCTCGCGACGGTGTCACGCCGGTTCGCGGAGCGTCGCCCGAGCACCGCACGGCCGGAGACCGAACCGGCCGGCGACGACGACGCCCCGACGCCGCCGAAGTCGACGCTCCGCCAGCGGACCACGGCATACCTGCAGCTGACGAAGCCCCGCATCGTGCTGCTCCTGCTGATCACGACGGTCCCGACCATGGTCCTCGCCGCGGGGCGGTTCCCGTCGGTCTGGCTGGTCCTCTCCGTGCTGTTCGGCGGCACGCTCGCCGCCGGCGGCGCCAACGCGATGAACCAGTTCTTCGACCGGGACATCGACGAGCTCATGCGGCGGACGCGGTCCCGGCCGCTCCCCGCCCACCGCCTGCCCCCCGAGAGCGCGCTGGGTTTCGGCTACCTGCTCGGCGTGGTCTCGTTCTTCTGGCTCGCCACGATGGTGAACGTCCTGTCGGCCGAGCTGGCGCTGTCGGCGCTGCTGTTCTACGTCCTGGTGTACACGCTGATGCTGAAGCGGACGACCACGCAGAACATCGTGATCGGCGGCGCGGCCGGCGCCGTGCCGGTCCTCGTGGGGTGGGCGGCCGTCACCGGCGGGCTGTCGCTCGCACCGTGGATCCTGTTCGCGATCGTGTTCTTCTGGACGCCGCCGCACTTCTGGGCGCTCGCCATGCGCTACACGAAGGATTACGCGGCGGCGAAGATCCCGATGCTCCCCGTCGTCAAGGGCGAACGGGCGACCACCTGGAACATCCTGCTGTACACGATCGTGCTGGTCGCCATCACGCTGGTGCTGTTCCCGGTGGCCCGGATGGGCGCGATCTACCTCGTGGCCGCGGTCGGGCTCGGCGTGGCGTTCGTCGCGAAGTCCGTGCAGCTGTGGCGGCGGCGGACGCCGGCCATGGCGCTCGGCCTGTTCAAGTTCTCGATCACGTACCTCGGCCTGCTGTTCGCCGCGGTCATGGTCGACGCGCTGCTACCGATCGCGCGGGGTTAGGTCAGCCCGACCCCTCCGTCGCAGGGCGGGCCAGGGCCGCCCGGCGGTCCTCGTCGGCCTCGATGCGCTGCTGGCGGATCGTGTCGTGCCGCATCCACGCGCCGGCGACGAGCAGCGCGGCGATCAGGGTGGCGAGGTCGCCCGCGATCCACATGAACGACGCCGCGGTCGACACGTCGCCGATCGCGTGGGCACCGCCCCAGGGCGGCGGCAGCGCCAGATAGTGCTGGTAGGGCTCGCCGGACAGGATGGCCACCGCCAGGAACGCCTCGAGCGGCATCACCGCGACCAGGAACAGGATTCGCGCCGGGTACGACAACTTCCGCGGCGCGGGGTCCAGCCCGACGATCGGCCACCAGAAGAGCAGCGCGGCGGACAGGTACAGCGCGTGCTCCAGGTCGTGGATCGGCGAGGAGTTGAGCGCCGCGTTGTAGAAGCCGGTGAGGTGCGTGACGTACTGCACGAGGACGAACACCGTGACGTCGACGATCGGGTGGGTCAGCACCCGGACCGCCCGGCTGTGCAGCACCGGCAGGAGGAACCGCTTCCTCGTCGAGGGCCGCGACGTCCGGAGCGCAAGCGTGATGGGCGCCCCCAGCGCGAACAGCGGCGCCGCCACGAACATCAGCAGGACGTGCTGCATCATGTGCGTCGAGAAGCTCACGCCGGAGTACGTGTCGACCGGCGACGCGATCGCGATCATCGTCGCGGCGAGCCCCCCGTACCACGCCCAGACCCGCCCGGCCGGCCATGCGGGGCCGATCCCGGCGGCCCGCAGCCTCCGGAGCCCGAAGAGGTACAGGAGCCCCGCGGCGAGCGTCAGCGCGAGCGGGATCGGTTCGATCGCCCACCCCGTGATCAGCCGGAGCGGCGAGAAGACGGGGGGGATCGACTGGGTATGGGCGATCATCGGCACCATGCTGCCACGCCCGCTCGAAGATCGCGCCCGCGGTCGGGTGCCTCTCCGGCCGGGTTCACGCAGCGGCGGGAGTTGTCGATAGAATGCCGCCGCCTGAGCCCCGGATGAGCGTGGCGGACCGCAGGAGACCCGAGGACCCTTGATCAGGAAGCCCGAACGCGGCCGGACCCGGAGCACGCGACTGGTCGTGCTCGCGGTGGGGATGGGCGCTCTGCTGGCGGCCTGCGCGCCGCCCACCATCACCGACAGCGGCCAGAAGGTCGCCTCGCTGTACAACATCGTCCTCGTCATCGCGATCGTCGTGTTCGTGGGCGTCGAGCTGGCGATCATCTACAACGCGCTGCGGTACCGCCGGCACAAGAACGACGACACCCTGCCGGAGCAGACCCACGGCAACAACAGGATCGAGGTCGTGTGGACGCTCATCCCGAGCCTCATCGTCCTGGCGCTCTTCGTGATGTCGATGGTGGTGCTCGCCGACGTCAACCACGAGGACCCCAACGACCGCCTCACGGTCCGGGTGACCGGGTTCCAGTGGCAGTGGAAGTTCGAGTACTTCAAGGACGAGGCGGCGACGCAGGCCTACGGCGTGACGATCGAGGCCGCGAGCCAGACGCAGCCCCCCACGCTCGTGGTGCCGGTCGGCGAACGGATCCACTTCGAGCTCGAGTCGGCGGACGTGAACCACTCGTTCTACGTGCCGGAGTGGCTCTTCAAGCGCGACCTGATCCCGGGCCTGCACAACTCGTTCGACATGACGATCCAGCCGCGGTACGCGGGGAACATGTACCACGGGCAGTGCGCCGAGCTGTGCGGCGACTTCCACAACGAGATGACGTTCGAGGTCCAGACGATGACCTCGTCGCAGTTCCAGACCTGGATCGCGGCCGAAGCCAAGAAGCAGGCCGCCCAGGGCGGGTGTTCGCCCAACGGGACCGACCTGAAGATCGATGCCGTGCCGACCATCAAGTTCGACACGGACTGCCTGGCCGCCCCCGCCAACCAGGCGTTCACGATCGACTTCACCAACAAGGACACCACCGGCATCCCGCACAACGTCGCGCTCTACACGAAGGACCCCACGCAGGGCGGGACGCTGCTCGGGGGGGCGACCGGGATCAGCGACACGGTGACGGCGCCGGGGTCGACCACCTACAAGGTGGACGGGCTCAAGCCGGGCACCTACTACTTCCAGTGCGACGTGCACACCGTGATGAACGGGCAATTCGTGGTGAAATGAGACATCGACCGGGGGAAGGCGTGATCGAGGGCGTGGTCAGCTGATGGCGTCGACGACGGAGGTTCGGCCGGAGGCCACGACGCCGGAGCCGCACCGGCGGCGCGCGGCGATCGTCTCGTGGCTCACGACCACGGACCACAAGAGGATCGGCGTGATGTACATCGGCATCGCGTTCTTCTTCTTCCTGCTGGGCGGCCTGCTGGCGGAGATGATCCGGACGCAGCTGTACGAGCCCGACAGCACCCTGTTCAACTTCCACCGGTACAACCAGCTGTTCACCATCCACGCCATCACGATGATCTTCCTGTTCGTGATGCCGGTGACGGTCGGCTTCGCGAACTACATCGTGCCCCTGCAGATCGGGGCGCCGGACATGGCGTTCCCGAGGGTCAACGCCTTCTCGCTGTGGCTGTTCCCGGTGGGCGGGCTGCTGATCTGGTCCGGATTCCTGTCTCCCCAGGGCGCCGCGTCCGGCGGGTGGACGCTGTACGCGCCCCTCAACGAGAAGCTCACGATCGGGTCGACGCCGGGGTGGGGAACGGACGTCCTGATCATGGGCCTGCTCATCCTCGGCGTCTCGTCGCTGCTCGGAGCGATCAACTTCCTGGTGACGATCTTCAAGATGCGCGCGCCCGGCATGACGATGTTCCGGATGCCGATCTTCACGTGGACGTTCCTCGCGACGTCGCTCTTGCTGCTGCTGTCGATGCCGGCGTTCACCGCCGCGCTCGCCGGGCTGTTCATCGACCGGAACTTCGGCGGGCACTTCTTCGACCCCGCCGCCGGCGGCAGCGCGATCATGTGGCAGCACATCTTCTGGTTCTTCGGGCACCCGGAGGTCTACATCCTGATCCTGCCCTCCATGGGCATCGTGTCGGAGATCCTCCCGGTGTTCTCGAGGAAGCCGCTGTTCGGATACCGGGCCTTCGTGTACGCGACGCTCGCGATCGCGATGCTGGGGTTCGGCGTGTGGGCCCACCACATGTTCACGACCGGCGCCGTGTACGCGCCGTTCTTCGCGCTGCTGACGGCCGCGATCGCCATCCCCACCGGCGTGAAGTTCTTCAACTGGATCGCGACGATGTGGCGCGGCAAGATCACGTTCACCACCGCGATGCTGTTCGCGGTGGGGTTCCTCATGATCTTCCTGATCGGCGGGATCGACGGCGTCTTCCTGGGCTCGCCCCCGATCGACTACCACCTGCAGGACACGTACTGGGTGGTGTCCCACCTGCACTTCGTGCTGTTCGGCGGGAGCGTGTTCGGCATCCTCGCGGCCTTCTACTACTGGTGGCCGAAGATCACCGGGCGGTTCCTCAACGAGAAGGTCGGCAAGATCCACTGGGCGTTCATGTTCGTGGGGACGCTCCTGACGTTCTTCCCGATGCACATCGCCGGACTCAACGGCATGGTCCGGCGCATCGCGAACTACCCGGACATCAACAGCTTCGTGCTGCTGAACCGGATGTCCACGATCGGGGCATACATCCTCGGCGTCGGCATGCTGATCTTCGTCGGCAACATCCTGTCCTCGTTCCGCAAGCCGGTGACCGCCGCCGGCGACGCGTGGGGTGAGGGCAACTCGCTCGAGTGGGCGACCTCCTCGCCCCCGCCCGCATGGAACTTCGACGAGCTGCCGCCGATCCGGTCCGAGCGGCCGGTGTTCGACATGCGGCACGGCACCGTGCACGCGCCGATCGCCGCGGCGGCGGCCACGACCGGCGCGACCGCCGACGAGACGGAGGGGACCCACTCATGAGCGTCGAGGCCACGCACGCCGCCGTCCCGACGGCCCGGCGCCGCGACCCCATGCCGGCGTCGCTGCTCGGCGTCATCCTGTTCGTCGCCTCGGAGTGCGTGTTCTTCGCGGCGCTGTTCGGCGCGTACTTCACCATCCGGTCGAACGCGGGCAGCGACTGGCCACCGGCCGGGATCTCCGAGGGCCTGCACGCCTGGCCGCTGCCGGCCATCGCCACGACCTTCCTGGTGCTGTCGAGCGTGACGATGCAGTTCGCGATCTGGGCCATCCGTCGCGGGGACCGGGCCACCATGCTCAGGTTCCTGAAGATCACGCTGGTCCTGGGGTGCGTGTTCCTCGGGATGCAGGCCTACGACTACGCCACGCTCGGGTTCTCGATCCACGACACCGTGTTCGGGACCACGTTCTTCACGATGACCGGCTTCCACGGAGCCCACGTCGCCGGCGGGGTGGTGTTCATCTACCTGATGCTCGCCCGGGGGTGGTCCGGCCAGATCACCCGGGAGGACCACACCGGCCTCGAGGCCGCGGCCATCTACTGGCACTTCGTCGACATCGTGTGGATCGGGCTGTTCTGCACGCTGTACCTGCTGAAGTAGCGATGGGGAACCCGGCTGCGATGACGGGCGGTGAGGCCGCGTGAGGTCGGCGGGTCGGATCTTCATGGTCCTGTCCGGCCTGGCCATCACCGCCGGCATCGTGTACGGCCTCCTCGCCAAGGAGCTCGCCGGTGCGGTGCTGCTCGGGGTGTTCGCCGTCGCCCTGCTCTACATCGCGACGGTGCTCGAGCACGCCGGCCCCTACGACTTCGCTGAGAACGACCCCGAGGCCGAGGCGGAGGTCGGCCCCAGCCACCTGTTCCCGCCGTCCTGGTGGCCGCTGGGGCTCGCCGCAGGGGCGGCGCTGTTCATCATCGGGCTGAAGTTCAACATCTACGTGCTCGGTGTGGGGGTCGTGGTGGCCTTCGTGTCGATCATCGGCTGGTTCGCGCAGGCGGGCCGGTACGCGGCCGAGAAGGCGGCCCACGCCGCGCACGAGTCGAACGGCCACGTGCCGATCGTCCCGTCGTCGGTGGAACCCGAGCCGCCGGACACGACCGCCCATCCCGCTCCGCCGGCCGACGCCGAGACCGCGCCGGCCGCCGCGGAGTCGTCGTCGTCGGACGCCGGCTCGTAGGGCTCACCCCGGCCCGCCGGCCTCCTCGGGCAGCTCCACCCCTGCGAACCACGCGTAGATCGCGAGGTCGTACGCGATCTTGAGGCCGCCCGCGATCACGAACGGCATCCCGAGGGCGACCCTCTCGGCCACGCCGGCCAGCGCGGCCCCCGCCGGCCGGACGAGGTACCGGGCCGTGTTCGTGTACGCGGCCGCGGCCGGCCGCTCGTCCGGGTCGACCAGCGCGGCGACGTAGGCCTGCCGCGTGGGCACGTCCATCTGGCTGAGCGCGAACCGCGCGAACAGCAGCGCGATCGCGATCCCCAGCGTGGGCGCGAACGGGATCGCCGCCAGAAGCACGTTCGACGGGATGTGGGTGAACACCATGGTGTTCAGCAGGCCGAACCGGTCCGCCAGCCGCCACGCCACCAGGAACGACGCCGATTGCAGCATTCCCACGACGAAGAACACCACCGCGAGCAGCTGCAGCGACGCCCCGTACCGGACGGAGAGCCAGTACACGATGAACGCCTGCACGGCGAACCCGCCGGCGAACGAGTCCACGGCGAACAGGGCGGCGAGCCTCGTCACGACCGGCCGGGAGCGCTCCAGCGGGCGCCGCACGCCCGCTTGGGCGCTGGCCTCGATGGTCGTCGAGAGCCGGAGCGATATCCACGCCCCGAGCAGACCGATCGGGACCAGGATCAGGAACCACCGGTGGTCGGCCGTCGACGCGATGCCCCGGTGGTGCAGGAACGCCGGCAGGCCGGCCGCCAGGGCCCCGATCGAGCCCGCCACGGCCGCCACAGCGTTGTAGACGCCGAACGCCCGCGCCCGGCGCTCGGGCGGCGTGGTCGACGGCAGCATGGCCTGCTCGAGCGAGGTGAACGGCCCCGACTCCACGACGTCGGTGGAGAGCGTCCCGGCGAGCGCCACCAGGAACAGGGCCCAGAACGCGGTCGTGAGGCCGAACACCAGCCCGGCCAGCGCCAGCCCGCCGAACAGGATGGCGTAGAGGCGGCGCCGGCCGATGCGGTTGGCGAACCGCCCGACCACGATCGAGGCGATCGCCGTGCCGGCGAGGACGGCGGC
>DATBHM010000142.1:0-16910 GCA_036557505.1 Actinomycetota bacterium | reverse complement strand
ACGGCCATGACCTTCTTGGCCTGTTCCTGGCCGATCACGTAGTCGTCGAGGAACTGGTAGATCTCGCGGGGCTTCGGCAGCTCCTCAAGCTTGAGCTCGGAGGTCTCGGAGAGCTCCTCCTCGATGATCTCGTTGCAGAGGTCGATGCACTCGTCGCAGATGTACACGCCGGGCCCGGCGATGAGCTTCTTCACCTGCTTCTGCGACTTCCCGCAGAACGAGCACTTCAGCAGATCCGAGTCCCCGAACTTCGCCATCTCTCCCGGCTCCCGACCCGTTCCTTCCGGCTCCGTTCTCCCGCCGTCCCCGGGCCAGGGACCGCGGTGAGTCCGCGTGTGATCCTACGAGCCCCCGGCGGCCGCCGCAGCGAGTTCCGGCTTGACTTTTCGGCTCGAGAAGACCTCGTCGATGACGCCGTACTCCTTGGCCTGCTCCGCGGTCATGATGAAGTCCCGGTCGGTGTCGCGGCTGATCTTCTCGATCGTCTGGCCCGTGTGCTCGGCCAGGATCTCGTCGAGGAGCTTGCGGTACCGGAGGATCTCGCGGGCCTGGATCTCGATGTCGACGGCCTGGCCCTGCGCGCCGCCGTGGGGCTGATGGATCAGCACCCGGGAGTGCGGGAGCGCGAAGCGCTTGCCCTTCGTCCCTGCGGCCAGCAGCACGGCTGCGGCAGACGCGGCCTGGCCCATCACGATCGTGGAGACGTCGCACCGGACGTACTTCATCGTGTCGTAGATCGCGAACAGCGAGGTGATGTCCCCGCCCGGCGAGTTGATGTACAGGTTGATGTCCTTGTCCGGGTCCTCGGACTCGAGGAACAGGAGCTGGGCCATGATCAGGTTGCCGACCTGGTCGTCGATCGGCGTCCCGAGGAACACGATCCGCTCCTTGAGGAGCCGGCTGTAGATGTCGAACGACCGCTCGCCTCGGTTGGTCTGCTCGACGACGACGGGAACCAGATAGTCCTTCATTCCTTCGCTCCGTGGTCGCTGGGAGTGGGATCGGTGGGTTCCTCGGTCCCTTCAGGTTGTCCTTCGGCGGGCGCCTCCGAGGGGGTCCCCCCTGCCGTCTCGACCAGCAGGTCGAGGGCCTTCGTCCGGATGATATCACCGGCCAGTGCGGTGACCTGCCCGGACCGTTCGATCGACCGCGCGACCTCCTTCGGGTCGCGGCCGAGCGCCTGCGCCAACTCGGCGACCGCCTGCGCGATCTCCTCGGGCGAGACGGTGAGGTCCTCCTGGCGGGCCACCGCCTCGAGGATGAGGTCCTGCTTGATCGCCCGGACGGCGTGGGCCCGGGCGTCGGAGCGGAACCGCAGCTCGTCCCAGTCCTGCGAGGCGAGGACCTGGTCGAGCGTGAGCCCGGCCCGCTCGGCGCGACGGGTCGCCTCCTCGACCCGGTGCTCGGTCTCGTGGTCCACCAGGCGGTCGGGGAGGTCGACGTCCACGTGGTCGACCAGCGCCTCCAGGAGCCGGTCGCGGTACACGCCACGGGCCTCGGCGGCCTTGGCGTCGGCGAGCTTCTCCCGGAGGTCGGCCCGGAGCTCCTCCATCGTGTCGAACTCGCTCGCCATCTTGGCGAACTCGTCGTCGGCGGCCGGAAGGCGCTTCGCCTTGACCTCCTTCACGAGCACCTGGAACGTGACCTCCTGCCCGGCCCGCTCGCCGAACCGCTCCGGCAGCGTCGCGTTGAACTTCAGGATCTGCCCGGCGGAGGAGTTCACGAGCTCCTCGTCGAGCTCGGGGACGATCGATCCGGCGCCCACCTCGTACAGGTGGTCGGTCAGCGTGAGGTCGGCAAGCTCCTCGCCGTGGACGCTCGCCCGGATGTCGGCGAGCACGTAGTCGCCCCGGTGGGCCGGGTGGCCGACGGTCTCCACCTCGGAGAACCGGTCGCGGAGCCGGTCGACGAACTGGTCCACGTCCTCGTCGGTGACGGCGGGGTCGGGCGGTTCGACGCCCATGACCACCTCGCGCCAGTCGTCGAGCTGCAGCCGCGGGCGGACCTCGACGGTCGCGCTGAACACGAGCGCCTGGCCCTCGTCGGTCTTCTCGAGCGAGATCTCCGGGTCGGCGATCGGGGCGAGCTCGTGCTCGCGGACGGCCTTCGTGTAGTACTGCGGGATCGAGTCCTCGATGAACTCCTGCATCACGGTGTCGCGGCCGATCTGCGCGTCGATGATCCTGCGCGGCACGTGACCCTTGCGGAAGCCCGGGATCTTCACCTGCTGCGAGATCCGGCGGTAGGCGCGGTCGAGGTCGCGCGCGAACTCCTCCGGCGGGACCTCCACCGTCAGCACCACGGTGTGGCGGCCGGACTCCTCGACGGTCGATTCCATGTCGGAACCGAGGGTAATCGAAATCGGCGCTTGCCCCGGGTCGGTTGCTACGCTCGGCCCTCATGTACGAGCGGGAGCTCGCCTTCGCCAACTCACTGGCCGACCGGGCCGCCGAGATCGCCATGGGCTTCTACCGGGGCGAGTTCGAGGTGCACATCAAGCGCGACTCCACCCCGGTGACCGAGGCCGACCTCGCCGTCGAGGCCATGATCCGGTCGCGGCTGGCGGAGGAGTTCCCCTCGGACGCCGTCCTGGGCGAGGAGCAGGGCCTGGTCGGCTCGGGATCGCGCGTGTGGGTCGTGGACCCCATCGACGGAACGAAGAACTTCGCCGCCGGGATCCAGATCTGGGCGACCCTGGTGGCGCTCCTCGTCGACGGCGAGCCCGTCCTCGGCGTCGTCGGCGCGCCGGCCCTCGGCGAGCGGTACGGGGCCGCCTCGGGCGCCGGGGCGACGCTGAACGGCGAGCGCATCCACGTGTCCGACCGGGCCTCGCTCGGGGAGTGCCTCGTCGCCCACGCCTCGCTCGGCGAGTGGCGCGAGGGACCGTGGGCGCCGGGCTTCGCCGCCTTGACCACGGCGGCCGCCAGGACCCGCGGGTTCGGCGACTTCTGGGGGCACGTGCTGGTGGCCCGGGGGGCCGCCGACGTGATGGTGGAGGCGGAGCTCCGGACATGGGACTGGGCGGCGCTCGCGGCCGTGGCGCGCGAGGCCGGCGGTGCTCTGACCCAGCTCGACGGACGGCCGCCGGGCGACGGGGGCAGCGTGCTCACCACCAACGGCGTGGTGCACGGCGAGGTCCTTCGGCTGTTCCGGGGCCCGTAGGTCCCGAGAGCGACGGGAAGAGCCGGGCGCCGATGCGCCCGGCCCTTCGTCCGCCGACCGGTCCCGCTACGTCGTCGTCGTGACGACGGTCGGTGTCCGGGAGGGTGCGTTGTTCGGGAACAGCGCCAGGATGGACGGATCGTCCCCGGGTTGGGCCGATCCCACGGCCACCTGGCTCCCGCCGGCGCACGAGTCGGTGCCCCAGAACCCGCCGCACACCTGCGTCCCGATGGCGAGCGCCGGGTCCGTGGTGTCGAGCGTCATGTCCCAGGTTCCCGTGCTGTCGTCGAACGAGCCGGCGCTGTCGCAGAAGGTCCCCGGCACGTCACCGGAGAACCGCCCGGTGCACGCCGTCACCTGGTACGCCAGTTCCGGAGCCGAGTCGTTCAATCCGATCGCCGACGCATCCACGACCAGGCCGACCAGGTTCGAGTTGTAGTTCGAGTAGTCGGCGAAGTAGTCGGCCGCGCACTGGTCGAACGGATCCGGCTGCGACAGGTCGTACACGCAGACCACACCGCCCTGGCCCGTCTGCTTCACGACCAGGTAGTCGGCCTGCATGGCCGGGTCGGCGAACACGCCGTCGGCCCCCGCGTCGACCTTGACGTCGACCTCGAGCGTCTCGGTCGTGTTGTGCACGCCGGCCGTCTGGACCCCGAACTCCACCGGCTCGGTCGGCGTGTCGTCGTTGGTCAGGAACTCCTGCCACGTCACACCGACCAGCGGGTCCGTGCCCGTCGGGACGCCGGCGGGGTCGCCGTCGATCGAGTCGCCGGTGAACGACCGCGCGCCGACCGCGACGATGTCCTCCTCCCCGGTGCTCCCGACCGGATCGGTGCCGCCGAGCTGGTACAGGTCCGCCCAGTCCGTGCCGGCCGACGGAGTCGACGTGACCGACAGCGACTGCGGGCCGCCGGTCAGGTCGAGGCTCGACGGCGAGACGCCCGTCTGCGAGGCGGCGAGCGGCGCGGCCTCCCATGCCACCCGCATGACGTCCGCGTGGGGGGCGTCCTGGCGGATGACGACGGAGCCGTCGACCGTCGGGTTGAAGTAGAACAGCCCGAACTCCTGCTCGGCCTGCTCGATCGCCGCGGGATCCAGTGTGAGCTGCGCCCACACCTTGCGGCTCTTGTGGGGTGCGAGGTGGAACGCCACCGTCGGCCCGAACGACGTCCCGTTGAGCGAGAGGTCGACGGACGCGAGATCCGGGCTCCCGAAGTCGGAGTACCGGACGGTGCCGGAGGCGCTGTAGTCGTGGCCCACCGTGTCGAAGTTCGTCACGTTGAACGGCCGCACGACCTCCTGTGTCCCGGATGCGATCCGCAGGCCGAACGACAGGCTTCCCGGGATCGCCAGGGAATGGGCGTTGGCCGACTGGAACAGCTGCACCCGGCCGGCCCCCATGACCGTCGCGGGGACGGGGTGTGAGAGGTCGTTGTTCTTCATCTTCCGAGTGGCCTGGTTCATCAGCAGGGCCTTGATCTTCGCCGGACCCCACGTCGGGTGGAGCTGGCGGAGCAGCACGGCCGAGCCCGAGATGTGCGGTGCCGCCATCGAGGTCCCGGAGAGCAGCGCAGCCCCGTCGCCGGTCCCCACGCCGGCCGAGGAGATGTCGAAGCCGGGCGCGGAGATGTCGGGCTTGAGGTCGTTGGTCACCCGGGCCGGGCCCTCCGACGTGAAGTCGGTCATCGCGTCGGCGAACCCCGGGATCGGCGAGGGATCGGCGTTGAGCGTCGCGGTCACGGACGTCGTGTTGAAGTTCCCGTTCGCCGCGTCCGGGCTGATGAGGTCGCCGAGCGCCTCCGAGTCGTTGGTGCTGATCATGACCGCGGGGATCGTGATCTGGTCGACGAAGTCACCGGGGCCGAGCGCCGAGGGGAACCCCCCGAACCCGTTCCACAGGATGACGCCGCTCGCTCCCATCTCCTGGGCGGTGAAGACCTTCTCGCTGCCGGTGCAGTCCCCGCTCCCGGTCGCGCCCTTGAAGATCAGCGCGATGTGCCCTCCGAAGTCGCCCGGCGGCGGGTTGGCGCCGGAACAGAGCTCGGCGTCGCTCGCGGCCGGGTCGGCGGGATCGGCGGGCGGGTCGAACTCCCGCGCATCGATCACCGTGTCCGTCAGATCGGACGAGAGCGGAGCCGCCCAGTCCTGGATCACCGCGATCCCGTTGTCGGGCAGGGTCGTCGGCGGGCTGTCGATCGAGATCGTGTTGGCCACGAACTCATCGATCGACGCCGCGACCGAGATCACGCCACGGGCGTTGGCGGGGGTTCCCGTGATGTACGCGGACGCGCCGCTCGGCTGGTTGCCCGAGTTCCCCGCGGAGGCCACGAAGACCGTCCCGAGGTCCACGACGCGCTGCGCGGCAACGGCCTCGACCGAGTTGAGAGTCCCGTAGTCCACGCCGCCGGAGAACGACAGCACGTCGGCGTGGTCGCTGGTGTTGCCGTCCTGGTTCGGGTCGACGGCGCGCTCGTACGCCGCCACCAGCACGTCGTCGGTCGAGTTGCCGACGTCCCACACCTTGTAGGCGAGGATCTTGACCTTGGGGGCGACGCCGGCGCCGACCTTGCCCGGCACGCCGATCCCGCAGCACGTCCCGCCCGTGTGGCTCCCGTGGCCGTCACGGTCGAGCGGGTCGAAGTCCGGCCGCGGGATGTCGTTCGTCGTGTCGCCGTCGAGCACGTCGTAGTTGGATCCGACGAAGTCGAACCCCCCGATCACCTTCTTGGTCGGGAACGTGCCGGGCTCGACGACGTTCGGGTCGTTGTTCGCGTAGTCGGCCGGGTCACCCGACCCGCCGAAGTCCTTGTGCGTGTAGTCGATGCCCGTGTCGACCAGGGCGAGCGTCATGCCCTGCCCCTGGGCCCCGTACTTCTGCCACACTTTTGGAGCGCCGATGAACGGGACGCTGCTCTCGTTCTCGAGCTTCACGATCGAGACCGGCTGGACCGAGGCCACGTCCGACCGCCTGGCCAGCGCCTGAGCCGCCTCGGTGGACAGGCGGGCGGAGAAGGCGTTCACGAGCGTCCCGTACCGGTAGACGACGAGTCCGCCCAGCGACCTCGCCTCGGACAGTGCGCCCTGCTGCGAGGCGAGCGCGGCCGCCTTGGCCTGAGCCTCCGAAGCGCCGGAGAGCGAGGAACCGGACGCCCGGGCGGTCCGGACCGCGTCGGCGACGGCGGGCGCCCGCATCACGACGAAGTACCGGGAGAGCCTGGCGGCGGCACCGACCGCGGGTACGAAGCCCCGCTGCGGCGCGACGTGTTCCCGTGCATGGATCCGATGTGCCGAACCGACCCGGGCGCCGGAGAGCCCCGGCATCGCCGCGATCAGGGTCAGCGAGAGCGCGAGCGCCAACGTCCAGCGCACCTTCATGGCGATCCCCTCCCCGGGGCAGCGCGGACAGCAGCGAGATCTCGGACTGCCCCCTGTGATTCGGTGTGCGGCTGCTTGGCCGGGATGCTCGTTCGGAACGGCTTCGCGTGTCAAACCGCGCGACATCCGCATGCCACGCGCCGCGGCGGGCGGGAACGCCGCGGGGCCACCCGGGTCGAGCCCCGGATGGCCCCGTGCGGTCTGTGGTGCGTCGGCTACGCGGCCTCGGATGCTGCCGCCGCCACGTACTTGGCCTGCACGTCGATCTCGATCTGAACCTTCTTGCTGACGAGCACGCCGCCCTTCTCGAGGGCCACGTTCCACGTCATCCCCCAGTCCTCGCGGTCGATCTCCGTGGTCGCGGTGAACGCCACGCGCTTGCCGCCCCACGGGTCGTCGGTCAGCCCGTCGAACTCGGCGTCCAGCGTCACCGGCCGGGTAACGTCGCGGACCGTGAGCTCGCCCTCGAGCCGGAGCCCGGCGTCGCCGTTCCGCTCCACCTTCGTCGACCGGAACGTCATGGTGGGGAACCGCTCGACGTCGAGGAAGTCGGCCGACTTCAGGTGGGTGTCGCGGTCCGCCGAGCCGGTCGTGATGCTTGCCGTGTCCACGCGCACGGCGACGCTCGAGTCCTCCGGGCGCTCGCCGACCGCGATCCGGCCGTCGAACACGTCGAAGCTCCCGCGCACCTTCGTCACCATGAGGTGGCGCGCGACGAATCCCAGCCGGGAGTGCGCGGGGTCCACCTCCCAGACGCCGGGTGCCGGGATCTCCACCCCGTCGACCATCCTGGTCGCATCCGCCATGGTCCTCCTCCTTCCGCCCGGGCGCCCGCCGTTCCGAACCCGGTCAGTTTCGTTGTTCCTACAATCGTTGTTGAAGCAACGTTATCAGCAAACTCGTTGCGCCGTCAACCGTCCTTGGTAGACTTCCCCGAGATGGAGGAGCGAAACCGGGATCCGGGGCTCGTGGCGTGGATCGCGCTGGTCGAGGCGCACGCCGCCGCCGTGGAGAGCGTCGAGGCCGATCTCGTGCGCGAGACGAACCTCCCGCTCTCCTGGCACGAGGTGCTCGTGCGCCTGTCCCGGACCGATGAGGGTTCGATGCGGATGCAGGAGCTCGCCAAGGCGGTGCTGCTGTCGAAGAGCGGGCTCACCAGGCTGGCGGACCGCATGGAGGCCGCCGGCCTCATCGAGCGGACCGCGTGCGACTCCGACCGCCGGGGCACCTGGGCGGTGATCACCGCGGCCGGCCGCGACGCCCTGGAACGGGCCACGCCGCCGTTCCTCGCCGCCGTCGACCGGCACTTCTCCGGTCATCTCAGCGCCGAGGAGATCGAGGCGGTGGCGTCCTCACTGCGGAAGGTCACCCACGCCCACAATGCGGGGCAGTGCACGCCCGAGGACCTGGGAGCTCACCAGCCCGAGCGCGTTTGATCGAGCTGCCCAATCGGTCGGGGCGGCGGGATTTGAACCCGCGACCTCGTGCTCCCAAAGCACGCGCGCTTCCAAGCTGCGCCACGCCCCGCAACGACCGACTGCATTGTAGGCGCGCCATCCGCCCGGACCCGCGCAGCGCTGCGCCGGGGGGTAGGGAGGGGAGAGCCGGACGTGGCGGGCACGGCGGCGGATCGGCGCAGCGCGATGCGATCATTGCGGTACCCCCGGTTCCGTGCAACCGAACACGTCAGGGGCGGTGTCGCGGGGTCCGTTGCGGCGGAACGCGGTTGCCGGGGCAGGGTCCGTTCGGCTATGACCTGACCATGCCGGGCGGCGTGGAGCTCTCGAGACTCGACAAGGTGTACTGGCCGGACGACGGCCTGACCAAGGGCGACCTGATCCGCTACGTCGAGGCGGTGGCGCCGCAGTTCGTCCGGCACCTCCGCAACCGGCCGCTCACGGTCATCCGGTTCCCGGACGGGATCGCGGGGGGCTCCTTCTATCAGAAGCAGACCCCCGACTACGCGCCGCCCTGGGTCCGGACCATCACGCTGCCTGCCGACTCCGGCCGGGGGAAGCGCAAGGAGGTCCGGTACGCGCTCTGCAACGACACGCGCACGCTCGTGTGGCTCGCGAACCAGGGCTCCATCGAGTTCCACCCCTGGATCTCCCGGGTCGACCGGCTGTGGCGGCCCGAGTACCTGATCATGGACGTCGACCCCCCGCCGGGGCGGTTCGACCTCGCGGTGCGGACCGCCCTGGTGACGCGGGAGGTGCTCGCGCGGCACGGGATGGAGTCCTGCGCGAAGACGTCGGGCGCGAAGGGGGTGCACGTGTACGTGCCGCTCCAGCGCCGCCACGGGTTCGACGAGGCATCACGCGCCGCCGGCGCCCTCGCCGCCGAGGCGGCGGCCATGGAGCCGGACCTGATCACGGTGGAGTTCCTCAAGAAAGAACGGGGCGACCGAGTGTTCCTCGACGCGACGCGGATCGGGCCTGGGAAGCACGTGGTCAGCGCGTACTCGCCGCGGGCGCGGCCCGGCGGGAGCGTGTCGTTCCCGGTGCCGTGGAAGGACCTCGAGCGCATCTCGCCGCAGGACTTCACGATCGCCAACGTCCCCGGCCTGATCGGCGGCGACGATCCGTGGCAGGCTTCGATGCCCGATCTCCAGCGGCTCCCTGCCGAGCTCACCCGGGAACCTGGGGAGCCGGCGACCTAACCGGTCAGCTCGAACGCCCCCCGGGCGACGATCCGCACCCCCCCGCCAACCAGCACCGACCACGTGTCGCCTTCGGCTTCGACGGTGACGTGCAGGGTGCTCGGACGTCCGGCCTCCTCGCCCTGGCGGATGGCCATCGAACCCGGCATGCGGCCGAGGCCGCGGGCGGCCATGTACGCACCGCAGGGCCCCGCGGCGGAACCCGTCGCGGGGTCCTCGGCCACCGTGACGCCGGGTGCGAACAATCGGGCCTTGGCCCCCTCGTCGGTCACCGCGAACAGGTACAGCGCGTCGCAGTCGAGCTCGGCGTTGATCGCGGCCACCTCGCGTGGCCGCGTCTCCGCCCGGGCGACGGCGTCCGCGGTTCGAACGGGGACCATGAGGTGCCGCAGTCCGGTCGACACGGGCTGGGGCGGCGTCGCGGGGTCGAGGTCGCCGGGCGTGAGGCCGATCGCGCTCGCGATTCGGTCGCGGTCGTCGAGCTCTGGGCCGAACTCGGGTGCGAGCTGGCGGACGCTGGCGGTTCCCGCGGCGAGGTCGACCTCCACCGCGAAGTCCCCCGCCGGCACCTCCTGGGTGGCCCTGCGGCCGATCCGCCCGTCGGTCGCGAGCACGAACGCCGTCCCGAGCGTGGGGTGACCGGCGAACGGCATCTCGTAGCCGGGAGAGAAGATGCGCACCCGGTACCGGTCGGGTTCGACATGTGTGACGAACGCCGACTCGCTGAACCCGATCTCGCGCGTGAGCGCCTGCATCGTGTCGCCGTCGAGCTCGCCCGCGTCGGGTACGACCATCAGCTGGTTCCCGGCCAGGGGCCGCGGCGTGAAGACGTCGGCGACGACGAACGGAACCCGCACGGCCGGAGTATCGCAGGGGCGCCGGCCGGTAGACTTGAGGACCGTCTGCGGGCGTAGCTCAATGGCAGAGCTCCAGCCTTCCAAGCTGGCCATGAGGGTTCGATTCCCTTCGCCCGCTCCGATCGTTCCCGCCCGCTCGATGTCCGTGGCGGATCCATGCGCGTCGCGTGGACTCAGGCCAGGTGGACGAGCAACAGGAAGCCGATCACCAGGGTCGCCACCGCCCCGAGCAGCGCGAGGATCTTCCGGGTGTTCGTCGACTTCTGCGTGTACGCGATCGTCAGCACACCCGATGCCAGCAGCAACGCTCCCATGAGCGTGTCATGTCCGCCGAACTCCACGACCCACCCCTCCCCCCGGCCCCGCGGCCGATGGATGGATGCTCGGCCACTCACCTCCGGCAGTCAATCGGCGTCGTGCAGCGAGGCGGGTGCCCAGGCTCCGATGCACTGGGCACCGCGGGTGAGCCGTGATCTCCCTTGACAGCCCCGGGCGGAACGGCCACATTCGGCATCGAACAGCCGAATGGGGAGGGGATCCATGCGCGACCCGCGCAGCCGACGCGGCCCGGCCTCATTCGCGCGCCCAGACCGCACCGCTCGCCTGCTGGCCATCGGGGTCATGGCGTTCGGGCTGGTCACTGCGACGGTCGTGCCCTCCTCGGCTGACCCGCGGAGAGCCGCCGGCACTGCGTCCCCCGAGCGGCACCTGGGCCAATCACATTTCCCATGGCGCGGCGCCGGCCCCAAGGTGGACGGCACGCTCTGGTTGCTGCATCATCCCCCGCCCGCGCCGATCCGCCGCGGAACGTTCGACTGCGGGTCGAAGCGGGCGAACCTTCCGCACACGCTGTCCACAGCGCACTTCCAGATCCGGTACGGATCCCTCGGTGGCGGGCTCACGGCCGCCATGTACGGAGCCGCGCTGGAGCGTGCCTACCACGTGGAGGTCGGCTCGTTCGGCTGGGCGAAACCGCCGGTGATACCGAACCACCACCTCCCCGGAGCCCGGTACCCGATCCGGATCGAGCCACTGGGGAGCCGTGTCTACGGCTTCACGACCGCCGACGGGACGTGGGCAGGAGCCGTCGGCGACAACCCGGCGACGCCGTGGCGCGAGACCGATGCGGAGGCGACGTGCATGTCGATCGGCACCAGGTTCCCGTCCAGGACGGTCATGCAGGCCACCGCCGCACACGAGTTCGTCCACATGATCCAGTACGGGCTCGGGACGCTCGACACCGACTCGGACCCGGACGATTCCTTCGTCGAGGGCACCGCGGCCTGGATGGAGGGCGAGGTCGTCCCCCAGTCCCGCGACGCCGAGCAGTACCTCTGGCCGGACATCACCCGGAGCATGGGGGACTTCCCCGCGGACGGTTTCACGGAGTACGGGTACTGGCTCGTCTTTCGCGGGCTCACCGAGCGCTTCGGAACGGGCAACGCGGGTGGTGGCGAGGACGTCATGCAGGACGCCTGGGAGGCGATGAGCAAGGGAAAGAAGGAGCTTCCGGCCATGGCCACGGGGGTTGCCTCGAAGGGGACCACGCTCGGCCCGGCCTTCCATGCGGCGGCGGTCGCATACCGGTTCTCCAGGAAGTGCGAGGGCGGCTACGTGCATCCCCTCTGCTTCGACCAGGGCGACCGGTACCTGGCCCAGCTCGGTCGGCAGCCGGCCACGGGCTCGGTGACGCTCGCCACGCCGTACGACGGGCAGGTGCTCGCCGACTACTCCGCCAACTGGGTGCGACTCCCCTCGACGGCCAAGCCGCTCTCGGTGACCGTTCGGAGCACGGGCCAGGGCAAGCTCCGCGCGTCCGTCGATTGCGACACTGGATCGAAGATCCGGGACCTCCCCTTCCCGCAGGTCATCACGCCGGCGAACCGCCAGGGTGGGATTCGGGTGAATCTCACGAGCTGTGCGGGGCCCGCCTTCGTGACGGTGACCGACGAGCGCGTATCGGCTCCCAATCCGGATGACTCCCCACCCGATGCCTACGAGGTGAGCGTCGACACGCCGCCGGACCTCGACGGGACGATCACCTGGGGCACGACGAGGCACTACGAAACCTCCGATCCGCTCGACACGATCACCGAGGACACGACGAACGACGGCTCGGCGACCCTGCACCTGGTGCCCGTCGACCCGAACTCGGGCGGCTATGCGGTCGAGGACAGCGGGGCGTCGACGTTCACCTACAGCTACTCGTTCACCGAGGTCATCGAGAGCTCGGGACCGAACGGGACGTGCACGACGACGAGCACCGAGACCGCCCATGCGAGCGGGAAGTTCTCCACGTACTCCTCACCCGCCGGGGACGCGTTCCTGGGGGCGAGCATCGAACCCGGCCCCACGCTCAATGCTGAGACCGACATCATCGGCGTCACCATGACCATCCCCGTCGTGGTCGACATCCACAACGAAGGGCACGGATCGGATCCCGACTGCCCGTTCACGTTCGACGACCAGCGCGACGACGACGGGCCGATCATCGACTTCGCCGGGTTCAGGTGCGAACCGGGCGGCGTGGTGAACGGGCCCTACCCGTACCTCTTCGAGGGGAAGTGGAAGAACCAGCAGCGCGTGTTCAACTTCACCTGCAGCTCCGAGTCCGACGACTTCAACGGCCACGGCACCATGACGACGACCGGTCACCTGACGGCCAGCTGACAGCGGTTCGACCCCTTCCATCCAGCCGGGGGTCCGTCGCGAGGCGCCGCGCCGGACGGCCGCAAGGTTCCGGAACCCGTCACGACGAACCCGTGGCACACTGGTGCAGATCGGGCATCCGTCGGCCGATGATGGATCACGGGACGGGCCCTGGGGCGGGAGGAACGGTGCGGAAGCCGGTGAACATGCGGAAGCGTCCGACGGCGGTGGTGGTCGGCGCGCTCGCAGCGATCTCCTTGCTGGCGTCCGCATGCCAGTCGTCGGCGCCACCGGCCGGCGGCGGTCAGGGTGGGTCGGTGACCGGCGTCTCCGGTGGCGTGCCCGGCGGTGGCACCAGCGGGCCGCAGACCAGCCCGCCGAAGCCGAAGAGCACGGCGCACCTCCGGATCACTCCAGTGAACGGCAAGCAGGCCGCCCTGCCCGAGTCCGGGATCACCGTCTCCGCGACCGGCGGGAAGATCACCAAGGTCAAGGTGAAGAGCGGCGGAGATCCCGTCACCGGCCACGTGGACCAGGCTCACACCACCTGGCAGAGCGACTGGGCGCTCCAGACCAGCACGAAATACACGGTCCGGGCCACGGCGGTCGACGGCAAGGGGCTGAAGGTCACCAAGACGAGCACGTTCCAGACCCTCACGCCGACGGACTCGTTCCGGACGGTCATCTTCGAGGGCTACCAGAAGACCTACGGCGTGGGGATGCCGATCATCCTGACCTTCGACAAGCCCATCGAGAACAAGGAGGCGCTCGAGCGTTCCCTCGTGCTGCAGACGTCGAAGCCGGTCGTCGGGGCCTGGTACTGGGACGGCGACTCCACGCTGATGTTCCGGCCCAGGGGGTACTGGCCCGACCACACGACGGTTCGGTTCACCGGCCACCTCGACGGCGTGCTGGCCTCGCCGGGCGTGTACGGCGTGCACACGCTGACGCAGACGTTCAACATCGGGCGCTCGCTGGTGGCCGTGGCGAGCACGCAGGACCACCACATGGAGGTCTACCTCGACCACAAGCTGCTCGGGGACTGGCCGATCTCGACCGGCAAGCCTGGCGACGAGACGGCCAACGGGACGTACCTCTCCATCACCAAGGCGAACCCCGAGGAGATGATCGGGGACGACTACGACATCATGGTTCCGTTCTCCGTGCGCATCACGTGGTCGGGCGCATTCGTCCACGCCGCGCCGTGGTCGCTGGGCGAACAGGGCCGCGTGAACGTGAGCCACGGGTGCGTCAACCTCTCGCCGACGAACGCGGAGACCTACTACAACCTGTCGGTCCCCGGCGATCCGGTCACGGTCACCGGCAGCCCCAGACCGGGTGAGTGGGACAACGGCTGGACGGTGTGGTTCCTGTCGTGGAAGGACCTGCTGGACGGGACCGCGACCCACCAGGTCGTCAGGGCGAATTCGAAGGGGAGCACCTTCGTCGACCCGTCGAGCCTTCACCAGGTCACGATCCACTCGCCGCTCGGGGGCCCGCGGCCGAACAACTCGGTCGCCGTCTGAGCCGCCCTCCCGGCGAACCCCTGGATCGCCGTTGATACAGTCCAACCGCCGGCGCCGGTAGCTCAGTCTGGACAGAGCGGCTGCCTTCTAAGCAGCGGGTCGGAGGTTCGAGTCCTCCCCGGCGCACTCGATCCACCCTTGTGGCGTTCTCAGACCACGATCCGACTCTGCGATGGGACTGGGGAAGCTGAACTCCATGCACGCACATTCGGTGCGTGAGCGCGGTGCCTTACTCGGCGGCGAGCGCACCCAGTGCCGGCCACGGCGGTCCCTCACGCAACAAGCTCAGGATGTGTCGACCGTGTTGGTGCCCATTCGGGAAGTCGTCGTGGACGTCCCATCGCCACGCCGCGACCATCGCGAGCACCAACCGTCGACACTCCTCGAGCAGAAGGTCATCGACGTTCGGATAGTGGGCACTGACCTCGTCCGGCACGTGCGCAACATCGAACTCGACGGGTCCCCGACACCACGTTTCGAAGTCGATGAACAGCAGGCCGTCCCGCGTGTCCAGGAGGTTGCCGGGATGCGGTTCGCCGTGCAGCAGCTGCTCGGCAGGTCCGCGGCTGCGGATGTGTTGACGCGCTCCGTGCAGCGTGCTGACGAGGAGATCGCGATCGGCCTCGGCGAGTGCGGGGGTTGCGTCCCGGTTCGTGACCAGCCGCTCGGCCGCCGCGGCCCGTTCCAGGAAGTGCGGTGTCGCGATCTCGATATTTCGCATCCCCGCGTGCAGGCGGTGGAGCGCCTGCGCATATTCGACCGGTGAGCTGCGCTGGTCGGGAGGCGCCTCCTGGTAGTAGGTCCACAGGGTCATCGTGAAGCCGTCGTGCTCGTAGACGCGCGGTTCGACCCGGGGCTCGAGCGCCGCCACGGGGCTTTCGGTTGCGGCGAGCCGCAGGGCGAGCTCGACCTCGAACGCGGCGACCTCCTGCCCGCCCGGTCCTACACGGGCGAGGACGTCACACGGCAGGAGCCGGAGAGCGAGCTTGTTCGAGTTGCGGATCACGACGACATCGTCGACCGACAGGTCCAGCGCTCCGGCAAGGGATGTCACCGCCGCCGTCGCGCGCGCAACGAGCTCCGCCTCCACGGGTCGATCCTGACATGTGCCCGCTCACGAACATGCGAGCGCGTCGTCGCACAACAAGCGCTGGAGCTCTCAATCACCTCTCGGGCTGAGGACCTCCTCGCCCGCGTACGCGTCGAGACGGCCGGCCAGCTCGTCCGGGCGGCTCAGGGCGGGCGTGTGGCCGCCGTCGATCTCGTCGGGCGTGATGCCCAAGCGGTCCCGCGCGATGCGACGGATGAAGGCAGGAGGGAACAGGCGGTCGTCCCGACAGAGCAGGACCCGCGTGGGCACGTGGGGCCAGGCCCGCATCGGCGACGGCTCACCCATCCGAGCCTCGGACTGGGTCCGACTCCGCCGCAACGCCTCGGACGCCAGCCCCGGAGGGACGTCCTGGTAGAACAGCTCGACCGGGTCGTCGTATCCCCCGAGAGCCTCCTCGCCGTATCTCGTGTTCGTCCAGTAGTCGGCCGGCGCCTCTCCCGGAGCCGGGATCATCGGCGCGATCAGGACGAGCAGCTTGGCGGGGACCCGTTCGCAGACGAGCGGCGCCGTGAAGCCTCCCGACGATTGCGCCGCGACGACGAGGTCGGCCCGGTCGCCGATGGCCTCGACCACCGTGTCCGCGTACTCCGGGAGTCCGGCTGCGTCGTCGTCGCACGGCAGGTCCGGCGCCACGACGTCGTGGCCCCGCTGCCGCAGCTCCGCCTCGACCAGGTGCCAGTACCACCCCACGTCGCCGGCTCCGTGGATGAGGGCGAATGTCGCCATGTCGCGCCTCCCCGTCCCCTCGGTCACCCCGCGACGTTGTGGTTCAGACGGAACAGGTTGTCCGGGTCGTACCGGCGCTTGATCTCGGCGAGCCGCTCGTACGCGCCGTGGGGATACGCCTCGCGGATGTGCTCCTGCCCGTCGCTCCCGAGGAACCCCGTGTAGGCACCGGCCGGCCCGCGCTGGAGCTCCTCCGCGATCGAGTCGACCCACGCCTCGTGCTCCGGAAGCTGCTCGGGCGATGTGACCATCGCCGCCACGTTGAGCATGAACCGCCGGTCGCGGTGGGCGAACGCGGTCGCGTCGTTCGACACGCGGGCCATCGCGCCGCCGAGCGCGCGGAGCTGCACCGCGCGCATCATCGCGTTCGACGGCTCCCGGAGCCGTTCGACGAGGGTCGCGGCCGATGACGCGTCCACCTCGTCGACGAACATCGTCCGGCCGAGCGCGATCGGGTGGTATCCCTCCATCTCCGGCGGATAGATGTCCGGGTAGGGCATCGGCCGGACCATGTCGACGAGCGGCTCGGCGAGCGCCCGGAACGGCGCCACCGCCCGCCGGCCCGCATCGGCGTCACCCGCGTACGCGAGCAGCCCCATGATCACGAGCTTCCCGTGGTGCTCCTCGGGGACGAACGGCATGGGCGGGGCCGCCATGACGTTCGCGATGGTGGACAGCTCCTCGGGCGCCGCGTCCGCCGCGGCGACGAACCCTTCGACCGTCTCCGCCGTCGCCGGCAGCATGAGCATCCCGCCGACGAACGACGGGAGCTCGTTCAGCCGGAACCGGAACCCGGTCGCGACGCCGAGATTGCCCCCGCCGCCGCGGATCGCCCAGAAGAG
>DATBHM010000141.1:0-4950 GCA_036557505.1 Actinomycetota bacterium | reverse complement strand
GCCGTTGGTCGCGAGCGAGGGGAAGTAGTACGACGCGTAGTCGACGAACAGGACCGGGTAGATGGCCATGTCCACCCACGTCGTGAGCCACGACCACCAGCCCTCCTGGAATCCCCAGAACGGGCCCATGGCCTTCTTGACCCAGTAGTAGTAGCCGCCCTCGACGGGCATGGCGGTCGAGAGCTCGGCCACCATGTACGCGGTGGGGATACTCCAGATGAGCGGCGTGATGACGATCAGCAGCAGCCCGATGCCGGCCCCGGACGACCCGATGACGTCCTCGAGTCCGTAGGCCCCGCCCGACACCGTGAAGAACATGATGAACACGAGCGAGCCCAGCCCGAGCGACCGCTTGACGACGCGGACGTCGACGCCACCGGTCCCGATCGGATCCGCGCTGATGGTCGCCATGCCACCGTCCCCCGCGGGCAGAACGAGCGGACTCTCGCACCACAACGAGCGCCCTGTCGAGTGTCCATTTGGCAGCGTCGGGCAGTGGCTGTTCTGCCGTGATGGATCACCCTTTCCGGCGCCGGTCGCGCGAGGACCGGTCCGGGGACCCGGGGTGCCGGCCGGCGAACGCGGGGTATCGTCCGCGCGTGACCTACGTCGCCTCGGTCGCGGTGGCGGAGGACCTCAAGGTCTTCTCCGGCGAGTGGTGGGTGCGGTTCGCGCTGGGCGTCGGGGTCGCGCTGGTGATCGCGGTGGTCGCCTCGTGGATCGTCCACCACTACGTCCGGAGGTACCGGCGCCGCGCGGCATCCTCGGGGGACGACCCCTCCGGCCGCCGGCGCCGTCGGCTCGCCACCGCGGTGGGACTCGCCGGCGGCGTGATCATCGTGATCGCCTGGTCGGTGGTCGTCCTCAGCCTCGTCTCGTTCTTCGGCGTCGCCCTCGGACCGTTGATCGCGAGCGCCGGGATCGCCGGGCTCGCGATCGGCTTCGGGGCGCAGCAACTGGTCGCCGACACGATCAGCGGTCTGTTCCTGGTGCTCGAGGGGCAGTTCGACGTGGGCGACTCCGTCCAACTCGAGACCGACGGCGGCCAGATCGCCGGAACCGTCGAGCGGCTGTCGCTCCGGGCGACCGCGATCCGGGAGTTCGACGGGACCCTCTCGACCGTCTCGAACGGCCTGATCCAGATCACGCGGAACAAGACGCGGGGGTGGGGCCGCGCGATCGTCGACCTGCGGATCGCCCTGGACGAGGACCCCGAGAAGGTGCGGGTGCTCATCGAGGCGCTGCTCCACGACCTGGCAAACGTGGAGCCCTACGCGTCGGGCCTGCGGGAGGAGCCGAAGGTGCTCGGCGTCACGCAGCTCACCGAGAACGCACAGGTGATCCGCGTCACCGCCGAGACTGAACCCTCGAAGCGCGTCGATGTCGAGCGGGCCATGCGGCAGTCGATCGCCGGGAGGCTGAACGCCGAGGGGATCCGTCGACCCCCGCCCTACCCACCCATGCCGAGCGGCACCGTGTGAAGGTGCTCCCGCGAGTCAGGCGGGCGACTCGGCGGGAGCCGGTTCCTCCAGGGGCTGGTGCATCGCCTTCGCGTGGCGGAGCACGCCGGCGCTCGCCGCCGCCCCCAGCAGGATCAGCACCCCGCCGACGAACAGCCCGACCTGGTTGCCGTCCAGGGTGATCAGCAGATGCACGTCCCCGATCGCGTAGGCGATCGCCCCGATCCCGAGCGCGCCCACGCCCAGCCCCACACGGAACAGCATCTGCACCCCGCCCATGATTCGCCCCCGGATGCGGTCCTCGGTCACCCGCTGCGTCATGGACAGGGCGACCATGATCGCCACCGAGAACGACGCGCCGAACACCACCGAGATCGCGAACGCCAGCCACAGGAACGGCAGCAGCGCCATCACGATCAGGATCGCGCCGCACATCGTCACGGACGTGAGGAACACCCAGCGTTCGCCGCGCTCCCGGACCAGGAACCGCACGACGCCCAGCCCGATGGCCATCCCCGCGCCCCACAGTGCGGCGAGCCATCCGAAGTCGACGTCGTTGCCCTGCAGCGTCTGGTGGATGTACGCGATGCCCACCGCGAACAACACCCCGCCGCCGAACATCGACACGACCAGCCCGGTCGAGAGCGACCGGAGGATCGGCGTCCGCACGATGAACCGGAACGCCTCCGCCAGTCCCTTGAACGCCGACTGGTCGGCCGCCCGGCCACCGTGGGGGATCCGCTGGATCCGGACCACCATGTACGCCGAGAACAGGAAGGTCGCCGCGTCGAAGAAGAACGCCGTCGACGTGGGGTGCGACCGCATCGCGTTCCCGAACGGGACCCAGCCCGGGACGTGGGAGGCCGCGAGGCGCAGCGCGCCGAACACGGCCGCGGCGAAGGGGATCGAGCCGAACGACGAGGCCAGGATCAACCCGTTGGCCAGGGGGAGCTGGTCCTGGTCGTCGACCAGCAGCGGAACGCTCGCGTCCCGCGCCGGGAGGAAGACGAGCGACAGGCATTCGTGCACGAACGCGATCACGTACAGGCCGGCGATCCCCAGGAACGGCACCAGCACGATCAGCCCGGCTCGGAGCAGGTCGCAGGTCACCATCAGCAGCCTGCGGTCGAGGCGGTCCGCGAGGAGCCCGCCCACCGGAGCGGCGAAGATGGGGGGCACCAGCCGCAGGATCAGCACGACGGCGACCGCGGTCTGGTTGCCGGTCAGGCCGTAGGCGAGCGCGATGAACGCCAGCGTCGCCACCCAGTCGCCCAGCCCCGACACCGCCTGGCCGGCGAACAGTCGTCGGAACCCTCGGACGCGGAACAGGCCCCGCAGGCCGCCTTGGCCGTCATTCGCCATCCCGTGTTCAATCCTACGAGCGGGTGTCGAGGGCTCATGGAAGGGGACGCGAGCGCAGGTGGTGGCGATCGTGACGGACAGCGCGGCGAACGTCCCACACGACGTTGTGGACGAGCTGGGCATCGTGGTGGTCCCGCTCCAGGTGCGCTTCGGCGACGAGGCCCACGCCGACGGCGAGATCGGGGACGACGTCTACCGCCGGATGGCGGACGGGGAGGTCGCCACGACCTCGGCGCCGTCGGTGGGGGACTGGCTGGCCGGGTTCGAGCGGGCCGCAGCCCCGGAGGTCGTGTGTGTGACGCTCGCCGGCGCGCTCTCCGCCACGCACCACGAGGCCGTGCTGGCGGCGGAGCGGAGCTCGTCGCGGGTCGAGGTCGTGGATTCCGGAACGGCCAGCATGGCGGAGGGGTTCGTGGCGGTCGAGGCCGCCCGCGCCGCCGCGGCCGGCGCGCCCGTCGAGCGGGTGGTCGAACGGGCCCGGCACGTCGCCGCGAGGGTCCGCCTGCTCGGCGCGATCGAGACGTTCGATCACCTCCGGCGGACCGGCCGGGTCACGCGCCTGCAGGCGTACGCCGCCACCGCGCTGTCCATCCGGCCGCTGTTCCGCCTGCGGGACGGCGAGATCGAGCCCGCCGGCCGGGCTCGGACGCGCGCCCGGGCGCTGCAGCTGTTGACCGACCTCACCCTCGCCGACGGCGGCGCGGGTCCGCTGCACGTCGCCGCGCTCCACGCGGTCGCCGAGGAGGACGCTCGGACCCTGCTGGAACGGATCCGCGGCGCGACCGAGGTCGCCGAGGAGTTCCTGGTTCCGGTCACACCCGTAATCGGGGCCAGCGCCGGGCCGGGCCTGGTCGGCCTGGCGTCCTGGCGGGAGGAGTCGTGACTCGAGGCGGGCCGGCCTGGGTGGGCGCCGGCTACCTCGTCGGGTCGATCCCGGCCGCCTACGTGGCGGCCCGCGCGACCGGGTCTTCGGTCGTCCTGGAGCGGGCTTCCTCGAGGTCGTCCGAGGGGGACGCCCATCTGCTGCTGGCCGGGCACGCCAGCCCGGCGGTCACCGCCGCCGCGATGGCCGGCGACGTGGTCAAGGGCATGCTGGTGGCGGCGGCGGCCCGGCGGGCCGGGCTCACGCCGGGGTGGCGGGCCGCGACCGCCGTGGCGGTCGTGGCCGGCCATGCGTTCCCGCCGTTCGCCCGGGACTTCGCCGGCCGCGGCCTGGCGGCCGCGGCCGGCGTCACCCTGGTGAACCTCCCGGGGCCCATGGTGGTGGCCGGTTCCGTGCTCGTCGCCGGCAAGGCGCTCGGCCACACCGGCGTGGGGAGCACGGTGGGGTTCGCGTCGGTGCCGGTCGTGGCTGCGGTCGCGGGCCGGCCTCGGTCGATGATCTGGATGGGAGCCGGGGTGCTGGGAGTGATCCTCGCGCGGCGCCTGGTGGGCGTGGGCCGGGTCGCCCGGCGCGACGGCTGGGTTCGATCCCTGACGAGACGATTGCTGTTCGATTCGGACGACATCGACCCAGGTATGTCGAGCGGAGGTCGGGGTCATTCTCGGGTGTGATTGCCCTCACCCCGACGGGTGACGATCTGCATTCTGCGATCCGCCTATGCTCCGCCTGTGGCCTGGCTTGACCCGGTGGAGCGGTCGATTCGCCGTCTCCCGGCGATCGTCACCGACGCCTCGATTGCCGGAGGGCTGGTCCTGCTCGGGGCGATCGAGCTTGGGCCAGGATTCACCAGTCACCCAGGTGAGATCGGCCTCCTCGTTCTCGGCGCGATCGGGGTAACGCTCCGCCGCAGGAACGTGTGGCTGGGTTTTTGGATCGTTCAACTCGCGACCGTGATCGGGCTGGTGCTCGCCATCCCGGTCGGCGAGACCCACGCTGGACAACTCGAGATCTACATCGTCCTCTACACGGTTGCCTCACGGCGAACGCTGAAGGGATCAGCGGTGGCCCTGGTCACGGTGCTACTCGCGGATTTCGCGGGCGTGCTCTATCTGCTTGCCACCAGACAGCTCCTCCCTCCCGACATCCACGTCACACCGTGGATCTTCTTGTTCCTCGTCTTGAACGAGTTCGTGTGGATCGCGTTCGTATGGTTCGCGGGCCGTGCCCAACACCGGCGCCATGACA
>DATBHM010000140.1:0-11801 GCA_036557505.1 Actinomycetota bacterium | reverse complement strand
GATGAGCTCGTCCTCGAGGTCCCTCATGCACACGAAGAACCCCAGCCGTTCGAGGTCGTCGCGCGTGAGGTTCGTACCGAACCCGGCACGTTCGAGGGCCCGCACATAGTCGTCGATCTCGGCGTCGTCACACAGCCCGGCCAGTCGAAGACCGAGCCCCGCCGGGCCGTACGTGTCGAGGAACCGGCGGATGTTCTTCGAACCGCCCATCGGCACGACGGCGACGCCCTCGACCGTGAGGTCGCGACCCCGCCGCGCCGCCAGCGTCTCGAGCGCGAGCTGGTCGCTGACCCCCTCGACCAGCACGACCGCGCGCGCGGCGAAGTCAGCACGCGAGGCCCCCGGGCGCTCGTCGCTGGTGGTGTCCACGACATCAACGGTAGACGCCGCGACGGCTACCCGGGCCCGGGCTGGCAGGACGGGCACCGGTAGACCACGCGGTCCTCGGGCTGCTCGCCCTGCGTGATCTTCTCGATCGGGGTGCCGCACCGGCGGCAGGGCTCCGCGCGGCGGCCGTAGACCCACAGGCGCTGACCCTCGCGGGTGTTCCCGGTCGTGACGCGGGCGGGGTGGCCCTTGTTCGCCTCCAGCAGCCGTTTGGTCAGCGAGACCATCCCCGCGGGGTCGCGGACGCCACCCACCGGCGTGCGGGGGTCGACGCCGCGGAGGAAGCAGATCTCTGAGCGGTAGACGTTGCCGGGGCCGGCCATCACGCGCTGATCGATCAACGCGTCGCCGACCGGCCGGGCCGGGTCGGCGGTGAGGCGGTGCAGCGCCTCGGCCGGATCCCAGTCGCGCCCGAGCACGTCCGGGCCGAGGTGGCCGAGGTGGTCGGGCTCGGCCGCTGTCGGCCACATCTCGAGGACGCCGAGGAGCGTCGCGACCGCAGTCCACCGGTCGGTCACGAGCACCGCGCGAACGTCGTGCCGGCGGCCGCGCAGACGTTCGCCGGTTCGTTGGATGCGCCATGCACCGTCCATCTTCAGATGACTGTGGACGGTGTCGCCGGAGTCGACGCGCATCAGGATGTGCTTGCCGCGCGAGTCGACCCGTTCGACCCTCGCACCGGAGAGGTCGACGGTCGCCAGCGCGGGAACACGGAGATCCGTTCGCGTCAGCACGCTGCCGGCGAGGCGTTCGTGCAGCCGCGAACAGAGCTTCCAGATGTCGTCGCCCTCGGGCACGGGCTATCCGCGGAGCCGCAGGCCCCGCGGCGAGAGCGAGAACCCCGCCCTCGCCAGCACCTCCGCGAGCGGCGAGTCGAACACCGCCGCCCCGTCGGCCCGTTCCACGGTGAGCCCGCCGACCACGCCCTCCTTCACGGCGAGCGAGAGGGCCTCGGCGGCCCGTTCCAGCTCGCCGTGGTCCTCCGTGAACGACAGCACGGTCCGGCCGCCGCGTTCGACGTACAGCACCGGTGAACCGTCCACGAGCACGACGACCGCGCCGGCCTTCCGCCCGGGGCGATGGCCCTCACCGGAGCGATCGGGCCACGCCAGGGCGGCCCCGTACGCCTGCGCGGGGTCGCAGGCCGAGAGCACGAGCGTCTCGGGCTCGCGGGGGCGTTCGGTCAGCGCGCGCAGGCGGTCGACCGCCCCCGGCAGCGCGAACTGCGCCCCGCCGAGGCCCTCGACGTAGTACCCACGCCGGGCCCGGCCGGACTCCTCCATGGCCTTCAGCACGGGATAGACGGCCGCGTACCCGCCGGTCACGCGCTCGGCCGCGGCGGCCGGGCGGGTCAGGACCCCGTGCCGGGCGAGCAGCTGCTGGGCCTGGGCGTGCAGCCGGCGCGTGGCGTTCTCCTCCCGATCGGGAACCGGGTACCACCGGCCGGCCGCCGCAGGAGGACCCATCCGTGTGGGGAACGCCGGCCGGCCCCGGCCCATGCGCCCGGTCGGGCGGCGCCTGCGCTCCCGCGCCCCGCCCGACAGGAACGACCGTAGCGGCGCCAGCGTGTCGTTCGTCGCCAGCCCGGCCCACACCAGCTCCCACAGCGCGAGGACGGCCTCGTGGTCGTCGAGCGACCCGACGTGGTCCGCGAGCCGGCGGAAGAACATGGCACCGCGCCCGCGGAGCGCCTCGAGGAACGACGCCGCGAGCGGCGTCAGCGCGTCGAGGTCCCCGTCCGGACCGGGGAGCAGCTCGAGCGCCGAGTCGGCCAGGTACAGCGCGATCCATCCGTCGTCCGCGCCGATCGCCCCGTGCCCGACCCACACGACCTCGCCGGCGGCGCACAGCTCGTCGAGCGCCGCCGGGCGGTAGCCGGGCAGGCGCGTCGCGAGGACCTGGCGTTCCAGCACCGAGGCCGGGATGGGAACACCCTGGAGCTGTTCGACCACCCGGAGGCAGGCGTCGGGGTCGCTCCGGAGGCTGGCGCCCCGCCCGATCCCGTGCCAGGCGGCCAGGAACCGGGCCAGGGCGGCCTGGGGGACGGGTTCGGCCTCCTTTCGGATCGCCGCGAGCGACCGGCGCCGAAGCCGCCGCAGCACCTCGGCGTCGACCCACTCCTGTCCCCCACCGCCCGGCCGGAACTCGCCTCGCGCGACGCGTCCGGCCTCCTCGAGCCGGGTCAGGGCCTCCCGCACGACGGCGACGCCCAGCCCGAGCCGCGCGCCCGGTTCGGACTCTCCGAACGGCCCGTGGGTCCGGGCGAACCGGCTGACCAGGTCGCGGACGGGATCGTCGACCGGCTCCAGGAACGCCTGCGGGAGCCCGGGTGGGAGCGCGGCGCCCAGGGCGTCGCGGAACCGCGAGGCGTCCTCGGCGGCGATCCACCGCTCCTCGCCGGCCACGCGGATGCGCACCGCGCGGCGTTCGCCCTCCAGCTCGTGCAGCCAGGTCGGGCCGAGGGTCGGGTCGACGACCCGGTCGAGCACCTCCTGTGTGGCGAGGTCGCCCAGCATGCGCAGCAGGTCGTGGACGCCGTCGCGGTCGCGGACCTGCCAGTCGTCGGCCAGGCGCTGCAGCTCGAGCTCCAGGTCCTGGAGCACCCCGGGGTCGACCAGCTCGCGCAGCTCGTCCCGACCGAGCAGCTCGGCCAGCACGCGCCGGTCGAGCGTCAACGCCTGCGCGCGGCGTTCGGCCATCGGGGCGTCGCCCTCGTACATGAATGCCGCCACGTAGCCGAACAGCAGCGAGGATGCGAACGGCGACGGGATGGGCGTGTCGACCTCGACCAGCCGGATCTCGCGGCTGCGAATCGCGCGCATCAGGTCCTTCAGGCTCGGCAGGTCGAACGCGTCCTGGAGGCATTCGCGGAACGTCTCGAGGATCATCGGGAACGAGCCGTACCGGCCGGCGACCTGCAACAGCGATGCCGACTTCTGGCGCTGCTGCCACAGTGGAGTCCGCCTGCCAGGCGAGCGCCGCGGGAGCAGCAACGCGCGGGCGGCGTTCTCCCGGAACCGTGATGCGAACAGGGCGCTGCCGCCGACGGCGTCGGTGACGACCTCCTCGATCTCCTCGGGCTCGAACAGGACCGAGTCCGACGGCGGCGCCTCGTCGGCCTCGGGGAGCCGGACCACGATCCCGTCGTCGTCGACCATGGTCTGGACCTCGAGGCCGAGCCGTTCCCGCACGCGCTGCTCGATGGCCTGCGCCCACGGCGAGTGCACGCGGGCCCCGAACGGCGAGTGGACGCACAGCCGCCAGTCGCCGAGCTCGTCGCGGAACCGCTCGACCACGATCGTCCGGTCATCGGGCAGGACGCCGGTGGCGTCGCGCTGCTCGGCCACGTACTGGACCAGGTTGTTGGCGGCGCGCTCGTCGAGGCCGGCGCCGCGGAGTCGCGACAGTTGTTCCTCCGGTTGGAGCCGCATGAGCTCACGGATGAATCCGCCGAGGGCGCGACCGAGCTCGGCGGGCCGCCCCAGCGAGTCGCCGTGCCAGAACGGCATCCGCCCCGGAAGGCCGGGCGCGGGGGTCACCAGCACCCGGTCGTGGGTGATCTCCTCGATGCGCCACGACGAGGTCCCCAGGACGAACACGTCCCCGGGCCGCGACTCGTAGACCATCTCCTCGTCGAGCTCGCCGACCCGCGGGCCCTTCTCCGCCGCGATGAACACGGGGAACAGCCCCCGGTCGGGGATCGTGCCGCCGCTGGTGACGGCCAGCCGCTGTGCCCCAGGGCGGCCGGCCAGGCGGCCCTCGACGCGGTCCCAGTTGAGCCGGGGGCGGAGCTCCGCGAACTCGTCGCTCGGGTACCGCCCGCTGAGCATGTCGAGCACGCCCTCGTACGCGCTCCGCGGCAGGTCGGCGAACGACGCCGCCCGCCGGATGGTCGCCTCGAGCTCGTCCACGTCGCGATCGTCCATCGCAACCATCGCCACGACCTGCTGCGCCAGCACGTCGAGCGGGTTCCGTGGCATCCGGAGCGCTTCGATGGCGCCGGCGCGCATGCGTTCGACCACCACCGCGCACTCGACGAGGTCGCCGCGGAACTTCGGGAAGATCACGCCCCGGCTGACGTCGCCGACGCCGTGGCCGGACCGCCCCACCCGCTGCAGCCCGGACGCCACGCTGGGCGGCGACTCCACCTGGATCACCAGGTCCACGGCGGCCATGTCGATGCCGAGCTCCAGCGACGATGTCGCCACGACGGCCGGGAGGCGGCCGGCCTTGAGCTCCTCCTCGATCAGGAGGCGCTGCTCGCGGCTCACCGAGCCGTGGTGCGCCCGGGCGATCTCCTCCTCGGCCAGCTCGTTGAGCCGGGTGCACAGGCGTTCGGCCAGCCGCCGCGAGTTGGCGAACACGATCGTCGAGCGGTGGGCGCGGATCAGCTCGACCAGCCGGCGGTCGATGGCCGGCCACACGCTGGCCCGTTCCTCGGCCTCGGAGATGGGCCCGGACGTGCCGGACAGGCCGCCGATGGCGCTGGGGCCCAGGTGAACGAGGTCTCCCTGATCGTCGTCGGGCGCGTCCTGCGCCTCGAACGGTTGCGGAGCCGATGATGCCGGATCGCTCATGTCCTCCAGCGGGACCTCGACCGACAGCTCCCACCGCTTGTGGGCCGGCGGGTCGACCACGGCGACGTCGCGACCGGTCCCCACGAGGAACCTGGCCACCTCGTCCACCGGCCGCACGGTGGCCGAGAGCCCGATCCGCTGGGCCCGGCCGTCGTTCGCGAGCAGCTCCTCCAGCCGTTCCAGCGACAGCGCCAGGTGCGCGCCGCGTTTGGTCCCCGCGACCGCGTGCACCTCGTCGACGATCACGGTCTCGACGCTGCGGAGCGCCTCCCGCGCCTGCGAGGTCAGCAGCAGGAACAGCGACTCCGGTGTGGTGATGAGGATGTCCGGAGGCTTCCGGGCGAACCGCCGCCGTTCGTCGGCGGGCGTGTCGCCGGTCCGCAGCGCGACGTCGATCGACGGCCCCGGGACGCCGAGCCTCGTCGCCGCCCGCTGCAGTCCGGTGAGCGGCGAGCGGAGGTTCCGCTCGATGTCGACGGCGAGCGCCTTCAGCGGCGAGACGTACAGCACCCGGAGTCGCCGGTCGGGCGCCGGCGGCGGCTGCCCGGCGAGGCGGTCGATCGCCCACAGGAACGCGGCTAGCGTCTTCCCCGAGCCGGTCGGCGCGACGACCAGCGTGTGCCGCCCGGAGGCGATGGCCTCCCACGCCCCCGCCTGGGCGGGCGTGGGCTCGGCGAACGCCTCCCCGAACCACGTCCGGGTGAGCGGCGAGAACCGGGCCAGCGGCCCGGAGCCAGCGTTGGAAGCCTTCGACGCACGACCGGTCATGGATGGGACCATCGTACGGCCACCCACCGACAGCCGGTCCCGGGCACGACGCGCTTGCCCGGACCTCCTCGCCGTGATGGAGTCCGCTCCGCCATGATCGCCGACCCGCCCACCGGATGACCGCCCTCTCCGTCGGCCGGACGCTCGGGTATGTGGTCGTGTACGGCCTCGCCATCCTGGCCGGCCTGCTCGTCCTGTGGGTCGTGCTGGCGAAGCTGAGGTTCCCCCCGGTGGTGAAGGCCATCGCGAGCCTCAACGCCAAGAGGGTCCGCAGGAACCAGCGCATCGCCCAGTCGCTCGGGATGCAGTTCTCGCAGTCGGACGACTTCGGCCTGCTGGAGATGCCCCTCACCCTGATGACGTTCGGGACGCACCGCTGGATCAACGCGGTGACCTACGGCAGCTACCGGGGACGCGACGTGTGGATGTTCCGTCTGTACTTCCAGGTCCCCGGGGGCCGGTACGGGCCGACGCTCACGGCCCGGCGGGGCGTCGTGGCGAGGATCGACGCCGCGTTCCCCCACGTCCTCGTGTACCGCCACACGCTGTTCTCCGGGGCGGGGGACGTCCGCGGCGCGGAGGAGGTGCACCTCGATCGGGAGTTCGACGACGAGTACCGCGTGCATTCGACCGATCCGGCCCTCACGGCCGACCTGCTCGACGCGAACGTCCGCCGGTGGCTGCTCGGGCTGGACAAGCACTGGCGGTTCGAGATCTCCGGGCCGTGGGTGCTCGCCTACCGCGAGGGGTCGGAGAAAGGCGACCCGCACGAGCTGTTCGACCTGGTCTCGGACTTCGCCGACCGCCTGCCCTGGATCCTGCTACAGCAACATCCGGCCGGGAGCGAGCCCGACCCCGACCCGCTCCGCGTGGGCCCGCCGCCGCTCACGGACGAGCAGCGCCGGAAGCAGAAGCGATGGTCGCGGGTGATCGGGACCGCCTCGGCGCTGTTCATCGGCGGGATCCTGGCGGCCGGCGCGGTCGGCGCGTACGAGAACTCCAGAAGCCCCTGCACCGAAGCGTGCGCGGAACCGTCCGTCTCGGTCCCGGAGCCCTCGATCGTGGTGCCCTCCTTCGTGCCGCCGTCGATCGACCTCCCCTCCCCCAGCCCGACGCCCACGCCGACGCTCACCGCGAGCCCGAGGCGGGCCATCGTCCTGCAGGGAACCCTGCCCGGCGAACAGGTCACCGTGACGTTCCTCGGCCTCGTCGTCGCTCCGAGTCCGACCGCCCCGCCGGGCCAGCCGCCGATCCCCCTCATCGTGGGGGCGCACTTCGACATCAGGAACACCGGAGCCCGCCGCTACACGGACTACCCCGCGAACGGCATCGTGCTCGTCGACGGATCCGGGCGCAGGATCCGGCCCCAGCTCCTCGACACGTTCACGCCGGGGTTGCACACGATCCACCTCGATCCCGGCGAGCACGTGCGCGGCTTCGTCACGTTCCGGATCCCCGCGTCGTCGCGGCCGGTCGCGGTGCTGTTCCGCACGAACTCGGGGTTCGGGCCGCAGACCGGCCGGTGGGACCTCCGCTGAGCCCGTGAACGGGCCTCCGGGGGGGAACGAGTAGACTCCGGCGCGGTCGTCGCGCCGAGCCCGCGCTACGCTCGAAGACGCGACATCGCTGGAGGAACCGCAGTGGCCACCAAGAGACGTTCATCCTCGTCCGGGGAGTACGGACGCCTGTACCGGGGACGCGAGGGACAGTGGGCGTGGCTGCTGCACAGGGTGACGGGCGTCGGGATCATCCTGTTCCTGTTCGCCCACGTCGTGGACACCGCGGTCATCGGATGGGGGCCCGAGGCCTACAACCGGGTGCTCTCCGTCTACCACAACCCCGGCGTCCAGCTCCTCGAGCTGATCCTCGTCGGGATGGTCATCTACCACGCCGTGAACGGCGTCCGGATCATGCTCCTCGACTTCTGGCCGAAGGCGTCCCTGTACCAGGCGCGGCTCTGGTACGGGACGCTGGTCATCGTGATCGGCGCCATGGTGCCGGTGGTGTGGGTCATCGGCCGGGCCATCGTCAGGGACCTGTAGCGCGATGGCCGTCGAGACGCAGCGTCGCAGCCGGTACAAGGGCCCCACCGTCCGGGGCGCCATCACCGGACGCGAGCGCCCGGCCGGCGGCTACGAGCTGGGCTCGTGGCTGTTCATGCGGATCAGCGGGATCCTGCTGCTGGTCCTCGCCGTCGGGCACGTGTTCATCATGCACGTGCTGGGCGGCGGGGTGGGGCGCGTCGACTTCAAGTTCGTCGAGCTGCGCTGGCAGAACCCGTTCTGGCGGACCTGGGACTGGCTGCTGCTGTCGCTCGCGCTCCTGCACGGCGTGAACGGCCTCCGCGTCGTGGTGCTGGACTACGTCAGGCGGCCGGGCGCGCGGTTCGCGCTGACGTGGTTCTTCACGATCGTGGGCGTGATCCTGTTCGCGCTCGGCACGATCATCGTGTTCACCTTCAACCCGGCGAACTTCCCGCAGACGTGACGGTCACCCACACGTACTCCACGGTCATCGTCGGGGCCGGAGGCGCGGGCCTGCGGGCCGCCATCGAGGCCGCCGGCCACGTCAACGTGGCGGTGATCTCCAAGCTGTACCCGACGCGGTCGCACACCGGTGCCGCCCAGGGCGGGATGTGCGCGGCGCTCGGGAACGTCGAGGAGGACTACCCCGAGTGGCACACGTTCGACACGGTGAAGGGCGGCGATTACCTGGTCGATCAGCCGGCCGCCGAGATCATGTGCCACGAGGCCATCGACCGGGTCATCGAGCTCGAACACTGGGGGTTCCCGTTCAACCGGACGCCCGAGGGCCGGATCGACCAGCGGCGGTTCGGGGGGCACACGCGCAACCACGGCGAGGGCCCCGTCCGAAGGGCCTGCTTCGCGGCCGACCGCACGGGCCACATGATCCTGCAGACGCTCTACCAGCAGTGCATCAAGCGCGACGTCCGGTTCTTCAACGAGTTCTACGTCCTCGACCTGCTGACGGTGGACGGGAGGTGCGGCGGCGTCGTGGCCTACGAGCTGGCCACCGGCGAGCTGCACGTGTTCAAGGCGAAGGCCGTGCTGTTCGCCACGGGCGGCTACGGGCGCATCTTCAAGATCACGTCGAACGCCCATGCGCTCACCGGCGACGGTCCGGCGGTGGCGTACCGGCGGGGCATCCCGCTGGAGGACATGGAGATGTACCAGATCCACCCCACGGGGATCTACAAGATGGGCATCCTCATCTCCGAAGCCGTGCGCGGCGAGGGCGGCATCCTGCTGAACGGCGAGGGCGAACGCTTCATGGAGCGCTACGCCCCGACCATCAAGGACCTCGCGCCGCGGGACATGGTCTCCCGCGCGATCTACCAGGAGATCCGCGAGGGCCGAGGGATCGGCGGCAAGGACTTCGTGCACCTCGACGTCCGCCACCTCCCCCGCGAGGTCATCGAGACCAAGATCCCCGACGTCACCGAGTTCGCCCGGATCTACCTGGGCGTGGAGCCGACGACCGAGCTCGTGCCGATCCAGCCGACCGCGCACTACGCGATGGGCGGCATCCCGACGAATGTCGAGGGCGAGGTCGTCGTCGGGCCGGAGGAGACGCCGGTGCCGGGCCTGTTCGCCGCCGGCGAATGCGCCTGTGTCAGCGTCCACGGAGCGAACCGCCTGGGCACGAACTCCCTCCTCGACATCGTGGTGTTCGGCAAGCGGGGCGGGCACTCGATGGCGCAGTACGCGCTCGGAGTGGACGAGCCCGACCTGCCGAAGAAGGGGTCGGATCAGGCGACGGTCGAGATGCTCGACCACATCCGTCACGGGCCCGGCCTGGAGCATGCGGCGGACATCCGGGCGGACCTCCAGAAGCACATGTTCGACCTGTGCGGGGTCGTCCGGAACGAGGAGCGGCTGACACAGATGCAGGGGATCCTTCGCCAGTTGCGCGACCGGTACGAGCTGATCGGGCTGCAGGATCGGGGGCAGCGGTTCAACACCGAGCTGATGGAGGCCGTCGAGCTGGGGTTCCTGCTGGACATCGCGGAGCCCGTGGTCAACGCCGCCCTGGCCCGGGACGAGAGCCGGGGCGCGCACTACCGTGAGGACCATCCCCTGCGCGACGACGACCACTGGATGAAGCATTCGCTGTCGTACCGGCAGGAGGACGGGTCGATCAAGCTGGAGTTCAAGGACGTGAAGCTGGGACCCTACGTCCCGATGGAGCGGAAGTACTGATGGCCGCGTCGCCTTCGTCGTCGGGCGGGCAGGGGCCCGAGCTCGGCGACGTCCTCGAGGGCTCGGCCGAGGCCGAGTGGAACGAGGGCCCGCCCCGCGAGCCCGGCGCCAAGCGGCGCGGCGGCCCGGAGGTCACCGGCAAGGTCTCGCTGACCATCCGCATCAAGCGGTTCAATCCAGAGGTCCGCGAGGACCCGTGGTGGGACGAGTTCGTCATCGACGCCGAGCCGTCCGACCGGCTGCTCGACGCCCTGCACTACGTGAAGTGGTACCGGGACGGGTCGCTCGCCCTCCGGCGGTCGTGCGCACACGGCATCTGCGGTTCGGACGCGATGTTGATCAACGGTCGCAACCAGCTGGCGTGCAAGGTGCTGGTGAAGCAGGTCGCGCCGCGGGTGACCGTCGAGCCGATCCGCGGGCTGCCGGTGCTCAAGGACCTCATCGTCGACATGGAGCCGTTCTTCGCCGGTTATCGCAGGGTGCTCCCCTTCCTCATCAACGACGAGGGCGTATCCGATCGCGAGCGCCGCCAGTCGCCCGAGGAACGAGAGCGGTTCGACGACACGACCAAGTGCATCCTGTGCGCGGCGTGCACGACGTCGTGCCCGATCTACTGGGCGGACGGCGAGTACATCGGCCCCGCGTCGATCGTGAACGCGCACCGGTTCATCTTCGACTCCCGCGACCACGGCGCCGACGAACGCCTCGAGGTGCTGTCGGAGAAGTCGGGCGTGTTCCGGTGCCGGACGACGTTCAACTGCACGGACGCCTGCCCGCGTGGGATCAAGGTCACCAAGGCCATCCAGGAAGTGAAGCGCGCGATCCTGTTCGACAGATACTGAATCTCGACTCACCGAGTGACGTCACACTCGCCAGTGGCCCAACGCAGTCACTCGACAATCGGCCTGCTCTCAGTGCTGCCAGACTGCCTCCAACATCTGTCCGGTGTTCGCATCGAGGAAGAGCCACTCCGCGCACGATTCTGGCCGAGGACTGGGTGCTGACGTCGCGGACGGTTGCGACCCTGGGAGGAACCCGGGGTTGCCGCTGTCCACCGGGCATCCGGGCCAACGGATCCCCCAGGCCAGCCGCTCGTGGAACCGGAACGTCCCGTCGCCGACCGGGGCCGTGTACAGGCCCAGATACGAAGTCGCGTCTGCCGGCAAGGTGAACTTCGTATTGGCCGACTCGTACCGTGCAAGGGCTTGCTCCTCCGTGAGGGACGGAACGTCCTCCGGCCCCGGCGGGTCGAATCGAATGCCCTGCACGGCGTCGATGATGATCGTCGACGGCAAGTTTCCATGCATCGAATGCCGGTACTGCGTCGTCTCGTCGATCTCCCGCGCTGTGTCCGCGTCGAGGAAGGTCCAGAACGTGCACGTCCCCAACGATTCAGGCTGCGGTGACACCGTCGAGTTTGGTGGCGGCAGCGGGTTTGTCCTCGGTCCGCAGCTCGGCGAACTGAACCCGTACACCAAGAGGTTCTTCGCGTGGTACTCCACCGCGCCGCCGGGGCCGATCGGGCCGATCGGGAATGTGAGCAGGCCGAGGTGCGCGGTGACGTTCGCCGGGATGGTCGTCGGCGCGTGAATCCGGCGTGCGAACAGTGCCCAGGCCTCCTCAGCGCTCAGACGGGGTCGCGCCGTTGCGGGCGCAGGTGCGAACACTTCGGGGCCCGCTGGGTCGATGACTTCCGTCCCAGGGGTTGGTGACGACCCCTCCACCTGAGTGTGCCCGGAGGATGGTGTCGGGCTGTGTCCCGGCGCTCGGCCCCCGCCCCCGAACGCGATCAGGAGGATGGCCGATCCGGCCACGGCCACGGCTACCCCCAGAACAGTCGACCCGATTC
>DATBHM010000139.1:0-6043 GCA_036557505.1 Actinomycetota bacterium | reverse complement strand
GGTACCGTTCGGACGGCATGGCCGTTCCGACCAACCGCGACCTGTCCGAGCTGCTGGCGCGCGAGGAGGCGGCGCAGGAGGCGCCGCACCGGCGACGCGCGCTGGCGCGCGCGTCGCGAGCCGCCCTGTCCTGGGAGGTGGAGGCGGCCGCCGTGGCGGCTGCCGGGCGGTCGGTGACGGAGCTGCCGTCGGTCGGCCCATGGGTGGGCCGGTTCCTGGAGCAGTGGATCGACGATCCGCCCGACCCGATTCCCGAGCCGCCAACCACCCGGCAGGGGTTCCTCACGATGGCGGAGGTTCGCGACACCCCCGGCCTGGACGAGTGGCGGCGCGGCATCCACGCCGACCTCCAGATGCACACGACCTACAGCGACGGCCGGGCCCCGCTGGAGGACATGGTCGAGGGCGCCGCCGCCCGGGGGCACGCGTTCATCGGCATCACCGACCATTCCGTCGGGCTGCCGATCGCCAACGGCATGTCCGAGGAGCGCCTGGCGCAGCAGGCCGACCACATCGCACGGCTCAACGACGAGCTCGGCGGCCGCATCCGGGTCCTGCACTCCATCGAGATGAACCTCTCGCCGCTGGGCGAGGGCGACATGGACCCCGCCTCGCTGGCCCGGCTCGACCTCGTGCTCGGGACGTTCCACTCGGAGCTGCGGGTCAAGGAGGATCAGACCGAGCGGTACCTGGCCGCGGTGCGGAACCCGACCGTCCACGTGCTCGCCCACCCCCGGTGCCGGATGTTCAATCGCCGGCCGGGGCTCCAGGCCGACTGGCCCCGGGTCTTCTCGGAGGCGGCGGCGCTCGACAAGGCGGTCGAGATCGACGCGACCCCCCATCGGCAGGACCTCGACGTCGCGCTCCTCGCCTACGCCCGCGAGGCCGGCGTGCGGATCTCGATGGGGACCGACTCCCACAGCGTCGGAGAGCTCGACTGCATCGAGTACGGGCTGGCCGCCGCCATCCGGGGGGGCATCGACCGGGACCGCATCCTCAACTTCCATCCGGTCGAGGACGTCCTGGCGTGGGCCGCCGAGGTCAGGGAACGTCTCGCCTGAACCGCATCCCGGTCGGCGCCGGCGCGATCAGCCCCCCGCGAGGCCCTGGAACGCGCGGGCGACCAACTCGGCCTGCTCGCGCTGGTGGACCTTCAGCGAACCGGTCGCCGGCGATGCGCTCTCCGGGCGGGTGACGCCCCGCAGGTCGACGCCCAGCCGGTCGCGCACCACGCGACGGACGAAATACCAGGCGCCCATGTTCTCGGGTTCCTCCTGGACCCACCTGACGTCCGAGGCGTCCGCGAACTGCTCCAACACCTTCCCGACCCGGTCCTCCGGGAACGGGTACAGCTGCTCGACCCGCACCAGCGCCACGCCGCGGAGGTCGTGGTCGGCCCGGTGCTTCGCCAGGTCGTAGAACACCTTCCCGCCGCACAGCACCACGCGCGACACCACGCTCGGGTGCGGATGATCGGGGTCGGCGAGGACCTCCTGGAACGACCCCTCGGTGAGCTCCCCGGCCGCGCTCCGCGCGGCCGGCAGCCGCAGCAGCGACTTCGGCGTCATCACCACGAGCGGCTTGCGGAGGTCCCGCAGCGCCTGACGGCGCAGCAGGTGGAAGTACTGCGCCGGCGTCGACGGCACCGTGACCTGGAGGTTGTCGTCGGCCGCGAGCTCGAGCCACCGCTCCAGGCGCGCGCTCGAGTGTTCCGGCCCCTGGCCCTCGTAGCCGTGCGGCAGCAGCAGGACCAACCCGCTCGTCTGCGACCACTTGTCCTCGGCCGCGCTGATGAACTGGTCGGCGATCACCTGCGCGCCGTTCGCGAAGTCGCCGAACTGCGCCTCCCACAGCACCAGCGCGTCGGGGTTCGACACCGAGTACCCGTACTCGAACCCCACGGCCGCGAACTCGCTCAGCAGCGAGTCGTACACGCGGAACGGCCCCAGCGCCTCGAGCGACGTGTGTTCCGCTCCCGTCCGGCGATCCACCAGCACCGAGTGCCGCTGGCTGAACGTCCCCCGCCGCGTGTCCTGCCCCGACAGCCGGACCGGCACGCCGTCGAGGAGCAGCGAGCCGAACGCCAGCGCCTCGCCCAGCGACCAGTCGACAGCGTCCTGGTCGAGCGCGTTCCGTCGCTGTTCGAGCCATTTCTCGAGCTTGGGGTGCACGGTGAACCCGTCGGGGACCGTGACGAGCGCGTCCACCACCTCGTCCAGGGTCGAGCGTTCGACAGCGGTGGCGACCGCCGGACGCACGGCGGCGGGCGCCGGCGCGGTGCGCTCCACGTCGGCGGGGCTCTCCGAGCCCGCGTCGCGCGTCTCGTCGAAGGCCTGCTGCATGCGCTCGCGGAACTCCTCCAGCGCGTGCTCGGCCTCCTCGACCGACAGGTCGCCGGCGTTCACCAGGCGCTCCATGTAGCGCTTGCGGACGCTCCTCCGGCCGGCGATCGCGTCGTACATCAGCGGCTGCGTGAACGACGGCTCGTCGCCCTCGTTGTGGCCCCATCGCCGGTAGCACCACATGTCGATCACGACGTCCTTGTGGAACTGCCGCCGGAACGCGAACGCGAGCCGCGCCACGCGGACGCACGCCTCCGGGTCGTCGCCGTTCACGTGGAAGATCGGCGCCTGCACCACCCGGGCCACGTCGCTCGCGTACTCGGACGACCGCGCGTACGTCGATCCCGTCGTGAACCCGAGCTGGTTGTTCACGATCACGTGGACGGTCCCGCCCGTCCGGTACCCGGACAGCTGCGACATGGCGAGCGTCTCGGCGACGACCCCCTGTCCGGCGAACGCCGCGTCGCCGTGGATCAGCACCGGCAGCACCTGGTCCCGCCCCTCCTGCAGGGCATCCTGCTTCGCGCGGACCATGCCCTCCACCACCGGGTCGACGGCCTCGAGGTGCGACGGGTTGCTGGCGACGGTGACGACGACCGAGTTGCCCGTCCGGGAGGTGTGCTTGCCGGTGGCGCCGACGTGGTACTTCACGTCGCCCGAGCCCTGGGCGGTGTCGGGGTCGATCGAGCCCTCGAATTCCCGGAAGATCTGTCCGAACGACTTCCCGACCACGTTGGCCAGGACGTTCAGCCGGCCCCGGTGGGCCATGCCGATGACGGTCTCCTGCATCCCGGCGTCGGCCGCGTCGGCCAGCACGGAGTCGAGGATGGGGATCAGCGACTCGGCCCCCTCCAACGAGAACCGCTTGTGCCCCACGTACTTCTGGTGCAGGAACGCCTCGAACGCCTCGGCCTCGTTGAGCCGCGACAGGATGTGCCGCTGATCCTCCTTCGGCAGGGTGGTGTCGGCGCGTTCGACGCGGTTGATGATCCAGTGGGTCTGGTCGGGTTCCGCGATGTGCATGAACTCGATCCCGACGGTCCGGCAGTACGCGTCGCGCACCACGGCCAGGACCTGTCCGAGCGTCAGGTCGTCCCGGCCCGCCGCACCCGACTCGAAGGGGCGATCGAGGTCCCAGATGGTCAGCCCGTACGTGGCGGGGTCGAGCTCCTCGGGGAGCTCCGGCGGCTCGGCGGCCAAGGGGTCGAGCTCCGCGATGAGGTGCCCGCGGGCCCGGTACATGATCACCAGCTGGAGCATCCGGGCCTGCTTCTCCACCCGCTCGCGCGAGTCCCGCGGCGGGTTGGCGTCCGCCCGCCACTGGAGCGGCACATACGGCACGCCCATGGATCGGAAGACCCCCTCGTAGAAGCCCTCCTCGCCGAGCAGCAGCCGTTCGATCGTTCGGAGGAACTCCCCCGACTCGGCCCCCTGGATGACGCGATGGTCGTACGTGCAGGTGACGGTGACCACCTTGCCCACGCCGACCTCGGCGAGCGCGTCCGGGTCGGCGCCGGCGAACTCGGCCGGGTACGCGATCGACCCGACGCCAACGATGCACGCCTGCCCCCCCATCAGCCGGGGCACCGACTGCACGGTGCCGATCATGCCGGGGTTCGTGATGCTCACGGTGGTGCCGGCGAAGTCGTCCGGGGCCAGCTTGCCCGACTGGACCTTGCGGATGAGCTCCTCGTACGCCCCGAAGAACCCCGAGAAGTCGAGCTCGTCGGCGCGCTTGATGTTCGGCACGAGCAGCGTGCGCGAGCCGTCGCCCCGCTTCACGTCGACCGCCAGTCCGAGGTGCAGATGGCGGTGCCGTGCCGCCTCCGGCTTGCCCCCCGGCGTCGTGCGGTACGTCACGTTCATGCCCGGCGTCCCGACGACGGCCTGCACCACCGCCCAGCCGATCAGGTGGGTGAAGCTGACCTTGCCCGTCCCCTGCTTGCGGACCAGGTGGCGGTTGAGGATCGTTCGGTTCAGCTCGAGGAGCCTCGCGGGGACGGTGCGCACGCTGGTCGCGGTGGGGACCTCGAGGCTCTCCTCCATCCGCTCGGCGATCACGGCGGCCGCCCCCCGGAGCGGAACGACCTCGGCGTCCTCGGGGACCGGCGCCGCCTTCGGTTCGATGGCCTCGGCCGGCGTGTTGGCGGGGGCCCGGCCGTCGGAGGAGGCCCGCCCGTCCCCGCGCGGCACATACCCCTCGAAGAAGTCCCGCCAGGCCGCGCCGACCGAGTCCGGATCCTCGCGGAACCGCCGGTACATCTCGTCGATCAGCCAGGCATTCGGGCCGAACTCGGAGCGGTCGAGGGTCGTCATCGGTGTCGCTTCCATGCTAGTGCGGCGGGGCGCACGCCCGCCCCTCGTCTACCCTCGAACCGTGCGCGTCATCGCCGTTCCCGTGAAGGCGCTGTCCCGGGCCAAGTCCCGGCTGGCCCCGATCCTGTCCCCGCTGGAACGCGCGGCCATCACCCTCGCGATGCTCGAAGACGTGCTCGACGCCGCGCTCGGCGTTCCCGGGTGGGACGTGTGGGTGGTGTCGCCGGACGAGGCCGCACTGGAGATCGCCGTCCGCCGGGGCGTCAGGCCCGTGCTGGAGCACAAGCCCCCGCTGGCAGCGGCGATCCGGCAGGTCGAGGAGGAGGCGACCGAGCACGGCGCCCCCGCGCTCGCGATCCTCCCGGCGGACCTGCCGCTCCTGCAGCCCGGCGAGCTGGCCGGCGCGCTGCAGACGCTCGGGCCGGTGGTGGCGTCCCCCGCCACGACCGGAGGCGGGACCAACCTGCTCCTCCGCCGGCCCCCCCGGGCCATCCCGGCGAGGTTCGGCCCCGACTCGTTCCGCAAGCACGAGCAGTCGGCCAGGTCGAGGGGCCTGCCGCTCTCGGTGGTCGAGGCGCCGGGTCTGGCGTTCGACCTCGACGTGCCCGGCCAGGTCGGCCGGGTGCTGGACGAGGCCCGCCGGAGCCGGACCGCGCACTCGCTCCGTCAGCTCCGGGAGGAGGGCCGCCTGCAGGTCCCGGCCTCCGGCTGACGTCTACAATCGGCCAAGTTCGAACGGAGCGAGGCCGGAGCGACCATGCCGCAGGGAACCGTCAAGGAGTTCGACCGCAGGAACCACAACGGCGTCGTGCTGCTCGACGACCGGACCGAGGTGTATTTCGACCAGGCCTCCCTGGAGGGCTCGCAGCTTCGCTACCTCCGGATCGGTCAGCGTGTGAAGTTCGACCTCCACGACGAGTACGGCCGGCCGGTGGCCCGGCGCCTGGAGCACATCACGCTGACCTGATCGCCCGGTTCCGAATGGGGCCCCCGCGCTATTGCGTGACCGGACGGCCGCGCACGGGTTCGCCGTCCTCCGGGATCCACGCGCCGAGGAACTCCGCCAGCCGGTCGGCCTCGTCGTCGGGAATGGAGATCGCCGCGACCGCGCGGTCGTTCACCCAGATCGAGAACCGCACGTGGTGGCTGGGGACGCGCACCGAGCCCTCCGACGTCGTGATCTCGACTTCCTCCAGATAGCGACTCACCCGGAGCGCCGCGGACGGCGGGTCGTCGGGCGCGACCGGGATCGACAGGAACCACCGCGACACCTTGGGCCCGGCCGGGCGCAGGAGATCCTTCGGCAGGCGCTCCCCGCACGAGACGCAGAACCGGTGCTCCGATGGCTGCCCCGTCCCGCAGTCCGGGCAGAACACCTAGCGAGC